>JANWZI010000041.1 GCA_025054695.1 Myxococcota bacterium | reverse complement strand
AGGCCGACACGAAGACCCCGAGCGCGCCCCACGTCGGCTGGCCGGGTGCCGCCAGCAGACGGTCCCGCACCTCGCGCTGCACCATCACGACGGCGCGCTCGAGCGCACCGACGTGCTCGCACAGGCGACGCAGAAGCAGCCCCGTTACGTGGTACGGCAGGTTGCCCGCGAGGCGAAGCGGGCCCCCGGGAGGCTCCGCGGCCAGGGCCATCAGGTCGAGCCGCGTCGCATCGGCCTGGAGCACCCGGAGGGCTCCGCCCGCGCGAGGAACCCACTCCCGTTCGAGAAGCGCCACCATCGCCGGATCCTTCTCGACCGCGACCACGCGAGCACCGGTCGCGAGCAGGACACCCGTCAGCGTCCCGACGCCCGCCCCGATCTCGCAGACGCGTACGCCCGGACCGGCTCCCACGGCTCGCGCGATTGCCGCATGCACCGAGGGCCGCACGAGCAGACACTGGGAGAGCGCGCGACGCGGGCGCAGGCCGTACCGTCGCAACACGGCGCGCGGATCCTCGAATCCACTGACCGAATCGTCGCGAACGCATCGGCGCGCGTCGCGCGCGTCGTACGGGCAGCCGCTCACGCCACGGCCTGCGCGGTGCGCGACCGCGGCGGCATCCACGAGTCCCGCGCGAGACTTCCGAGCGTGACGACGGGTACCCCCAGCGCTCCGAACTGCGCGCGCGCGCGGGACAGTCGGCGCACCTCGCCGTGGCCGAGCACCACCGCGAGCGCCCGCTCGTGCTCGTCGCGCGGCAGCGGCAGCAGCCCGCGTCCGTCGATCGCGACGCACCGGACGCGGTGGGCTCGGGCTCGAGCGAGTCGAACCGCCGCGAGCAGCGGCTCCAGATCGTCCATCGCGTCGAAGTCCGTCACGAGCGTCACCTCGACCGGCTCCGAAGAACGCGCGACGATCGCGCGCATGGCGTCGGCAAAGCCACGCGCCTTGACGCCGGCACCCGGCTCCGGTCGGGGCGACAGCGCGATCGCGCGCTGCTGGCAGTAACGCCGCAGCAGCGCCGACTGTGGCGTTGGGGCGACGATGCCGTCCGCACGGCCGGACCCGAGCACGCGTCGGACGTGGCTGAGCAGCGCCTCGACGTCGAGGCGCGGCGGGCGACCGTGGCGGGCGATTTCGACACCGTCCTGCGTCCGCACGTAGCGAGCGACGATCTCGACGAGTGCGTCGTCATCGACGTCGGTCAGGTCCGCATCGACGACCGCCGTCACCGACAGCAGCGCGTCCCACACGCGGGGCAACTGTCCCGGACCCTCCCGCGGCACCACGTGGGCCGTGACGCGCCCGTCGACGCACCACAATCCGAAACGGTCGCCCTGCTCCAGCACCCGACGGGCGTCGGTCGCCACCGCGTCGATGGCCACGTCCAGCTTGCGTCGGCCCGGCGGACCCCCGCGCATGGTGCCGCTGACGTCGAGCACGGCGACGTGCGTCCGCTGGATTTCCTGCTCGAGCTCGCGCACGACGAGACGCCCGCGACGCGCGCTCGCCTTCCAGGCGATCGCTCGGAACGGATCACCGGGCCGGTGCTCGCGCAACTCGTGCAGCTCCGTTCCCTCGCCGCGGCGTCGCACGCCCGACAGCCCGGCACGCTCGACCGCGACGCGCGCCGGGCCGGTCGTCCCCAGCCGCGCAGCACGCGGAAGCACGCGCACGACGATCGGGTTGGGGAAATACAGCGGCACCTCAAACAGACCGAGCGGTCCGAGCAGCCGGCTCGCCAAGCCGTGCACCACCACCCGCCCCACGGCCGGCGCGAGCAGCCGCAGACCGAACTCGACGCGGGTGCCCGGCGGTACCTCAAGCACGTCCGACGCCGTGGGCGTCGCGCCCTCCTCGAGCGCTCCATGCGCACCGTCGGTCAACGGCACCAGCTCCCGCAGCCGCAGCGTGCGTGCGTCGACGTGACGCACATAGCAACGGATCTCGAACGGCGTACCGGGCACAATCACCGTGCCCTCGCCCGACGAGCCGCCCGAAAGCCACCAGGCCAGCTCGAGGCGGCGCGTGCGCACCCTGCGCCCGAGCGGCACGCTCGCGGCAAACGCCAGCACGAGCCCCAGCAGCACGCAGCCGCCGGCCGCCACGAGCACCGCATCCAGCGCGGCGATCCCGAGCGCGATCCAGATCGCCGCGCCTGCGCTCGCGAGCACGGTCGGCCACGTCGGCAGCGGCAGCACGGCCTAGCGCGGCTCGCGCCGGTGGCCGACCTCGCCCAGGGCCTGCGCGACGAGCGCCTCGGGCCGCGTCCCCTCCATTTCCGCGTCGGGCGCGAGCACGAGGCGATGCGCGAGCACCGGCACGGCCAGGGCCTTGACGTCGTCGGGCAACGCGTACTGCCGACCGGAGCACAGGGCACGCGCGCGCGCCGCGGACAGAAGACCGAGCGAGGCGCGCGGCGAGGCTCCGAGCAGCACGCGCGGCTGCCGCCGCGTCCACGCCGCCAGGCGCACGACGTAGTCGAGAATCTCGCTCTCGACGTGGACGCCGCGGACCAGGGCCTGCATGCGCACGACCTCCTCGGGGTCGAGCACCTGCCGCGCGCGGGGGGGCTCGCCCAGGAACCGCTCGAGGATGCCGCGCTCGTCCCGCTCGCTCGGATAGCCGACCAGCACGCGCACCAGGAACCGGTCGATCTGCGCCTCGGGCAGCGGATAGGTGCCGGCCTGCTCCACCGGGTTCTGCGTCGCGAGCACGAGAAACGGCTCGGGCAACGGGCGCGTCTGCCCCTCGATGGTGACCTGTCGCTCCTGCATTGCCTCGAGCAACGCCGACTGCGTCTTGGCGGGCGCGCGGTTGATCTCGTCGCCGAGCACCACCTGCGCGAAGATGGGCCCCTCGTGCAGCCGGAAGGTCCCGTCACGCGGCGAGAGCACGTACGTCCCGGTGATGTCCGCGGGCATCAGGTCCGGCGTGAACTGAATGCGGCGGAAGGAGCAACCGAGCGTCGCCGCGAACGCCTTGACGAGGGTCGTCTTGGCGACGCCCGGCACGCCCTCGAGCAGCACGTGGCCCCCCGCGAGCAATGCCACCAGGAGCAGCTCGGGCACCTCGCGCGGGCCCACGTACACCGCTTGCACCTCGTCGACAACGGCGCGCGCGCGCTCGGCGGCCCAGGCGACCTCGCTGGCCGCGATCGCATGAACCCTCACGGAGACTCTCCCAGACACCGGAGGATACGCTCTCCCAGCGCGACCGCGCGTGCGAACGCCCGACGACCCACCCAAGGCGCGCCGGGAGGCAGATCCTGCGCCCGCTCGAGCTCGTCCAGCCACAGCCACAGGGCACGCCCCTGCGACGCGAGCGCCTCGTCGCCCCGCGCCCGCAGAGCCTCGACGAGATCCCGAAGGGTCCAGCGCCCACCAGCACGTCCGATGCGTCGCGCGATCTCGGCTTCCAGCTCGTGGCGATACAGCAGCAGCGGACCGAGCCACGAACCGCGCCATCGAACGAGCGCCTCCCAGCGACCGCCGATGCCCCCGCCACCGGCTGCGGGCGGCAGCAGCGCCTCGGCGCGGTACGGCGAGCGACGCGACAGAGAGCCCGCGGCCACGAGCAGTGCGAGAATGGCCACGACTGCGGCCAGGGCCTGCATCGCTCCGGCCGGTGGCGTCGCGCGCGACAGCTCGTCGAGCCAGGCGCCGATCGCGTCGGGCGGCAGCGGCGCTCCGGGCTCGCCGAATCGACCGTGAATCGTCGCGTTGGGGGGGGCGAGAACGACGCGACCCGATCCGGCCCCCGCCCACGCCAGTAGCGCGCGCGCCAGCCGACGGTTGTCCGAGAGCGCGAGCATGCCGTTGACCAGCACGCTCGGATCGGAAAGCACCGCGAGCCGGCCTCGTCCCACCGATCCGGTCAGCAGAACGCCCTCGTCGGCCTCGAGCCGCAGCAGCGGACGAAGCGCCCGATGGCGCACGACGGCCGGACGATTTGTGAGCACTCCGACTCGGACGCCGTCCGTCAGCGGGCTGCGGCCCGTCGGCTGCGCGAGCAACAGGGCGGGCCGGTCCCGCAGGCGCAGGGCCCGCGCACCGCGAGGGCGCCCGCGCTCGATGCGGTAGCGCGCGAGCAGCGCGTCTCCGCGGCCGAAATCGTCGGCGAGCACGATTCGACCCCCTGCGCGCAGCATGGCGTCGAGCGCACCGACCGGAAGTCGCCGGCGCGGATGGACCACAAACAGACCGTCGTCGGCCTCGAGCGTGCCCACGTCGAGCCTGCGTTCGGCGATCCGGAGCCTGACTCCGGCGTCCGCCGCCAGCGAGACGAGCTCCGAGAGCCCGTTCCAACCCCGGCCCCTCGGGTCGAAGTCGTCGTTCGCGCGTGCGGACCGCGGTGCGGCCATCGCGAGGAGCAGGGCGCACGGCAGGACGCCACGGAGTCTCGAGCGCCACCGGGACCCCGCGTCGAAACGGGCCATCGTACCGAGCTTGTCACGACCGGGCGGATTGCTATAGTGGCTTTCGAAGGTGCTCGCTGGAGCGCCTGGGCCCGGCGGGCATCGCGGGACGCGCCGTGCTGCCGCCGTTCATCATCGAGCAAATCCGCAAGCGCGAAGAAGAAGAGGCGCGCCGGCGTGAGCCTCAGCCCGTGCTCGAGCTCCCGCTGCCCGGTCCGCCTCCGCGTCCCGACTCGTCGCGATACGACGACGAGGAGAAGGATCGAGGCGTCGTGATCATCGACCTGGGCGCGCGACCAAGTCCGTGACCCTCACACCGGGACGTCGGCTCGGTCCCCCACGGCGCGCACCCCTTCCGGCTGGTCGGCCTCGTCGGCCGGACGTATCGTGACGGGCACGGTGCGGCACGCGACCCCGGACCTCGACGCACTCGCCGAGCGCTGGGCGGTCGGCGCGCGACTCGTACACCAGCGGCGCGACCCACGACGCTCGTTCGCGATCCGACGGTTTGCGGGTCCCCTCGATCATCTCGGCAAGGTCGGGCACCTGCGGGTCGCCCACCTCACGGACCTGCACGTCGGAGCCGTCACACCGCTGGCCGTCCAGTTTGCCGCGGTCGAGCTGACGAACGCGGCAAATCCGGATCTCGTGGTGCTCACGGGTGATTTCGTCTGTCACAGCCAGCTCTATCTGGCGGACCTCGAAGAGGTGGTCCGCGGCTTCCGCGCGCCCGTCTTCGCCGTGCTCGGCAATCACGACCACTGGTCGGGGGCTTCCGCGGTGCGTCGGTCGCTTCGCCGCGCGGGCGCCGAGGTGCTCGACAACGCACACACCGTGGTCGAGCTGCATCACGAACGGCTACAGATCGTCGGCCTGGACGATGCGTACACGGGCCACGCGTGGCGCCCGCGCGCGGTCCGCGGTCTGCGACGCGATCTGGCCACGATCGGTCTCAGTCACATTGCGGAGGAAGCGGATGGCCTGTGGGCCGCGGGGGTTCCGCTCGTGCTCTCGGGGCACACCCACGCCGGTCAGGTCACGCTCGCGCGGCTACACGAACAGCTGGTCGGCCGCGTCGCCGGGCATCGCTACGTGCACGGCCTATACGGACGAAGACGGCCCGAACGGCCCGGCGAGGGTGCCGTCTACGTCGGCGCGGGAGTGGGCGCCGCCGTGATGCCGCTGCGCCTCGGCGAGCGGGCGCGACGCGAGATCGCCATCTTCGAGCTCGGTCACGAGCCGGGCCGGTACGAAGAGCACCACGCCGAGCAGCGTCCAATGCCTGGACGGCGGCCCGCGCCACGAACGCAATACGCCCGCGCGGCCCACGTCGTCCGGCGCGAGGCGCGCCGTCGCGCGCGCACGGGCTCGACGGCCCCCGAGGAGCCCGAGCCGTGAACGGCTTGCTGCGGCCGGACCTGCTCGCCGGCCGTGCGGCCCTGGTGACGGGCGGTGGCTCGGGCATCGGGCTCGGCATCGCGCGCGCGCTGGCCGCGCACGGCGCTCGCGTCGCGTTGCTCGGCCGCAGGGCCGACCGCCTCGTCGAGGCCGCGGCCTGCATCGAGCGGGAAACGGGCCGGACCGCCATCGCGACGCCGGCGGACGTGCGCGAGCCGGAGGCGGTGGCCGCCGCGGTGCGCACGTGCCTCGAGCGCTTCGGCCGACTCGACGTGCTCGTCAACGCGGCCGCCGGCAACTTCCTCGCCCCGGCCGCCGCCATCTCGCCCAACGGTTTCCGCGCCGTCATGGACATCGACGCCCGCGGCACCTGGCACGCCTCGCGCGCGGTCTTCGACGCGTGGATGCGCGACCACGGCGGCGTGATCCTCAACGTGAGCGCGACGCTCCACCACGGTGCGACGCCGATGCAGGCCCACGCCTCGGCGGCCAAGGCCGCCGTCGATTCGCTCACACGCTCGCTCGCACTCGAGTGGGGGCCGTTCGGCGTGCGCGTCGTCGGGCTCGCTCCCGGCCCCGTCGAGGACACCGAGGGTCTCGCCCGGCTCGTCCCGGAACCGATCCGGGAACGCTTCCGGCGTGTCATTCCCATGCGCCGGTTCGGCCGTATCGACGAGATCGCCACGCTCGCGACGTTCCTGGTCTCCGACGCCGCCGCGCTCGTGACCGGTACGACCCTCGTCGCCGACGGCGGCGCACGGCTCGCCGGACGCACGCTCGGGCTCGAGAGCTGATCTCGCGCGCACCTCGGTGCGGCGGCGGTCACAGGGGCTGACGGTGCCCAGGGGTGTTGCGAATCCGAGACCGACGCCGAGACCGAGGCCGAGCCCGAGTCCGAGGCTGAGCCCGAAACCGAGCCCGAGTCGGAGTCGGAGTCGGAGTCCGAGACCGAGACCGAGTCCGAGACCGAGACCGACGCCGAGACCGAGCCGGAGTTTCACCCCCTTTAACCAACCTAACTGCGGTTGTCAGAGTCCGAGGCGGAGCCGGAGCGCAGGTCCCGTTTCGGGTCCGCAGCCACGGACGACTGACCGTCCACCCGTCCGTCACGCCGTCGCGTCCGTCGGCGCCGTCGACGGCTCCCCGAGCACGCGACGGCGTAGCGCCTCGGGAAGCCGTCCCGTGCGTCCGAGCTCGCGCATCGCCGCGATCGGCGCGCGCCCCAGCTCATACGCCGGACGCCCGGCAACCATGGTGTCCGGCCGTCGTGGCGCCAGCGGCGCGAGCGTCGCCTCGTCGACTCGCCCCAGGCGCCGAACCACGTCCATAAGCGCGTCGAGCGACGACATCTTCATGTACGGACACGTCGCGCATCCGCCGGCGACGGTGCAACCCTCACCTCCACCACCGGGCACGACGGGCAGTTCCGGGTCCTGCGTCGCCCGAATCGCCTCCGCGGCGACGGGAAACACGATCTCGACGCGACCGCCGGGCGCGAGGGCCCGCCTCACGCCCCGGACGATGGATCCGACCATGCCGGTCTCGGTGCCGAGCACGACCCGGACCGTTCCGTCCGGCCGCTGCTGCGCGCGCCGCACGATGAATTCGAGGATGTTGGACGTCGATCCCACCACGCCTCGTCCCTCGGACGCGCGCTCGAGGGCGAGGTCGAACATCTCACCGGGCACCTCGAGGTGCGCCGCGACGTCCGCGTCGGGCAGCTCGCGCCGTACCCGCTCGACGATCGACGCGCCGAATTGCTCGTGCACGATACACGTGCCCGACGGGTAGGCGTGGAACCGATCGCACGCGTCGCGCAACGCGGCGGCGTCGAGCCCCGCGTGCAGGCCGCGCACGGTCTCGTCGCCCATCGCGGCCTGCCGCCGCAGCAGCGCCTCCAGGTTGCGGCCCATGTAGGAGTCGGGACCGAACCAGACATGGACGCCCGGCAACTCTGCGTACAGCGACAGCAGCGTGCGAACGACGTTCGACGAGGTGCACGCGATCGTCGGCAGCAACGCTTCGGCACGCGCCTTGGCCGTCAGGCTGGTGTTGACGTAGACGACGTGGACCGAGCGCGGCTGCCGGGCCGCGCGCTGCAGCCACGCCAGATACGCCGGTGCATCGGCCGCCGCTGCGAGCGAGCAACCGACCTCTCCCGCGACGACGCGGTAGACGGGCACGTGCTCGAAGCCCGCGGCATCGAGCGTAGCGCGCGCATTTTCCGCCATGAAGTCGACGCCGAGCACCAGGACGCGGCGAGCCCCGCGGCGTGCCATCTCGACGGCCTGCTCGGCCATCGCGAGCGAGTCGGCGATGTGGACCGCCGCGCGCGGGCAGGCGGCGAGCGCGCCCTGCAGCTCCGGGTCCATGTAGTAGTGCGCGACGACCCCGGTTCGTTCCTCGACGAGCCGCGCGTCCAGCTCCGCGACCAGCGCGGGATCCGGATCGAGGTACGCCGCCTGGCTCACGGCGAACGCCCCCTCGGCACGGATGGTGTCACGCTCGACGATGATCGAAGGGAACGAGGGCATCATTCGCGAGGACCGTCCCGGGCGGGCGTTCTCGCAGTATGCGACCGGCTCGCTGCGCGGACCAGCTCGTCAGGGGGTCGAGGCGTCGTCGACCGCGGCGGCCAGCCGCTCGTGCTGCAACCTGCGAGCCTGCGCCTCGTCGACGAGATCGCTGTGACACACCGCCTTCTGTCCCACCTCGCCACCGACGGCGCGCCGCGTGCGCGCGGCGAGTCGATGCAGACGCTCCGGGCTCGCCTCGCCTCGCGCTTCGAGCAGCGCGATCTGCGCCTCGGACAGCCCCGGGCTGGGCGCAGGCCGCCCGCGCTGGAACGCGGGATCCTTGCCGCTCGCGAATTGGGCGATCTGCTTGCTGATGCGCACGCTGCACCAGTCGTGCCCGCACATCGCGCAGAAGTCCGTGTCGACGTCGAGATCCTCGTCGTGTAGCGCGCGCGCCAGCTCCCCGTCGAAGGCGAGCTCGAACTGACGCTGCCAGTGCAGCGCGGCGCGCGCCCGCGTCAGCTCGTCGTCGCGGTCTCGGCTCCCCGGAATCCCGAGCGCCACGTCCGCCGCGTGGGCCGCGATCCGGTACGCCACGCAGCCCTGCTTGACGTCGTCGCGTCGCGGGAGCCCCAGGTGCTCCTTCGGTGTCACGTAGCAGAGCATCGAGGCGCCGTGGTACGCGGCCGCCGTCGCGCCGATGGCCGACGCGATGTGGTCGTAGCCGGGGAACATGTCCGTCACCAGCGGCCCAAGGACGTAGAAGGGCGCGCCGTGACAGACGCGGCGCTGCAGCTTCATGTTGTACTCGACGTGGTCGAAGGGAACGTGACCGGGCCCCTCGACCATGACCTGGCACCCGTGCCGCCACGCCCGCTCCGTCAGCTCCCCAAGCACCTCGAGCTCCGCGAGCTGCGCCGCGTCGGTGGCGTCGGCCAGCCCGCCCGGACGCAGCCCGTCGCCGAGCGAGAAGCTGACGTCGTGCTCGCGCAGGATCTCGCAGAGCGCATCGAACAGCTCGTACATCGGATTGTCGCGGCCGTGCGCGATCATCCAGCGCGCGAGCAGCGAGCCACCGCGCGAGACGATGCCGATGAGCCGGTCACGAACGAGCGGCAGGTGCGCGAGGCGGACGCCGGCGTGAATCGTGAAGTAGTCCACGCCCTGCTCGGCCTGACGCCTCACCGTCTCGAGGATGACGCGCTCGTCGAGCTCTTCGACCGAGCGGCCGACGATCATCTGGTAGATGGGCACCGTTCCCACGGGGACCGTCGCGGCCCGCACGATCGCCTCCCGGCAGCGGTCGAGATCCCCGCCCGTCGACAGATCCATCACCGTGTCCGCCCCCCAGCGCACGGCCCAGCGCATCTTCTCGACCTCCTCGTCGACGGATGCGCGCACGGGCGATGCGCCCAGATTCGCGTTGACCTTGGTCCGCGCCGCCCGCCCGATTGCCATCGGATCGAGGCGCATCGACAAATGCGCCCTGTTGGCCGGGACGATCATGCGCCCGGCGGCGACCTCGTCGCGTACCTGCTCGGGCGTCAGGTGTCCCTCGCGCTCGGCCACGCGACGCATCTGCGGCGTCACGATGCCCAGCCGCGCGAACTCGAGCTGCGTGACAGGTCGGAAGCCCTCGGGCGCGATGGCGAAGCCCGTCGTGGGATCGCGCTTCCATCCGGGAGGGAGGAAGTCCCACGCGGTCTTGTCGCTCGGTGGCGGCATCCCGGGTGAGTCGGGGGAGCTGAACGCACGCGGACCCCCCACGTCGGGACGCGCGGCGAATGAGCCCGGCGTGGTGCCCGCACGCCGCGAGGCGGGGTCGAGCGCACCGTGCAGAGGTAGCGGAAACATGGCGGCGCGAGCATAGGGCTGCGCTCAGGCGTTGCCCAGTCGCCAGCACCGCCACGGGCTGAGATCGGCACTGCCGACGACGAAGGGTACTTCGTGTACCCAGACTGAGTCCGAGTCCGAGTCCGAGACGGCGACCGAGGCCGAGACCAAGTCTGAATCCGAGCCCAAGCCCGAAGCCGAGTCTGGAACCGAGCCCGGGTCGGAGCCCGTGTCCGAGCCCGAGCCCGAGTCCGAGTCCGAATCCGAGCCCAAGCCCGAGTGCGAGTCCGAGACCGAATCCGAGCCCGAGTCCGAATCCGAGCCCAAGTCCGAGCCCGAAGCCGAGTCTGGAGCTGAGCCCGGGTCGGAGCCCGTGTCCGAGCCCGGTACGGAGCATGCAGTCGCACGCCGGTCCTCCGACGCCGACGCATCGCTCAGGGCCACAGCTCGACGTCCAGCGTCCAGCCGGCACGATTGCCCGAGCCGCCGTCGCGCACGACGAGCAGGTAGGTCCCCGGCTGCAGCACGCGGCCGACCGTTTCGAGCGCCGCGTTCCCGCGAGAAGCATCGATCAGCTCGGAGCGTCCGTCGCGCAGCTCGAGGTCGACGTCGGTGCGGTCCTCGGGCCGGCCGCTTCCCTCGATGCGCAACCGTGCGACGAGGCGTGTCGTCCTGTCGATGCGGACGCGAAACGTTCGCACCGCGTCGAATCCGGTCGTCGGCCGCGCGCGCCCTCCGCTCGGCGCCGGATCGGTCAGCCCGTCGATCTTGCCCGCCACGCGCGCCGGCGGCACGAGGTCCACCGGCCAGCGAAACTGCGCGAGATCCTCGGGGTGGCCCCCCGAGCGCAAAAGTCGCGCGAGCGCGTCACGCGACACGAGACCGGACCGCAGCAGATAGTCGAGAAACGACCCGATGAAGGGTACCGCCCCCGGCTCCGCTCCGTGCGCAATCATCGCGCGGAGGACAGCCGCGGGGCCGAGCGCGATTCCGTCGGCATCGGCATCGGGCAATCCGTCCGCGCCGTCGGCCAGATCCCACAGAATCTCCGCTACACCCGTCTCGCTGCCCGGTCCACGGGGCGCGTCCGGAACGCCGCGCTCGAAGTCGTGATCGACGCGCAGCCGCCCGAAGGGCTCCATGCCGATGCTGTCGACGTATCGGGGCGTGCCCAGCACGGCAACCGCGAACCAGCTCGCGCGACCCTCCTCCCAGGCGAGGCCCGGATCGTACAGCGAGCCAGCCGGGTGATCGCCGCCGGCGGACGAATCGCTGGAGAGCACGTCCATCACGAAGTGTCCCAGCTCGTGCAGCACGATGGCCTCGTCGTGCTCGTCCGTGTCGCTCGTCGCACGCGCTCCCGGCTCGCCGCCCAGCAGCTCGAGCGCGTACCGCCCCGAGCCGGCAGGGCGCTCCCCTCGGTAGAAGCTCCACGAGGTCGTCCGGCCCCGCGCCCAGTACGCGAACAGCGGCGGCAAGGCACGGTTGGACCAGGTCCGCGCTGCCTGCAAGCCGCGCACGAGCGTGTCGAGCAGGTGCAGCGCCCCCGCCTCGCCGCGCGGGGTCTCGTCGCGAACGATCAGCGTCGCGTCGACCCCTGCGCGCAACGCGCCCGGTTCGACACGCAGCACGTACGGCGCTCGTCCGAGCGCATCTTCGGTGACCGTCGCCTCGAAGCCGTCTCCACGCACGGTCGCGACGATCTCGAGCACGGCCCCGACGGGCGCGCGCACCCGGAACGCGCCTCGCGCGTCCGTCTCGCTCCGCGCGAGCTCGCCCCCGTCGACACCGCGCACCACGAGTCGGACCCAACGCGCCGGCCGCAGCTCGACCTGCATCGAGAGCCCCCGCGGACCCACCGACCGCGCCTCGAACAGGACTGTTCCGCGCAACTCGACCGACTCGGGGGCACGCGCGACCGGCGCGACGGCCGCCCGGGGCGCGCCGCCGCAACCGGCGAGCAGCGCCGTGAGCACGAGCGCCGCGCTCATCGCTCCGAGTGCAGCACGGCGAGCCTCGGCGCGTCAAAGAGCATGCGCTGGGGCATGGCGTCGACGATCCGCTCGACGACCCCCTCGAGGTCGCGGTGGCCGTCCCGAAGCTCGAGCCCATCGGCCTGCACGAGCAGCTTCGGTCCTCGCGACCAGGCCTCGAACCACGCGTCGTACCTTTGCCCGAGGTCGACCAGGTAGTCGAGCGAGATGCCACGCTCGTACGGGCGGCCGCGGCGGGCGATCTGCGCCAGGCAGCGCTCCGGCGAGCGCCGCAGATGCACGAGCAGGTCCGGCGGCTCCACCGTCGCGAGCAGCCGCGAGGAGACCAGAGCGTAGGTTTCCCAGTCGCGCGCATCCATCGCGCCGCGGGCGTGCAACGCCGCGGCGAAGATCTCGGCGTCCTCGTAACAGGTGCGGTCTTGCACGATGCCCCGGCCGGCGCGCTGCGCGGCCTCGAGCTGCCTCGCGCGGGCGGCCAGGAAACGAAGCTGGAGCGGGAGCGCCCAGCGCCGCATGTCGGCGTAGAAGTCGGCGAGGTAGGGGTTGTCGTCCGCCGGCTCGGGCAAGGCGTGCAGGCCGAGTCGAGCCGCCAGGCGCGTCGTGAGCGTGGTCTTGCCGCTGCCGACGTTGCCGGCGACTGCGAGGAAGACCGCGGCGCGCATCGACGCCCCTCCGATACCACGACTCGGAATCGTCTCCACGGCCATTGACCGCGATGGGGTTCTCCCCTAGCCTGGTAAGGGGCCCCGAGGAATCCGGACCGGTCGTGGACAGCGAGGTCAAGACGCGCATCACCCCGATCGACGAGTTCAAGCTGCCGCGGCAGGGGCAGGACTGTCTCGTGGTGATCTACTCCTCGGACGCACGATTGTTTGGAAAGCGGCACGTGCTGGGCGATCAGCCGCTGACGGTCGGCCGCGGCAGCGAGAACGATCTCGTCCTCGAAAACGACTCGGTCTCGCGCCGACACGCCCGCATCGAGAAGCGCGGGCGCTCGTGGCACGTGATCGATCTGGACTCGACCAACGGGACGTACCTGAACGACGAAGCCGTCAAAGACGCGCAGCTTCGTCGCGGCGACCAGCTCAAGATCGGCGACACGATTCTCAAGTTCCTCAGCGGCAGCGACGTCGAGGCGCAGTACCACGAGGTCATCTATCGGATGACCATCCAGGACGGCCTGACCGGGGCGCACAACAAGCGCTACGTTCTCGAAACGCTCGAACGCGAGATCCCGCGCGCGCGCCGGTACGAACGACCCCTGTCGCTGCTCATGTTCGACCTCGACCATTTCAAGAGGATCAACGACACCTACGGGCACCTCGCCGGCGACTACGTGCTCAAGGAGCTCGCAGCGGTCGTCCGCGCGCGCCTGCGGCCCGACGACGTCTTCGGCCGCTACGGAGGCGAGGAGTTTGCGGTCATCCTCCCCGAGACACCCCTGTCGGGAGCTGTCCGCGCGGCCGAAGAGTTGCGGCGTCTGGTCGAGGCGCATCGCTTCGCGTTCGAGGGCGAGCCGATCCGGGTCACGATTTCGGTCGGCGCGGCGCAGCTCGGCGAGGGAATGGACGTCCATGCCTTCATCCGCAGCGCCGACGAAAAGCTGTACGCAGCCAAACGCGCGGGTCGCAATCGCGTGGTGAGCTGATCAGCCAACCGGATCGCCCCGTCGCGGCTCCTCCGCGAGCCGCGCGATGCGGGCACGCCCGTCTTCACCCATCTCGATGATGATCGCCTCTTCGCGGGCGTCGAAGGCCCGATCCTCTTCGGTGGTCGCGAGCACGTCGACCGTCTTGCCCTGCAGCTCGACGCGAACCTTGCCCACCCGCCCCTTTTCGACGGGAACGAGCACGCGGCCGGTGCGCCCCACAAAGTCGACGCTCGACGGGGGCGCGCCGAGCGCGTCGCCGCCCACCTTTCGCATCACCCATGCGGCGAGCGCCCCACTCCCGAGGCCCATCGCGATCGCGACCAGTGCCGAGAGGAGCTCACCCGCCAGGTCGAGCCCGTCCAGGAGCAGGCCGCTGGCGCCGAAAAAGGCGAGCGCGAACGTCCAGAAGCGCAGCGATCGCAGCGCCCCGAGCACGGCGGCCGCTCCCCCGCCCGCCTCGAGCGGACCCATGTCCTTGCCGTAGCCGCCCGCGTGCCCTCCCCCATCCCCTGAGCCGTCCTTGCCACCGAGCAGCGCGGAGGCGCCGACCAGGACGCCCCCGAAGATCAGCGCGAAGAGGTAGACGTGCAACACGAGACCTCCACGCAGTCGACCGTAGTGGCCGTCCGCCTGAGCGAGTATAGGCCGACCCGGCGCCGCAGCGGCGTCAGCGCACGACGATCTCGCGACTGACGGTGTTGCCCGCGCTGTCCCACGCGCGCACCGCGACGACGTGCTCCCCCGGCCCCAACCGCGACAAGTCCACCTCGAACCGCTCGCGCGCCGTGTCGAACAGTCCGTCGGCCGGAAAAACGAGCCGCCACGGCCCCCCATCCACGGCGAGCTCGAGGCGGGCGATGGGGCCGAGCGAATCGGTGGCCAGACCGAGCAGGCGGCCGCCCTCCACGCGCAGACCCTCGATGGACGGCGGATGGTTGTCGACGAGAAACGGCTCGCTCTGCGCACTCGAACGCAGCACGAGCTCCTCGGGGTTGGACGGCTCGTCGCTCGCGGTCACTTCGACCACGTACCATCCGTCCGGCACCGCCGACGTATCCCACGTGTAACTGGTCTCGGTGACGACTTCGGTCTCGCGCGTCAGCTCGCGCCAGCGTGTCTCGCCCTCTGGCCGGTACCGCAGCCGGAAGCGGAGTCGATCCTCGTCGGGGTTGTCGACGCGCCAGGTCAGCTTGTAACGGGTGGACGGCGTGGGCGGCTCGTCGCCGCGTCGCGGCGTCTCCAGCGCGACGTCGCGGACGAATGGCCGCTGGTTCTGGGGCAAGTAATAGGCGGCGACCGATCGGAGCGCGGCCTCGCCCTCGGCCGGGAAATGCACGCGGATCTGCAAGAATCGCGCGGGCGCGCTCCGGATGGGTCCGGCCGCCGCGGCGGACATCGCGCTCCATTCGCTCCACGTCGCGTCGACCTCGGCGACGTTGCCCGAACGCGTCTGCCAGCGCAGCGCCCCCGTCCCGCGAAGCACGAGCTCGCCGAAGCGCGCCACGAAGCGCGCGTCAAGCACCTTGCTCGTCCAGGTCGCCTCGGCCGGCCGCCCCGGCTGCACGCGATAGAAGGCGCCACCGTCCCCCGTCACCAGAATCGCCGGCTCGCCGAGCATGTCGAGGTCGAGCACCTGCCGTTCGTCCACGTCGACGTACACCGCACTCGACCGATCGGGCATGACCCGGACGAGGTGGCCGTTCTTGCCGAGACCGGCCCAAACCACCCCGTCGGGCGCGAGCTGCACGCGCGTGAAGTGACCCTCGTCACTGTCGAGAATGGCCTCGACGCGCCCGTCCGGCTCGATGCGGTACAGCCGCCCTTTCCCGGCGCGTGGCCGGGGACCCGCCTGCGCCGCGCCCTCCGGGCCACCGCCCGCCGCGGTGGCGCGCGAGGGAGCGCTCACCGCGGAAACCGGTGGCATCTCGTTGCCGGCGGCAACCACCACGCCGTCGCGCACCGCGAGCGAGGTGACCTCGTTGCCGGGAAGATCCGCGACGACCTCGGCGCGTCCCGGACCCCGCAGCCGGACGACCAGGGCCGCGTCGCTCGTCCCGGCCCACAGCACGCCGCCCTCGAGCGCGATCGACATCACGTGACTCGCTTCGGCGTCCCAGTAGACCGACGCCGAGCCCCGTGCGTCGACCGCGAATACTTTGCCTTCGGGACCCGTGGCCACGTACAGTGTGCGGCTCCCGCGCTCGTACGCAAGCGCCCAGACGTGCTGCGCGCCCGGCGGGCGTACGAGCTCCTCGGGCGCCCGACCCGCCGCCTCGGCACTGGTCGCGATGCGAAAGACGCGTCCCTCGGGCAGTGTGCCCGCGAACAGCTCGCCCCGCTCGCCGAGCGCGAGCGAGGTGATCGCGAGCTGCCCCGTCTCGGCGTGCAGATGCACCGAGTCGCCACGCACCGCGTACAAGCGCCCCCGGTGTCCCGTGCCTACGAAGAACGTTCCGTCGGGCGCGCGCAGCACGCACCAGGCGACGGGCACGTCCTCGAGCGCGACGCGGCGGACGGAAGCCCCCGGCACCACGACGCCCGTCGAGAGCACCGCCGTGCCGTTCATCTCACCGGCGGAGAGCGACGACGCGTCGTCGAGCACGAACGCGCGCGTGCCGACGGCATGCACGACCGTACCGGTCGCAAGGAGCGCCGAGCCGGCCGCGAGCAGGACGACGAGCATCGGACGGGGCAGAGCCATTCAGCGATTCCTCGGAGTCGGGCGCACCTCGAGCGAGAGGCGCGCGGCGCCGACGACCACGTCGCCGAGGTCGAACGAGCGACGCAGGTGCGTGGTGAAAGGAACGCCACCGCTCGTATCCGCGGTGAGGGACAGCGCGTCGAGAGCCGATCCGGGCAGATCCGGCACGACGTGCCCCTGCAATCGCAGCCCGCGCGACGGGAGCGCCATCGAGACGACGAGCGAGGTCGACGGCAGCCGCCGCCGAACCGCGCCGAGCAGATCGTCCAGACTGCGCGGCAGCGGCTGCTCCAGCGCCACCGCGTCCCCCGATTCGACCCGAATCTCCAGCGTTCGCCCGGCAGCCGCGAGGGGCACCTCGACCGGCACAACGTGCACGCGATCGGGCCGTCCGTACTCGCGCAGCACGACGCGCAGATCGATGCGCGCGCCCGGATCGACCTGCGGCTCGGCCACCGATACGTCCACGATCCGCTTCCAGTCCCTGCGGAACGAGACCTCGAGATCCACCTCGACGCGCTCGACGCGGGCCTCCTCGAACGGATTGCCGTAGGCCGCCTCCACGACCTCGAAGAGCCGCAGACCGGCGAGCGCGCGCAGGTCCGTCGGACCGTGCTCGGCGGCGACGTGGTCGACGAGCTCGAGGGGCGGACGTCCGGAGACGTGCACGCGCTGCCGTGCGACGAGCACCGCGTGCGCGTCGTCGCTCGCGGTGGCCGCGAGCGCGTTGAGGGTGGCGGCGAGCAGCAGCACCGGTGAGAGCAGTCGATGGCTCGCGACCTCGACGTTCCACTCGGTACGCGGCGCTCCCGCGACCCCGAGCACGCGCAGCCGAACCGGAATGGTGACGCCGTCAATCGACGTGTCCACCACGATCGTCGCCTGGCGGTCGTGCACGAGCGCGCCGAGCGGTTCGGCGGCCTCGGCAATCTTGAACGAGCGCGCCTCGCTCACCAGCACGTGCAGCACGCGAGCCGTGCACGTCGGCAACCCGAGCTCACCCGCGTCGAGCATCGGATGACCGAACGCGATCAGGCGCCGCCCGGCGACGTGGGTCACCGTCCCGACGGCCGTCGCGGCCACGTCTCCTCGGATGAGCTGCACGCCAATCGCTCCCCCGTCGACGTAGCGCGCAGTCCCGCGCCGCCCGCTACGCGCCCCGCTCCCGCCGCCTTGCAGCGCAACCAGCCCGAATCCCGACAGCTCCTCGCCGAGGAGCGCGGCGACCCGCTCGTCGAAACCGGCGAGCCACAGCGGTGTCGCCACGGGCACGAGGCCCTCCCGGGGCCGGCCCCGCCGCTCCGCGTGACGGCGCAACGCGTCCAGAGCGCGCACGCGCCCCGACCCGTCCCACGGCGGCAGCCCCGCCCGATGGACGCGCGGGGCTTCTGCTGCACCGGCGCCCGACGCACGCGCGGTCCGTGGCAGCAACTCCGCGCCGGGGAAGGCATCGCGGCGGACGGGACGACCCAGCTCGGCGAGCATGTTCGCGATCGGAGTGACTCCCGCGACGGGATCGCGCCCAAAGAGCCAGCCGTACGCGTACGCGCCGGCCAGCCGCCCGTCCAGGTAGATGGGGCTGCCGCTCATGCCCGCGACGGTTCCCGCGCGATCGAGCACGGGATGCGGCGTGCGGATGAGGATGAGATCTTGGCCAGGCCGGAACGCGCGCAGCACGTCGATCACCTCGACGTCGAAGCGCTCGGGCTCGGTGCCACGGAACACCGTGAGGCCGTGGCCGCGCATGCCCGGGCGGATCTCGTCGACGGAAATCGTCGCTGGAGCCCCGCCTTGTCCCGCGGCGATCGCGCTCAACAGGACGGCGGATCCGACGAGCACCGTCGTGACCCACGCTCGCCGCACCCGATTACTCCACCCGACCCGCCGACCGCCGCCCCGCCCGACGCACCGTCCCGAGCACACCCCAGAGCGCTTCGCGCCCGAACGGCTTGTGCAGGCAGGCCGCGACCCCCGCGTTCTCGGCCGTCCGCTCGACGTGCGCGCCCCCGTCGCTGGTCATCAGCACGATGGGCAGGCGCGGGCGCAATGCGTGAATCCGCCGCGCCACATCGATGCCACTGGTACCGCCGAGCTCGTCGTCGAGCAGCACCACGTCGGCAGGCCACTCGCGGAGAAGCGCGACCGCGCCCTCGGCGCTCGAGGTCGCCACGACGCGGCTGCCGTCGACGGTCAACATCCGAGCGAGCCGCCACTGCTGGTCCGGGTCGTCCTCGACGACGAGAACCCCCGGCGCGCGCGGGAGAGGCTGACTCGGCCGTCCGTCCGTCTTGCGCGTGGTCCGACGCGTCCCGGTGCCCATCGAATCTCGTCCCGCGCCCGGCGGGCACGCGGTCGAGCGCATCGTAGGGGGCCGCCGACCGTCGCGCAATGGCCATCTGCCGGACTGAGCCGTTGCGAGCCCCGCCGTGGACGTGGTTTGCTCCGCGGGCCTGGCGTGAAGCAGCCGGGCTCGCCTCGCGTCCACGGAATGGCGGCCGGGCGGCCGCCCGGTCGGTCCAGGAGTCGCCCCGTCATGATACGCCCCCATCACATCATCATCCTGTTTCCGCTGCTCTTGCTGCTCCTCGCGTGCGGCGTCTCGCCGCGACGCGGCTACCAGCGCGCGACCCCCCCACCCTACGCGGGCGGCAGCGGCGGCGCACACGCCAGCACGCAGCCGTCCGGCACCGGCGACCATCCCGGAGTCTCGGCCGGTTCCGCGGACGCGCTGCCCTCGAACCCGCGTGCGGCCCTCGAAGAACTGGACCGGCGCCTTCGAGCCATGGGCTACTCACCGGCTTCCGCCGCCGTGCACAACCCCAGCCTGCCGGTGAACGGGCTCGTGGGCTACGCAATCTCCGCCCAGCCTGGCCTGTGCTACCTGGCCGTGGCACTTGGTTCGCCCGGCGCCGACGTCAACCTCGTCGTCGTGGGGCCCAACGGCGCCATCCTCGATTACCACGTCGAGCCGGGCCCGTACGCATGGTCGCTGTTCTGTCCGGCGCTGCCTGGTCTGCACACCGCGCGTCTGCAGATGGTGTCGGGCGGTGGCGAGTACTACTACGCCGTCTATCAGGGCTCGGGTGCACAGCGGCCAGACATGGCGGCCTGGACCGGTTCGGGGTCACGGGCGGCCGTGCAGCGCGTCGCCCTGGACGCCACGACGCGAGCGCGCATCGAGGCGACCGGACGACAGCTCGCCGATTCCGAGTGGCTCGGGGAACCGCACGGGGTCGTGTTGCAAGAAGGGCGCGACCACGTCTTCCACCTGAACCTTTCCCAGGGGGTCTGCTACCACTTCGGCGCGTTCGGCGGATCGGGCGCGCGCGACATCGACATCTTCATCGGAGACGGCGCGGGCAACGAGGTCGAGCGCGACGCACGACCCGGGCTCGACGCCATGGTGCGCTTTTGCGCTCCGCAATCGGGCACCTACTCGCTCCGCGCACGCATGCACCAGGGCTCCGGTGCGGTCTACGTAACCGGATGGGTCCAACGATCAGCCGCCGGGCAGGCGCAGGGCGCGGCCGGTCAGCAGACGACGGCGAACGTCATCGGCGCCGACTCGCGCGCCGGCGCCGACGTGACGACCACGCACCGGCTCGTGGACACCGACATGCGCGCACGCGGCTACGAGCCCTACGCGGAGCCCGTACGCGCCCGACTGGCCGAGGGCGAGGCCCGCGAGCTACCCCTGCGCCTCGAAGGGGATCGCTGCTACGCGGTCCTGGCGGTCGGGGACGGGGGCGTGCGCGATCTGGACCTCGTGCTGTCGGTCGGAGGCCGCGTGGTCGATCGGGACGTCGAGGCGCACGGCAGGCCGTCGGTACGGGTCTGCCCCGACCGCAATGCCGAGGCCAGCGTGCGTGTCCAGATGACGAGCGGAGCGGGCGAGGTCGTCTTCAGCGCCTATCGCTGGACGCGAGGAACACGCGGACCGTTCAATCTGCGCGGCGTGCAGTACGTCCGCCTCGGGGAGCTGACGGCGCTGCTCGAAGGCGAGGGGTTCACGCCGGATACGGACAGCACGCCCGGTCGGCTCCGCATCGCGCGCGAGGGAGCGAGCGCCAACGCGCAGGTGCGACTCGCAGGCGGCGCTTGCTATGCCGTCGTCGTCGTCGGGGGCGACGGCGTCGTCGACCTCGACGTCGAGGTCGCCCGCGGACCGACGGTGCTCGGCACCGACGGTCAACGCAGCGCGTTCCCCTGGGTGCGGTTCTGCGCGACCGAGGGGGGGATGTACACGGTTCGCGTGAGCGCGCGCGAGGGATCCGGCGACGTCTTCCACCAGGTCTTCCGTCGCGCGAGCTGAAGCCACCGGCGCCGATCGACCGCCGTTTGCGTTCCCCCTGACGGCGACGGCCAAGGGGGTCGCCGGCGGTTCAAGCTCGAGCTCGGTCTCCGGACTCGGGCACGGTCTCAATGCGTCGGTCACGTCACTCGATCGCGATTCGGGCTCGGGCCAGCGCTCGGTCTCGGGCTCTATCCCGGACTCGGACTCGGTCTCGCACGCGCAACGCCCCCTCGGTAACGTCGACCCGCCCGATCGCCGCCGTGAGCGCGCGCTCCGACGCAGACACAGACCCGGCCTCGCGCACCGATTCGGGCTCGCGTGGCCGTCGCGCTAGCGCTACATCCACGCCCAGCCGAGGGCGAGTCCACCGCGGACGCCGACCGACGTGCCCAGCGTCCAACCCTGCGCGCGAGGGCCACGCGACACTTCCAGGCCCACGCGCCCTCCGAGCAGCAGACCCTCCCAAACCACCTGACCGCCGAGGTCGGCGCCAACCCACGGCAGCAGCCGCATCGTCCCCGGCTCGAGCAGTCGAGCTCCCACGACGGGGCCCACGAAAGGACCCTCCAGGCCGCGACCGAGCGGGAAGAGCCGATAGCCCGCCTCGAGCTCCGCTTGCCCGCGCTCGTCGCCGCTCACCCAGGCGAGCCAGCCCGTCACAACGTGCGCGCTTCCCGCCGCGATCTCGGCGCGGATGCCCCAGACACCCAGCCATCCGGCGAGCGGATCGACGGAAACCGCCACGGACCACGTCGGGCGATCCGGGTCCGTGCGGAGAGCGAGCGACGGAGCAGGCGCATCTTCCGCGCGGACCGTAGTGCCGAGAAGCAGGAGCATCGCGCCCAGCATGACCGCACGAGTCATCGCCGTCCCTCGCCGCGCGTTTCGCCCGCCGGCGTGGTCCGCGATTGCGGCGCATGGCCTCGCTCATGCGCCCGGCCGTGCGCACGCGACGGAAAACTTCCGCCGTTCCGCGCGCGGGATATCATGCCGCCAATCGTGCCCGACTGGCTCAAGTCGGCCTTCCGGTTTCTGGTCTGGATCGTGGTTCTGCTCCTCGCTGCCGGCGCGGTTCTCCGGTTCTTCTTCGTCGAAGCGATCGTCCTCGGCCACAACGGAATGGCACCGACGCTGTTTGCCGGGGACGAGGCGCTGCTGTGGCGAGACAGCTCGCCCGAAATGGGCGACGTGGTGGTGTGCGCGCACCCGCAGCAACCCGGGCAACTGGTCGTCGGACGCGTCGCGGGGCTCGAGGGCATGAGCCTGCGCACGGTGCGAGGGATTCTCGAAGTCAACGGAACCCGTCCCGACCGCGACCGACGCGGCGAAGTTGACTTCACCGATCCGACGACCTCCAGCACGGCTCGGATGGTCTGGGGCATCGAAAAGTTCGGCAATGCCGAGCACCTCTTCTTCGAGCGAAAGGGTTGGGTCTTCAATCTTCGCGAGGTGCGGGTGCCGCCCGGCAAGATATTTCTGTTGGGCGATCACCGTAGCTACGTCGGCCACGACAGCCGGGCGTTCGGACCCGTCGATCGCGGCAGTTGCCGGGGCAGCGTCTTTCTGCTCTGGTCCCCGGCGCCAGGGACTCCACCCGCAATCGAGCGCTCGCGACTGCAGTGGATCGAGTGAGCGGGCGAAGCGCTCCGGTCCGCCGTCGGCCGCCCCGGATCCGGATCGGACTCACCATCGGAGTCGGGGTCCGGACCGTGATCGAGCGCCCCGATCGCCACCGGGCCCCAACGCCGACTGCGACCGAACGGTGCGCCGTGCCGTCTCGGCGCGTGGTTCTCCGTCGGTCTCATCTGCCGAGCCAGGCGGCGACCACCACCGCCAGCACGGCCAGAGCGGCGAGGAAGAGCAGCAGTTTCGAAGTCTGTCGGATCGCGCTCGACCACCGCGCCCGGCGCAAGGCACGCGCGCCGAGCCGTTGCCGCAAAATGAGCTCCGCTTCGTCGCGCTCGGCGACGTCCTTCGGATCGGCGCCGCCGCCCACGTCGAACAGATGGTGCTCCACCTCGTGCTCGATCGTCTCGCGGATCTCGGCGTCGACGTCGTAACGGCCCTCCGCCCAAGCCCGCCGAAAGGTCTCGTAGTAGATCGTAATGAGCGCGCCGCCCGCCGGCGCGGCCTCACCCGAGCGCGGCGTGTACGTCCCCCACACGGGGCTGCCGGACGCGTCCACCCACGGCGTGCCGCCATCGATGACGAGGGGCACCTCTTCGATGCCGCGCGCCTCGAACACTTCGCGTGCGATGCGGCGTGTCCGTTCCCCGAACTGCTCGAACGAGGGGAACTGCCGCTCCAGGCGCCGCGCGGCCGGTTCCGGCAACGCGCCCGACAGCTCCCGACTCTCGGGCGCCGCGATCTCTTCGATCGCGCCACAGCCTCCGCAGACCGCCGGGCGGAAAGCGCGCGGCGAATACTGCACGTCGAGAAACGCGCGCTCGACGTCCGCCCACGCTTCGTCGTCGCACGCCGCGAGCGCACGTGCGATTCGGCCCGCATCGCGCACCCGACCCAGCGCGACGATGCCCATCGCGCGCACCAGCTCCGCGGTCGGCTCGAAGGGCTCGTCACGCCCGAGCGCCCGCCACAACGGCAACACCTCGCGGACGCGGACCGGACGGACATCCACGTGCCGCGCGAGCAGCCCGCGCCCGATGCGGATGGGACGCCGCAGCTCGAAGCGACGGGCGCCCGAGCCCGACGCGTCGACCGGTCCGTCGACGGTCGGATTTCGCCCATCACCCGGCGCGTACCACCGCTCGAAGTCGCGCTCGTCGCGCGGATCGTGCTCCGGGAGCGGGCGGTCGCAGTTGCTGCAGCGCAGAGGCTCGTTCGGAGGCTCATCCTCGATGGCGCCCAGCCGGTACGCGGCGTCGCGAAGCGCGTGCAGGTCGGGCAGCGGCCAGTCAAGCCACGCGTCCGCCGGGAGCGGCCGGCCACGCTCGTCTTGGACGCACAACACACCGCGGCGCAAGGCCTCGAGCAGCCGACCCGCGAACAGACGCTCGCCCTCGTACACGTCGTCCCGGATCGGCTCGCCCTCTCCGCGCAACAGGCGGACGACGCGCCCGCCCGGCAGCTCGAAGCGCAGGGCCCGTCGAGCCATCTCAATGCGTCGAGGCGAGCCGACGCAGCGCGCGGGCGCGGTGGCGATCGCGCAGCGGGCCCTCGTACAGCGAGACGAGCGCCTCGAGCAGGTGCGTTCGGACGGGCGCGTCGTCTTGCTCCGCGAGCGCGCGCCACAACAGCCGCTCCAGCGCACGGTACCGACGTCGTGCCCGCAGCGCGCGGACGAGCGCGTCGATGGCCTCGGTCGATCGGGGCGCGGCGCGCCGTGCCCGCAACGCGTAGCTCGCCGCCAGGTCGGGGCGCCGCACCTGCATCGCGAGCCGCGCCGCCTCGAGCCAGGCGGCTGCGCGCGCTTCGGGCTCGGTCCCCGCTCGGGCGCGCGCTTTCAGTCCGTCGAGCTCCGCTCGCCGTTCGGAGGGAACCCCGCGACGCCCACGCGAGGCGAGCACCGCGCGCGCCGCGATCCACGTCACGAGCAGCGCGACGGCGAGGGCACCCGCGATGGCCTCGGGCGGCGCACGCATCAGGGAGCTCCGGTTCGCGCGTCGATCAGGACGCTGCGGCCGACGTAGCGCGGCGGAATCGAACGCCCGAAGAACGCGAGCGCGGTCGGGGCCAGATCGACGATCGCCACCGCGTCGCGCAACGCCCGGTTCGACAGCAGGATGCCCGGCGTTCGGCGTGCGTCGCTCGCGGCGTGGTCCCCCGACCACTTCTTCGTGTTGTCGGCGAACAGCCCCTCGGGAATCCCCCCGAGGATCGTCTCCCAGCTCGTGCGGTAGCCATCGGTGAAGGCGAGCTGCAGGTCGGGGGCCCCCGACGCCCGGGCGCCGCGGAAGATCTCGGAGCCGATCAGCACGTCCTCGACGACGCGCGCGTCCTCGCGTTCCGCGTCGCGCAGCGCCAGCAGCCCATCCCGGATGCGCGCGAGCAGCGCGGGCACCTCCTCGGGCGGCACGATTCCGTCGCGCTCGCGACCTCGCAGGTTGAGGTAAATTTGACCCGTCCCGAGCGCGTAGGCGCGCGTGCGTGACCAGTCGACGTCGAGCAACAACTCGCGGGAAGAGTGGGTAGCGTCCGCACGCAACGCGAGCAACCCCTGCTGGCGCAGCCACTGATTGACGTGCAGGCCGCGCCGATAGTTGTGGAATCCATGATCGGAGAGCACGAGCAGCACGTCCGTCGGCCGTAGCCGCTCGAGCACGCGTCCGAGCGTCTCGTCCATGCGGACGTACTCGCGCTCGATCGCGTCGCCGTGGCGCGCCGCCGCGCTCGCGTCGTGGCGCGGGTGATGCGGATCGATGAGGCGGTAGAACATGTGCGCGACGCGGTCGGGGGCCGTGCTCACCCAGATCAGCAGATCCCAGTCGTCCCGACCGAGCATGGCCTCGAGCATCGCGCGCCGGTGACGCTCGACGTCGTCGACGTCCCGCAGGAACGTTGTGTCGTCGATGACCTCCGCGGTCAGCGCGCTCGTGTCGTGGTCCCAGCCCACCGTCTTGTAGAGCGACCCGATCGCATCGGCGAGCTGCGCGCTGAAGCGCGCCTCGGGCCAGTCGGGAAATCCGATCGGGAGGTACGGCTCCCGCGGATGGATCGAGACGGGGCTGACGAAGAGCCGCAGCGTCGCCGGAGGCCGCGCCTCGAGCAACAGGAAGCGCGCGATGCCGCGTACCGGACGCTTGCCCTCCGCCTCGAACGTCAGCTCGAGCAGCTCGGTCATCTCCCCTGCGCGCAGCGGCAGCCGCCGCGATCCGACGACGAGCGTCGCCTCCCCTGGTTCCGGGCCGACGACGAGCTCGACCGGGCAGCGCATCCGACCGGCCGGCTCGCCGTTCGCGCCCACGACCGTGGGCCCTTCCAGATCGAACCGCGCGCGCCCCGCCTCGAGCCGCAACGGCACGAGCACGCCGCCGCCTGGCGGCCGCCGCGCCCGCTCCTCGGACACGTCCGTCCCCGCGTACGTGAACGTGCTGTTCGTCTCGCGTAGGTCGGGCGTGCCCAGCCCCGAAAGCATGCGCCCGTGTCGCATCGGATCGGGAGGGAACGAATAGGGCACATTGATGGCGACGACGCGCACGCCGTCGTTGCCGAGCGTCTGCCAGAAGGGCTCGCCGTGGCGCAGGCTCGTGGCGACCGGCGGGCCGACGGGCTGCGGCTCGATCCGGCTCGTCGCGATTTCGGGCACGACCGGCAGACCTCCGGATGTGGTGACCAGGCGCCGACCGATGAAGTCGAAGATCCCGTGCTCGCCGGGCCAGGTGCCGGTCGCGAATGACGTCCACGCGACGGGGGACTGCGGCGGATGGGTCGTGGTGAGGTGGCGGTACCCCCCCTCGCGCATCAATCGCGAGACGTGCGGGAGCTTACCCTGCTCGGCCCAGCGCTCGAGCCACCGCGGGTCGACTCCGTCGAAGCCGAGGATGACGAGCCGTGCCGCGCGCGCGCCGCCCGTCGCGCCCGTGCCAGGCGTCGATCCAGCCGACCGGTCGCAGCGGTCGCAACCGGCGAGCCCCAACGTCATCGCGAGCACGACGAGCCTGCGCATCGAGAACGCCGTCGCTGATAGCACGGAGGCACGCGCCGTCGCGCCGAGAAGTCCGGGCTGTGCTCGCGAGCGGACGGGCGAGCGGCAACGTGCACCCTGACCACAAAGTGGAGGAGGGAGCTCGAGCTGTATACGAAACGTCGGTTGACCCGAAAATTCGTCAACGAAAAATCAAGGCATATTGGCATGGCTTCGTATACTCCTTGTATACGAAATCTGCGTCGACCGGCTGGCGGACGAGGCCGCGTCGGCGCACGATGGACGCGTGAGCGCCGGGTCGCGCGGCGAGGTGGACGTGTTCGCGTACCTCGATCACCGAGCGTACCTGCGCGACCTGTATCGGGCGCGACGGGAGCGGGGGATGTCCTTCCGTACCTTCAGTCGCCGCGCCGGGCTGCGCTCGCCCAACTACCTCAAGCTCGTGATGGACGGACGGCGCAACCTGAGCGTGCGCACCGCGCCCGCCTTCGCGCGCGCGTGCGGGCTGGACGCCGAGCGCGCGGCCTATTTCGTCGATCTGGTGGCGTTCAATCAGGCCCGCACCCCGTCGGAGCGCCAGGAGGCCTACGAACGGCTCGCGCGTCACCGGCGCTATCGCGAGATCCGACGGCTCGACGTGGAACAGGCCGCCTACCACGCGCACTGGTGGATCCCTGCGATCCGCGAGCTCGCCGCACGGCGCGATTTCCAGGCCGATCCCGCGTGGATCGCCCGGCAACTCGTCCCGTCCATCCGCAAGGATCAGGCCGCCCGCGCGCTCGACGTGCTGGTGCGTCTCGGCATGCTCGTGCGCGACGAGACCGACGGGCGCTGGAAGCAGGCCGAACCGCTGCTGACCACGGGGCCCGAAACGCGCGGCGTGCACATCGCGCGTTACCACCGCGTCATGCTCGAGCGGGCCGCCCACGCCATCGACCTGTTCGGGCCGGACGACCGCGACGTCTCGTCGCTGACGCTGTGCGTCGGTCCCGGCGGGCTGCGCGCGCTGAAGGAACGGCTCGCGTCGCTGCGCCGCGAGCTGCTCGAATGGTCCGCGCTCGAGCCCGACCCGGAGCAGGTCGTCCAGCTGGGCTTTCAGCTCTTTCCGCTCAGCCGCCGGCGCGACGGCACGCCGACGCCGCGCCGCGCGCGCCACGGGAGGTCGTCGTGATCGCAGCGCGGCCGCGACGATTCGGATGCGCGCTCGCGCTCGCCGTGGCTTGCGGGTGCATCGGGACGGAGACCGGCAATCCACCGGCGCGCACGCAACTGGCACTTCGGGCGACGAGCCGGGACCCGGACCGAGTGGCCGTCGGACAGCCCGGCGCGGTCCGACTGACGCAGGCGTGGATCGGGGTCGAGCGCATACGCATCGACGGCGTCGAAGAGACCTGCGAGGGGCCCGGCCCGAGCGAACGGCTCGACGTGCACGATCGGCTCACCGGGGAGCTGGTGACGGGGGCGGGGCTACGGGCTCGCTTCGACAAGCCCGAGGGCGGCTACTGTCGGGTGCGGCTCGCCCTCGCACGCGCTCGCGCGCCGCTTCCGTCGAGTGCGCCGGCGGAGCTCGATGGCGCCTCGTTCGTGCTCGTGATCGTGCGCGGCGATGGTGCCGAAGTCCACGTCGTCTCGCAGCTCGAGCGCGAGCTGGAGGTCCGCAGCCGCGGCGAACCATTCGAGCTGCGCGAAGGACTGTCCGCGTTGCTGCTCGCCTTCGACGCAGCCGACTGGCTCGGATCGGTCGATTGGGATGCCCTGAGCGCGGACGGCGGGCTCGTCCGGATCGACCGCGACCGGCACTCCGAGGCGCTGCAGCAAATCGAGCGGGGGCTCGTCCGAGCCTTGCGACTGTATCGGGATCTCGACGGGGACGGCGGCTTTTCCGGCGAGGAAGCGCGAGCGACGCCGCTCGCAGACTCCGCGCCGTAGGAACCGAAAAACCAGGAGGAAGCACGATGAGGTGGTATTCCGACGAACGATCGCGACCGAGCGCGCCCGCACCGTGGGGCGGCTGGAGGGCGTGCGCGATGCTACTCGCCTTCGGATGCGGTGGCGGATCGGGCGGATCCGGGGGACCGGGACCGTTCGAAGCGGGCGACGATCCCGGCCGGGGAACGGGCACCTTGCGCGTCGAGGCGCGCATCGAGTCGGAGCCCGACCGCGGCGAGACGTCCGTCGACGACGACGCGATGCGCACGCGCTTCGAAGTCGACGTACGCGATGCGAGCGGGGCGCGCGTCGGCGGCGCGCGGGTGGTCGTCGACAGCGTGTTCGGCCAAGTCACGCTGCGCGAGGGCGGCTGCGGTCGCGACTACTGCGGCGAGCAATCGGGCTACGCCCCGGCGTACGCACTCGAGGTCGAGCGCGGCGCCGACTACGTCGAGGGCGTTCGCATCCAGTCCCCGCCGTGGCACCGGGTCACCCAGCCTGATGCGGGCGCCAACGTCCCGGGCGACGAGCCGCTTCGCGTCGTCTGGTCGCCGACGGGCGCCGACCGCGCGCACGTCGAGACGCACGAGTACCGAATCGAGCTCGACGGCGACCCGGGCAGTCACGAGATTCCCGTCGGCGGTCTGCGCAGCCGCGACGACCGGCTCGAGGAGGAGCGAATCCGCGTGCGGCGCGAGCGGCGCCTGGGGATCTCCGGCGTGCTCGAGTCCGGCACCATCGTGGTGTCCGTGCGCAACGGAATCGAGCTGACGGTTTCGCCGGTGCCCAACTCGCGCTGACGAAGGAAACGGAACCCGGGCCAGAGACCGAGCCGGCGTCCACGGCCGACACCGAGCCGGAGTCCGAAACCGATACAGAGTCTGAGTCCAAGTCCGAGTCCGAGTCCGAGTCCGAGCCAGAGCTTGAGCCCGGTATTCGAGCCCAGAGCCGGGACCCGACCCGAGCGGCGTCGGGCCACAACGGCCGCGTGTATGGGCCAGACGCATTGTGCTACATGTCCGCCCCGCGGTTCGCCGGGGGAAGTCGGGCGTACCGCAAACGAAAACAGCGCGCCCCGGTCGTTTTCCCATGACGCGTCCCTGCCTCCCGTCGTCCGCCCCGTCGGTCTTGCTCGGTCTGCTGGTCGCGCTCGCGACTCTCACGGCGAACGCCCAGCCCCGAAGCGGCCGTCGTCCGGCCCGTGACCCCCGCGCCGCGGCGGTACGAGCCGAGATCGAGGCGATCCTGCCGAAGCTCCGTAGCGCCAGCCCCGACGAAGTTCGCGAGGGCATCGACCTGCTGAGCGCGCTCGACCGACCTGAAGTCGTTCCGCACCTCGTCGAGACGCTGCGCGCGGGGCAGCCTGACGCGGTCACCGACCGCGCGCTCGAGGCCCTGGGCGCGCTCGCCCATCCGGGCGCGATCGAGGCGCTGACGGTGTTCACGCACCACCGTCGTCCGGGCGCCCGATTGCGTGCGTACCGCGCCCTGGCCGCGATTTCCGACCCGCGCGTGCCGTCGCTGCTCGAACGCGGTCTGTCGGACAGCGATCGCTCGGTGCGGGCGGCCGCTGCGGTGGCCCTCGGCGACATCGGCGCGCGCGGCTCGCTGGACGTGCTGTTCCGCGCCTTCGAGCGCGGCGTCGTCGAGGCGGCCATCGCGATCGGAAAGCTCGGCGACGCGCGCGCCGTCGAGCGATTCGGCGAGCATCTCGGGCGCCGCCCGCTGGGCGTGATGCTCTCGGGATACGGAGAATTCCTGCGGCGCACCGATTTGCCCGAGGCGGTCAAGTTGCAGATCGTGGCGCGACTGACCGAGGTGAGCGGGCCGATGGTCCGGCGTTTCTTCGAGGAATTGCTGGCCACGCTCCCCGAGCGCGGCGGCCGACTTCGCACCGAGGTCGAGACGGCGATCCGACGAATCCCGCCCGGTCCGGCGCCGTCGTCGGCGTCGACTCCGCCGACCGGAGGCGCGTCGTGAACCGCCTCGCTGCCCGGTGGCTCGCGCTGCTCGTCGGGCTCGCCACCGGCGGCTGCGCCGTGTACGTCGAGCGCGGCGCGTTCAGCACGCGCTTCCCCGACAACCAGCTCCCGGCATTGCGCGCGGTGCTGGCCCGGCAGCCCGCCCCGCAGGCCCGAAGCCAGCCCGAGAGCGGGCTCGGGCAGCCCGTCGCGTTCGTCGCGACGCACGGGACGCCCCGAACCGTCGGCGCGTGGAGCCTGACGAGCGGTGAGCGGCTGTGGACCACGCCCGTCGAGACGGTCGTTCGTCCCATCGTCGCCGGGGATTTGGTGCTCGTCTCGGAGCGGTCCGACGAGGGCGAGCGGGTCGTCGCGATCGACGCCCGCACAGGCCAGCCGCGATGGCGAACGGACACCGGCGCGCTTCCGCTGCTGGGGGCAGCCCGCGGCGACGACGTGGTCGTGTGCGTCGCGAGCACGGGCGCCAGCGGCAGCGGGACGCGCGTCGGTCGCGTCTGGGCCGTCGATGCGAGCCGCGGATCGGAACGCTGGTCGTGGGACGTGCAGGGCGTCCTCGGCGAACCGGCGGTGCGCGGCGAGCACGTCTTCGTGCCGTGGGATCGCCAGAGCATCGTGGTGCTCGAGCTGCGAACCGGGCGGGAGGTGGCGCGATTGCGCCTCACGGACGACGTGCTCTCGTTCGTCTTCGCGGCCCCCGAAGGCGTCTACTACGGAGGGCGGGGCGTCTACCGCCTCGACGAACGCAGCGCGAACGGCACACGTGCGCGCGCGACATACGTCGCGCCGCCGTTTCCCGCTCCGCCGGGCGAGCCTCTGCTCTGGGACGACGGGTTCGTCCCGCGTCCGGGGCAGCGAAGCGCTCGGGGGCGGATTCGCGTCTACTTCCACCCCGCCGCGTCGACCGACACGGACGCGATCCGCATCGCCGGAGACCGGTGGTACTTTGTCTATTTCCGGCACGTCTTCGCCTTCGCGCCCGACGGCTCTCCCCGCTGGGCGCGCGCGCTGCCGTCCGTGATCGCGGGCGCACAGGCGCTGCCCGAGGGCCTGCTGACCGTGGCCGAGGACGGTTCGGTGCGACTCCTCGACGCCGAATCCGGGCTCGACCGTCACACGGCGACGCTCGGCGTCGAGGTGGGCGCCGTCGCGATCGACGGGACCGGAACCCCGGCCGGAGCCGTCTCCGGCACGCCGCCCGAGCTTCGCCGCTCGCTCGTGGAGCTCGCCGTGGACCCGGACAATCGGCTCGTTCCGTCGCGCGCCTACGCCGTCGCGCTGCTCGCGGCGCTGCCGGATCCGGAGGTCACGCGTGACTTGCTGGATCTCTACGCCCAGCGCTCGATGCCGTCGGCCCTGCGTGACGCCATCGCCGCGGCCCTGCGCAACCGCCGCGTCGGGCTCGAGATGCTCGTCGAGGCCCTGGCGTCTCGATACGACTTCCTCGAGGGCACCGAGGGCCCACCACTGGAAATCATCGTCCCGCCGCTCGTCGAGAATCGGATGAGCTCGGCCCTCGCGGGGCTGGTCCGGCACATGATGGATCACGAGACGCCGTCGGACGTGCTGCCGACGGTCGTCCGCGCCGTGGTCGAGCTCGGCGACGCCTCCGTCGTACCGCCTCTGCGAGAGCTTCTGCGGCTGTACCGAGCGGACAGCAGCTTCGCGCAAAACGCAGAAGCGCTGACCGCCGCCGCAGTGGGCCTGTACCGCCACGGTGGCCCCGAGGGTCGGCAGTTCCTCGAGGAGCTCGTGGCCGACGCGAGGACGCTGCCAGCGCTCGCGGAGGGCACGCGAGCCCTGTTCGACGCGGAACGGCGTGCCGAGGAAGCCCGAGCGCGCGCCGAGGCGGAGGCGGCAGCTCGTGCGGCGGCCGCAGCTGCCGCACGCGCGGAGGCGGAGTTGCCTCGGAGGCTCTCGCAGTCGCAGATCAACGAAACGTTCGCTCCGCACGTCGAGCCGCTGCGCGCGTGCATCCTGCAAGAGCTCGAGCGCAATCCACGCCTCGCGCAGGTGCGATTCGTCTTCATCGTCGAGGGTGAGGGAACCGCGCGCGACTGGACCTATGCGCCGTCGAGCCCGCCCTTCGTCGATTGCGTCCGCCCCATCGTCGAGGGGCTCACGTTCCCGCGGTTTCGAGACCGGCGGCAGCGCGCGGCGGTCACCTTCGCGCTGCGCGCGGGATCCGTCGTGTTCGACCCGGGAGCAGGCGCCGGTGCGGCCTCGAGCGGCGCCGGCGGGAGCGACAGCGTGCACACCGCCGTTGCGCAACCGTGGTGGGTCCGACTGCGCGGCCGTCGCGTGACGGCTAGCCAGGTCGGCGGACCCGGACCGTCCGTGCCGTGGTGGATCCTCCGACGCGTGGAGCCGCCGCCCACGCAGCCCCCGACGCAGACCCAGCCGCGCCAGCCGACCGAGCCCACGAGACAGCCCGCCGAGGAACAGCCGTGGTGGCTTCAAGCGGAAACGAGCGGCGCCACGCAGCAAAACCCCCCGCCTTCCGGTGGGCCGGCGTCGAGCGCGAGCTCGGGCAGCTCCGGAGCGGGTACTTCGCCGTCTCCCACGCCGCCTTCCACGACTCCTCCGGCTCCAAGCCGAGGAACCCCGCCGCGAGGCCCGGCTGGCGGCACTCCGCGACCGCCGCCCACGCCCCAGCCCCCACCGCCTCCGGCCGAGCCCGAAACTCCGTGGTGGATCCCCCAGGAGTGACGCGTGCTCGCGTCCGCTGGGGACTACTCCCTCCGCTCGCTCGCCGGAATAGGCCAGGCGCGGTTGAGACGGAACAGGGGGCGTGGTAAGGAGTGCAGTCGCGTCGACCGGTCGGTTCCACGCGAACGCGACGCGCGATGGAGTCGGAAGCGGAGGGCCTCATGCGCATCACGCAACGTCGTGTGGGCATGCGCTGGAGCACTGGGTTCGGTCGTCTCGGTGTCTTGTTCTCAGCTCTGCTGGGCGTGGTGCTGGGAGGCGCGGAGGCGGCGGCGCGGGTGCAGCACGCGGTGCGCGCCGAGGACTTTGCGCGCGACGGCAGCGGGCGCGCGATGCGGCTGGGGCCGATGCGAGGAGACCCGCGGGGCGCCGTCGATGCGGGGCTGCGCGCGGCGTTCCTGGCGGCGGTGCAGCGCAATGCGAGCGAGCATTTTTGGGGATTGCAGCCGCGGGGCCCGGGGCGGTGGCGCGCGCGGGAGGACGGGGCGGGCTTCGAGCTCGACGAGCGCGGCGTGT
>JANWZI010000040.1 GCA_025054695.1 Myxococcota bacterium | reverse complement strand
AGTCCGAGACCGAGCCTGAGTCCGAGACCGAGCCCGAGACCGAGTCCGAGCCCGGCGCCGAGACCGAGCCCGAGCCCGTGCCCGAGTCCGAGACCGACTCCGAAACCGAGTCCAGCTCGGTCACAACCCCTTGAAGCGCCGACGCGACCGACGTGCCGCCGTGGCGAAGCCTCCGACCGAGCTACCGTCGCGCGTCCTCGATCGCGCCCCCGACGAGCTGCTGCAATCGCTCGCGCGCGACCCGTTGCCCCGTCGTCACACGGCCGTCGAGCGACGTGGTGTCGATGGAGTCGAGGCGAACCGCCGGCGCGAACACCTCACGGTGGAACTCGTCGATGGCGCGCGCGACGAGCTCGTCGTCCGTCTCGGGTCTCGTCCGGTCCGGCGTGGGCCGCTCGGGGGCCCCACCCACGCCCGCGTCCGCCGTGGCGGCCGCGTCCTCGTCGATGGGCACCCGACGTCTCGTCGCTCCGCCGCATTGCAAACGGCGTCCCGCGGGCGACAGCAGACACAGCTCGAGGGCGTCCTGTCCCCCCTCGCGCGACTGGGCAACGGTCACCTGAAATCCAGGGCCCTCCCGCAGACGCGGTGAGCGCTCCAGCCGCTCGGCCGCTTCCGCGGCGAGCGCGCCGCCGCGCGTGCGTATCGTCGCCGGAAGCGCGAGACCGAGGCGACGGACGGCGCCGGGATCGATGCCCATGACCTCCTCGAGCCATCGCAACGCGGTCGCTCCACGGCCGATTCGCCTTGCCGCCTCGGCCCCGACGAGCATCGTACGGGCCCGCAGCAACACCTCGCGCGCCGGCAACCGTTCGAGGGCCCGCGTCGCCAGAGCGACCGCACGCGTCTCGTCGCCCGCCTCGAGCCTCACTTCGGCCTCGAACGCCTCGAAGTACGGCTCCAGACGCTGGCGGTCCACCTCCGCTTCCGCCGCACGCGCCCGCGCAAGGGCAGCCGCCGCGACGCCCGGTCCCAAAACGCGCACCAGCTCTCCGACGAGCCAGACCGGCAGCGGCGCGAGCCCTCCCTGCACGTACGGCCGGAACGTCGCCACCAGCCGATCCTCATCGGCGAGCACGCTCCGCACGCGCTCCGCGTCCGCGATGTTCTGCGCGCGCTCGCCAACCATTTCGGGCACACGCCCGAGCCGCCGAAGCCACCCCCGCGCACTCGCCCGCTCGGCTTCGCGCTCCGCGTGCAGACGTCGCAGCGCCATGCGCAAGAGCACGTGCGCGCCCAGTGCCCGCTCCTGGCCGCCGCTGGTCAGGCCGCGTCGATCCGGCTGCGCAATGGCGCGGTCGACGAGCCGCAATCCCGTTTCCGCCTCGCCCACGACGAGAAGCACCGTCGCGAACACGACCTCGGTCCACGCGCGATCCTCGTCCCGCAGCGAAGCAGGCTGCGCGCGCCGCCATCGCTCCATCGACCCGAGCCCGGCGGCCGCTTCCTGGATGCGTCCCTCCTCCAGATCGAGCAGCACGAGCAGTCGCCACGGATTGGCCGGCGTGTGCTCAAGCCGGCTCGTCGCCGCGGTGGCCAGTTCGCGCGCCGTATCGAACCGACCGGCCGCCAGCGCGCCGAGCACCGCGTTGTACGCGTGCACGGCCAGGGCGTTCTCGCCCCCGCGCTCCCGCTCGGCGAGCGCGGCCTCGTAGGCCGCTTTGCATGCCTCGAAATGGGCCGTCCGCCGGCGCGCCTCGCCCTCGAGCGCGCACAGTCCATTGCGACCGAGCGATTGCTGATGAGGGTACCGACTGCGCATCGCGCGCTCGGCGTACGCTCGGGCCTCGTCGAAACGCCCCAGGCGCATCAGTGGCCAGACGCGCTCCCCCAACAGGTCCGGATCGTACAAATAGTCGTGGTATCCGATGATTTCCAATTGGTATTCGTGCAGCTCCATTTGTCCGGCGAGGGCCTGGATCTCGAGCAGCGTCTCCCGGTGCAGGGGCCACGGCGCCCCCGCCGGTCGCGCGACGGCCGACCAGCGCGTTTCGTACAGCTCGCGGGCGCGCCCGAGGTGGTACATCGCGCGGGCCAGTGAGCCCTCGGCCTTGTACAGCACGCATCCGAGCACGAAATGGCCGAGGATCGACCGCGGATTGCCGCGAAGCACCTCCTCCGCCTTCGTGCGCGCTCCGATCATCTGTTCGGCCCGATACCGATCGAGCGCTTCCTGCTCGAGGGGCGTCTCCCCTCGGATGGGGGGCGCACCGTCCTGCTGCGCCGCGATCGGTCCGGGCGAGCCCATCCCGAGGAGCACCGCCGCAGCGACGAGCCCCGCGACGGCGGCACGCGAGACGACCGCAAGGCGCGTGTCGAGGCGCACGTTCCGCTCAGTGGCGCACCATCGTCGAACGTGCCAGCCGCTCGAGCGGTTCGGCCAGGCACTCGCGGATGACGTCGTCGACGGTTCCGGCACCGGGCGCAATTTCGAGCCGGTGCGAGAAAACGGGAAAGGCGAGCGCCTGAACGTCCTCGGCCGTGACGTGGTCGCGCATGCGCGTCAGCGCCCGCGCCTGCAGCGCCGGGATCATGAGCACGAGCGAGCGCGTCGAGGCGCCCTGCAACACGCGCGGGTCCTGACGCGTCTTGTTGGCGATGTCGACCAAGGCCTCGCGCACGGCGGGCGCGACGAACACCTGGTTCTCGATGACGGCGCGCGCATCGAGGATCTCCGTGCGCGTGACGCGTGGCAAATCCTGGCCGGCGCCGTGCTTGCGCGCCCGGATCGACGCGAGGACCTCGAGCTCGGCGTCGCGCGGGATGTGCGTCATCCGGATCTTGAACAGAAATCGGTCGAGCTGGGCCGCGGGCAGCGGAAAGGTGCCCGCCAGATCGAGCGGGTTCTGCGTCGCAATGACGAAAAACAGGGGGTCGAGCGGACGCGTTTTGTTGTCGACCGTCACCTGCTTTTCCGCCATCGCCTCGAGCAGCGCCGACTGCACCTTGGGCGAGGTGCGGTTGATCTCGTCGGCGAGCACGACGTGCGCGAACAGGGGTCCGGGGCGGTAGAAGAAGCGATTCGTGTTCGGGTCGAACACGGTCGTGCCCGTCACGTCGCTCGGCAACAGGTCCGGAGTGAACTGAATCCGCCGGAACGTGACGATCTGGTCCTGCGGCTGGTCGTCCACGATGGAGTCGCCGAGCGCCTTGGCGAGCGTGGTCTTGCCCGACCCCGGATAGTCCTCGAGCAGGATGTGGCCATCGGCCAGCAAGGCGATGATGATCATCTCGATCACGTCGTCGCGGCCCCGAACCTGGGCCTGCAACCTCGCGCGCAGACGCTGCACGACGCCATAGGCCCCCTGCAGTGTCTCGATGCGCGGGGCCGGCTGGTAGGTGACGTGTTTGCTCTGCTCGAACTCGGGCTCCATGGGCTCACCTCGTTCCGGTCTCAACGCGTCTGCAAGAAGCTCGTCGGGTGCAGCGCGCCGAGCCATCGGCGCCACCACGGTACCGCCCGACGGATCTCGCGCCGGGTCCGTGCGAGCAGCGTACGCCAGCCCGTGCGGTCGTGCTCCGGTCGCGGCGGCGGGGTGGCCGGATCGCGCATCGCGGCAGCCACGTGCCACGCCGTCAGCTCGACGAAGCTCGGTGCCACGTTCCCCACGCGGGCCGCGAACTGCTCGCGCGTCTCACCGTAGCGTCGCCGGTATCCCGCATCGGCGAGCCGGTCGAGCGCGGCGCGGTAGCCCACGAGCGGCATCGTACGACCGCGTGCCCACAGCGGCGCGAGACGCCGCCAGATCTTGGCCGCGTACAGCAGGGCCATCGCCGCAGCGAAGGCCAGCGCGAGCAGCGAAGCGAGCAGCCTGCCCAGCGCCGGCCACGGGCTTTCGCGGGTCTCGTCGCGGACCTCGTCGGCCGGGTCGGGCGGCAGGTCGCGGGCCATCTCGCCCAGCATGCGTTGCAGGTCCTCGTCGGGCGGCTGCCCCGGCTGGTCGAGATTGCGCTCGGGCGTCACGTCCAGCACGACCCAGCCCAGATCCCGCACGTACAGCTCGGGCCAGGCGTGCGCGTCACTGCCGACCAGCATCAGCGACGATCCGCCGCGCCGCCGCTCGGCAGCCGCCATGAAGCCCGCGCTCACCCGCGCCGGAATGCCCGCTTCGCGGAACAGCAGCGCCGCCGCGTGCGCGAAGTGCACGCAATAACCGGTGCGATTGCCCCACAACAGCGCGACGACGGGGTCCGGGGCGCCCTCGTGGCGCTCGGCCGTCGAATAAATCAGATTGCGGTCGAGCCAGAGCTTGATCGCGATCGCGCGTGCGACGGGGTATTCCCGCATCGGCGGCGGAATCGCCGCGAGCGCCTCGCGCACGAGGTCTGCAAAGCGCGGATCGCCATGGCGTTGCAAATACATTTCGCGCACGGGCTCAGGCCACGAAGGGTCGCCGACCGGCCGCTGGAGCAGCTGTTCATAGGGCACGCGCTGCGCGAGCGATTCGAACCGGTACGCGACGACGAATCGCTCCGGGTCGGGATTCGGCATCGGCGCGAACGCCGTCGCGGTCTCGAGCGCCATCGGATAATGCTGCTCGACGAGCACCGCGACGCGGCCGCTGACGCGCACCCGATCGCGCGCCGGCGGCGGGGGCAGATCGACGCGTTCGGTGGGGAACCGGTCGAGCGTGTCCTGGTCGGTTCCCGGCACATCGCTCGGGACGAGACGAAAGCCATTCCACCGGCTCCAGGCCTCTTGGCGGAAGTAGTACGTCTCCGACGGTGGGTCGTAGTCGTTGTCGAAGACCACGACGGCGAGCGGCGCGGGACTGCCGCGGGACGTCGATTCTCGCGGGCTCTGGTTGGAATCCGAAGGCTGCTGCTGCGAGTTGTCCTGCGACGTGCCCTGGCCCGATCCGTCGGAGGGCACGTGCCAGGTCGCGCCACCGTCTTGCCCGGCGCCGCCCTCCGCCCCTCCATCGCCGGCCCCCTGCCCACCGCCGTCGAGGCCACGGCCGACACCGCCGTCGCGTCCCGCGTCGCCGCCCGCTCCACCGCCCCCGCCGTCTCCGCCTCCCTGTCCACCGCCGTCCAGACCGCGACCCTGTCCACCGCCGTCGCCGCCGTCCGTGCCTGCGCCACCCTGTCCTGCATCGCGCCCGGCGCCGGAGCCACCGCCGTCCGCTCCCGACCCCGCCTGCCCAGCGTCTCCGCCCGGTCGATCGCCCTGGCCCGCATCGCCGCGGTTCGGTCCCCGTCCCGGGTCGCCGGGCACGTCGCGCGGTGGTTGCAACCCGGCGTCGGGCGTGGTCAGGCCGATGTTCTCGCCCGGATCGGGTCCGGGACGCCCCGCGACCTCGAGGATCGTCATCCCGAGCAGCGCGAGCAGTGGCAGCACGACGAGCGCGCCGAAGCTGACGGCGCCGCGCTGTTCGAGGAGCAGCAACAGTGCGAGAAGCACCGCGGCGCCGGCTCCGATCGCCAGAAAGACGTCGGCCGGATCGATGCCGTGCCGCCACGCCCAGTCCGACAGCCACAGCGGTCGCGCGATGACGCCCTGGCGGTGCGCCGCGAACGGCGCCGCGATGGCGACGACGACCAGCAACAGCTCGAGCGCCATCAACGCCGGGTAGCGCACCGCGAGCGTGCGCATCGCGGCCACGAGCCCGAACGCGATCGCGAAGTGACGCAGGACCGCGGAGACGACGAGCGCGGTCCCCGGGCCGAGCGCCGTGGCGACCGCCTCGCTCCGGGTCGGCAGCGAACCGAGCCACGCGAGCAGCAGCGCCACGAACGCCACGCCCCCGGCGGCGACGAGCGGGCGCAGCCGCGAGCGCGCCATCAGCTCACCCGCGACGACGCCGGTCGTCGCGCCCACGCAGGCCGCCGCCATCGCCTCCCCGACGCTCAGGCCCCAGCCGACGGCGAGCGCCGCGCCCGCCATCGCGAGGATGCGCAGCGGATGCCGCAGCGCGGCGACGACGCGTCCAAAGGGCGACGGCTCCCCGTACGCGATTTCTCCCGGCTCGACCGTCGGGACGTTCACGCGGCGACCTCGAGACTTCGCAACGACGCCTGCGAGTAGGCCCGTCCTTCCGTGCGATCCACCACGATCACGCGTGCGCGCGCGGCGCCGAGCGCCTGCACGACCGCCGCCAGCTCCGCCGCGGCAACCGGCTTGCCGAGCGCGCCCGAACCGACACGACGTCGCCCATAGGCGAGCTTTCGCCACAACCCCTTGCCTGGCGGCGCCTCGATACCGTCGCAGCAGACGACGGCATCGACCGCCACGCGCCCGGCCCCACGCAGCGCCGCCGCGACGCGTTCGAGCCACGGACCGGGACGCGGTGGAACGAACAGCACGGCCCGCGTCGTGCCGCCCGGCGCCGCCTTCCGCAGGAAGTCGGCGAGTCCGCTGCCGCCGGCCGCCTCGTCCACCTCGCCGCTCTTGCACAGCAGCTCGAGCGCTCGGGCGCGGTCGGTGGCCGGCTCGGGGCTCCCGTCCGCTCCGAGCACCCACCGGCTACCCAGCGCCCCACTCTGGGCCGCCAGACGCGCGGCGCCCGCGGCCGGCTCGTCCCCCGGCCCGACGACGAGGTAGGCAATCGTGCGTTCGACCATCGCGATCGCGCGCTCCGGCGTGCGCACCATCACCTCGCGCGTGCGCGCGAAGACTTTCCAGAGGATGAACCGGACCGGATCGCCCGGCACGTAGCGTCGCAGATCCGCGCGCTCGCCCTCCGGCGGGCCTTCGGGATGCGGAATGTCCTCGCCCCCGGCCATGGCGCGCACGCAGTGGATGTTGCGAAGCGCGCCCATCGACGGCACGAACCGCACGCTCCGCTTTTCCTGCGCCGTGAACCGGACGCGCGCCAGCCCGAAGACGTCTGACACCTCGAACCGCCGCACGATCCGATCGCACAGCGCGCGCCGCAACGGCCAGACCTCCTCGGTCCAGCGTGTCCCGGACCGCCGCAACGCGACGCGCGCCTGCGGTTCGAGCCAGCTCCACCCGATCCGCACCAGCGGCACGAACCACGGCCGGAGCAACGAGAAATCGGTCCGCGTCGGATGGCCGCACTCCAGTTGCAACGCAGTCTCGCTCGTGCGGCGCCGCAGCGCGAGGCGCACGAGCGCCGCGGTCCCGCCCACCAGAAGCACCGACAAGGCGACGAGCACGAGACCGACGAGCCCGACGACGAGCAACACGAGATCGATCTGCTCGAGCCCCCAGTGCACCAGGGCCGCGGTGCAGCCCGCCGCGACCAGCAGACCGAGCCACGTCAGCGGCCAGCCGTCGCGCACCATGCCGAACGCGCGACGCAACCGCCGCCACCCTTGCCGCGGGGCCATCGTCATCGTGGCGTCACCCTCGACGCGAAGGCGACGCGCGCGCCGTTCACGCGACGGTTCGCACCCCCGACCGCCGCAACCGATGGCATCCGCGTCATCGAAAGCCCGGTACGGCGCACACGCAGCCCCGTCCCATCGACGGATAGAACGGCGGAGGCGTCGCGACGATCTGTGGCGGGGACTCCTCGTCGAGGCACCCAATGCGACGGAAAACCGTCGGATCGTTGACCGCGCGGCCCCCGTCGTTGTTGACCGACTGGAATTCCTTGAGCACGGGGTCGATCCGACCGGTGAAATTGTCGAGATTGTAACCGGCCGGTCCCGAGTAACAGATGACCCGGTCGAGGCGCCATGGTGGCACCCCACCGAAGAAAATGTTGCCCTGCGCGTCCACCGTGCCACGTGCGTCCATCGAGACGATCCACTGCCTCCAGCCATTGATGCACGGCGGGGGCTGCTCCTGGGTCGGCGGGCCATCCCAGCTGTGGTTCGTGATGACCCCGGTCAGCTCGCCGGGTTTGCCCGCGACGCGCCGCACGGTGAGCGTGAACACGGTCCAGTCCCCGTAACGCGGATCGTACTGGTGCGATTTCCAGATTCCCTCGACCTCGTCTGGGCAGTCGTGCGCCGCCGGCGGAAGTCGCGCGCGCTGCTCCTGAATCGTGGCGCGCGCCCCGGAGACCACGAGGCCAATGGCGCCGAGCGACGAGGCGGCCACCACGAGCGACGAGAAGCGACGACGCCGGACCGTCACGGCTCGCGCCCGTCCCCCACGCTGCTCAGCCGCGGTAGATTCCGATGATCTCTCGCAGCAGCGCCACGGCCTCCGCCCTCGGCCTCTGGAACGCGTTGCGGCCGACGATGGATCCGAAACCGCCGCCCTCGGCGATTGCGCGCACCTCGGCCAGCACTTCGTCCCGCCCCTTGGCCTCCCCGCCCGAGAAAATCACGATGCGACGCCCGGCGAACGCGCTCTGCACGACGTGACGGACGCGCTCGGCGAGCGTGCCGGTGGGGATCTTCTCGTAGTGCTTGCGGGCCGCATCCTGAGCGACGAGCGCCGTCGGCGGCTTGACCTTGACCATGTGGGCCCCGAGCTGACAGGCGATCTGGGCCGCGTACGCGACGACGTCGACGGCCGTCTCGGCCTCCTTCGAAAGCTTGCCGCCCCGCGGGTACGACCAGACCACGGTCGGCAGGCCGGCCTCGCGCGCCTCGGCGACCAGATCGCGCAACTGCCCGTACATCTCGTTGCGCAGCCCCGAGCCGGGATAGATCGTGAACCCGATCGCCGAGCAGCCCAGGCGCAACGCGTCGCGCACCGCGCCGGTGAGCGCGGAGCACGGCTCGGGCGGCGCGCCCAGCGTGTCGCTGTTGTTCAGCTTGAGGATCAGCGGCAGGCTGCCCGCGTGGCGGTGCGCGATGGCCTCGATGAAGCCGAGCGGTGCGGCGTACGCGTTGCAGCCCGCCTCGACCGCGAGGCTCGGGTGGTAGAAGGGATCGTAACCGTCCGGATTGGGCGCGAAGGAGCGCGCCGGGCCGTGCTCGAAGCCCTGGTCCACGGGAAGGATCACGAGCTTGCCGGTCCCTCCGAGCGCACCGTGCATCAGCATCCGGCGCAAATTGCCGATGACGCCGGGGGGCTCTCCGGCGTAATTGGCGAGGATTTGCTCGACGCGTTCCGTCATGGTCCGAAACGATACACGAGCCGGACGCCCGCTCAACGACCCCCGCGGCGCGAGGTGGGGTCGTTCGCTCGAACGCGACGTCCTTCGGAGCTGCGACCGACCGCGCGACCCGCTGCGGCGCTGCGTCGTGGAGCGCAGCTGAGGGGAATGCTGGCCTGCGCGATTGCGGCGACCGGGTGCGGTTCGGAGGCGGTGGCCGAACGCGTCGTGCGCCTCGGCGACGCCGTCGGCGCGCCGGTCCCGACCGATACGGGGCGTTGCCTCGACACGGTGGCCGGTAGGCTGTGCTTCGGGGGCTCGTGCACCGACGGCCCCTGCCTCGCGCCGGTCGAGCCGCCCGCCGGCGCGCATCTCGATCCGACCTCGGGCGCGCGCTGGCGCTGCGAGGGCACGGGGCTCGATCGGCGATGCACCGCCGTGCGCGCCGTGCCGTGGCGATGCGACGAGCGGACATGCGAGACGACGATGCCCGAGTTGCCCGACGACGGCGAATGGGAGTGCGCGGAGCTGTCGGGCGTCGTCGTCTGTCGCGGCGGCGAAGGGCCGGCGGGCGTCCGACCGGGGCCCCCGATGCCGGGCTGGATCTGCGGCGCGACGCGCACGCGGGACGAGCCGCGGCGGATTTGCGTCGATCCGTGGCCCGCGCGCGTCGGCGAAGGCTCGTGCCGCTTCGAGCACGAAGGTGGCCTGCGGCGCATCTGCGCGAGGGACCGAGGCGCCGAGGGTGAATCGCCCGCTCCGCTCGGGGCGCGATGCGCGCGCGAGGCGGAGTGCGCGGAGGGGTTGCGATGCGTGGCCGGCCGCTGTGTGCTCGCCCGCTGGCCGGCTGCGGAGTGCTGGACGGGACGTGACTGCCCGCCGGGCAGTCGATGCGTGCTCGCCTCGTGCGTCCGGGACGGCCCGTGACGCGGCGCATGGCGCGCGACGTCGCCCTGCTGGCGCTGCTGTCGGCGGCGTGCGAGCGCGCGCCACACGCCTGGCTCGTCGTCGTTCTCGGGGGCGAGGCGCCGTGGACCGTCGACGGCACGCCGCTCGTCGTGCACGGCGCGCTCGAAGGCAGCGAGCCGGTCGAAATCGATCCGGCCGTCGTCGCCATCCCCGTCGAGGCGGAGCGCGCGCTGCGCGTCGAACATCCCGAGCGGTGCACCGAGCACGTCGAGGCGTTGCAGCCGGGCAGGTGGCACCGCGTCCGGCTGCGCGACCGGGTGCGCCTCGTGCGCGAACTGCCCGCCGTCGGCTTCGACGCTCCGTTCGAGATCCGAATCGAAAAGGGCTGCGACGACGACCCCGCTCCGCGCGCGAGCTGGGAACCCATCGGACCCGCGCCCGCGGACTGGCGCGTCGAGGACGAGGGTCGCACCGTTCGCGGTCGCACTCCGCCCCCGCCCGCGGTTTCCGACCGGCACGGTCTTCTCGCGTTTTCGCCCCGCACGCGCGGAACCGTCGCGCTGCGCGCGCACATCGAGGTCGGCTCGAGTCGCTTCGAACGAATCGTGCGGGTGCACGCCGCGGCGCGTGCGACGGGCTTGCCCTCGGTGCCGTTGAACGTCCCCGTGCTTCTCGCGGGCTCGTGGCAAGTCCGCGACGCCCCGCCGGCTCCGTCGCACGCCCCGAGTCTCGAAGCGGCACGGCTCGCGCCCGCGCCCGGCGCGATGACGTCGGCGACGTTCCACGTCGCGGGCCGATACACGCTCGCCGATCCGGCGGGCCGGACGTTGACGGTGGCCGCCAATCTGCACGGCGGCACGCCGCTCGACTGTGGCCGGTCCGAGTGCCACGCAGCCGAAGCGCAGGCCGCTTTGCGCAGCCCGATGCACGACGCGTGGGCGCGGCTGCTCGAGGATCCCCTCGCGCCGCGCCGTCCCGACTGCGCACTCGGCTGCCACGCGACGGGCGAACCCGGCGCCCCCGACGGCGGTTTTGCGCACCTGGCTGCGCAGTGGAACTGGCACGTTCCCGCCGGATCGGAGCCGGGCGCCTCGGTCCGCATGCCGCGCGAGCTTCGCAGGCTCTCCGGCGTCGGTTGCACCGCGTGTCACGGGCCGGGTGCCATTCCGGAGCCCGACGCCGCCTGGGCGATTCATCGCGCCGAGGTCTGCGCGGTGTGTCACGACGCCCCTCCGCGCTACGGCCACTTCGTCGCCTGGCAATCAAACCGAATGGCCCGCGCCGACGCGCACCCCGAAGCGCGGCGCAATTTGCGCTGCGCGCGCTGCCACACGACCGCGGGGTGGCTCGCCTCGCTCGCAAACCGTCCGATCCAACCCCAGAGGTTGCCCCCCGAATCAACCCCTCCGGTCGGTGTCGCGTGCGTCGCCTGCCACGCACCTCACGCCGAACGGACGCACGGGCCGCTGCTGCGACGCCCGTCTGTGCCGCTCGTGCTCGCCTCGGCGTCCGCCGCCGACGCATTGCGCGACGGCCCCGCGGGCGTCTGTCTGTCGTGCCACGCGCCCTCCGCAGGGGACGGGGGGCCGTCGAGCAGCGCCGCAGCGTTGCTGCTCGGCCGAGGCGGTTGGCGCGCGGACGGAGCGCCCCTGCACGCCTCCGCGCCGCACGCCTTCGCCCCGCGCGGCTGTCTCGTCTGCCACGACGGAGGCCCCGACGGTCTGCAGCGAGGCGCGTCGCACGGCTGGCGCGCGACCCCGGCGGTGTGCAGCCGCTGCCACGATCCGAGCCGGACGGCGGCGCGGGAGGAGCTGCTCGCACGGACGCTGGCGCTCGCCAGCCGGCTCGGCCTCGACGCGAACGCGCCGCACGTACCGATGCCCGTCGATGCCGGCACACCGATCGATCGCGCTCGCTGGAACGTCGCGCTCGTGCTCGAGGACCGGGCCGCATGGGCGCACGGCCCCGGATACGCACGCGCGCTGCTCGAGGAGGCCGAGCGCGCGCTGACCGATGCCGGTGTCCCTCGGGCTTCGGCGACGACGAGGCGGCGATGAACGGAGCGCGGGACCGCGACGAGGCACCTCCGTCCGCCCGCGGGTGCGGACCGTCGCTCGTGCTCCTCGCCGCCGCGGTCCCGATGCTCGCGCTCGCCCTGGCGCTGCGCGGCACGCCGGAGGGCACGGTCTCGCTCGCCGCGTTCGTGGGCCTGCTCGGCGCATCGGCCACGTACCACGTCCGAACGCTGCGCGAGCTCGTCCGGCTCGTGCCGCGGCCCGTCGGATGGCTCGCCGGCGTCGCCGTGCTCGCGTGGGTCGCCGCCGACGTCTGGTGGGACGCCATCGCGCGTCAGCACGTGTTCGAGACGTTCGACTGGCCGATCCATCACGCGCTCGTCGAGGCGATGCGCGAGGGGCTGGAGCGCGGCGCGGTGCCGCGCTGGGTGATGGACCTGTCGACGGGCGACAGTCCGTTCGAGCTGTATCCGTCGCTGACGCCGCGCCTGGTCGCCGAACTGGCGCGCTGGCTCGGGCCCGACGTGCCCGTTCCGAAGTTGCTCGTGGGCACGGCCGTCGGCGCCCACCTGGCGCTCGCGATCGCCGTCTTCACGCTCGCCCGCCGCGTCGCGCCCGGCTGGCTGGCCCTCGTCGCGGCTCTGGCCGCGATCCTCGACGCCGGTAGCGTCGTCTCCGGGGGCATCGTGGCCCTCTTCCACTTCGCGCTGCTGCACCAGGGAATCGGGCTCGCCCTGGGCGCGTGGACCCTCGTTTGTATTCTGTCTTACATCTCGAGCCCCCGCGTGCCCGTGGCGCTCGCCGTCTGGGTGCTCGCGGCGATCGCCGGCGTCGCGCACCCGCTGATGCTCCTGAGCCACGCCGCGCTCGCCGCCGCGCTCGTGCTCGGCTCCCTCGTACCGACCGAGGTCCCGCGCGCCCGCATGCTCGGCGCGGCGTTGCACGTGCTCGTCGGAACCGCGCTCGGTGCCGTCGAATGGCTCCCGTACGCGCTGCGCCTCGCCGAGCACGGCGTCGTCTATCCAATGGCCCCGTGGCCGCTGTTCGAGCTGACGGCGCACGCCCTGACGGGCGCCACGGCTGAAGCCACGTTTCGACCGCTCGTTGCGGCCGGCCTGCTCGCCGCGTTGCTCGCGATCGGGTCACGACGGGGCCCCGCCGTGGTGCTCGGTGGCGTCGCCCTGCTGCTCGTGCTCGCGACGGCCGATACGGTCTGGCTCGAGCTCGGCCTCGCCCCCTCACGATGGAGCGCGTCGCTCGCGCTGCAACGGCTCGCCGCACCCGCGAAGATCGCGCTGTGGCCGTTGTCGGCCTGGCTTCTGGCGCGGCTCTTCGCCGTGACCGCTGGGACGTCCGTGCGCGCTCGGACGGGCTCCTGCGCGCTCATCGGGGCGCTCGCCGCGTTGCTGCTCGCGTTCGGCGCGCGGGGAGCCAGCGCGTGGTACGTCGCGCACCGCGACTGGGCGCGGGGCACCTTCACGGCCCGCTGGAACCCGGATCCGGGTGGATTCGAGGCGCTCACCGCGTGGCTCCGCGACGAGCAGCGTCGCGTGGGCTCCGATCGCTGCGCGCGCCTGCTCGCCGAGAACGGTCAGCACTGGGTGCACCAGATCGCGCTGCGTTCGGGCGTCCCCGTCTTCTACGTCGGGCCGATTCCGATGCTCTTCCTGCGCGAGCGGCTCGAATCGCCGACTCCGGAACAACTGCAGCAGTTCTGCTTTCGCTGGGCGCTGCGCCACGATCGCCCGCCCTCATTCGGTGCGGAGGAAACGGAGCGGCGTTTCGGGATGTTTTACGTGCGCGAGCTTCCGTCCTGGGACGGCGCGTTCGCGCGCATCGCGCGCGGCGAGGGGCAGCTGCGCGTGCTCGCACGGGACGACGAACGCGTCGTGCTCGAGATCGAGGCCCGCGAGCCGGTGCTCGTCACCCTCGCCACCGGCTACTATCCGCGCTGGCGCGCGTTCGCGGGCGGCGCGTACCGACCGGCGGTCGCCGTCCCCGTGGCCGAGGGCGCACGCAGTCATCTGCTCGGATTCGAGTTGCCCCCGGGTCGCGCCGAGATCACGTGCGACGCTCCGCTCCCATCCGACGACGCCGGTTGGCCGGTCGCCCTGGCCGGCGCGTTCGCGGCGGTCGGTTGGGCGCTCGGGCGGATGCGCCGCGTGCGAGGGCTCGTGAGGCGTGCGGCGCTCGTTCGGCGCATCCCGTGGCCGACCGCGCGGACCGTCGGACTCGCCGGGCTCGGCGCGCTTGGAGTCGCCGCAGCCGCATCGTGGATCGCGCGCCGGGAGGCGCCGGCCGAAGCGCTCGTCCTGTCGGCATTCGGCTCGATGCGCACGCGCGTCGAGGCGAGCGTGCGCGGAGCACCGTGGCGGCCATGCGAGTACACGGCTCTGTCGGGCTGGTATACGTGCGAAGGAGCGGGGCGCGTCCTGGGCACGATGGCCACGGTGCTCCGCGACCACCCCGCGAGCTGGCCGTGGCTGACCCCCGCGGTCCGCGTCTATCCGCTCGCCGAGCAGACCGCATTCCGCATCCGTTCGGTGCGCCGGCTGGGCGGGTCGTACGTGGCGGGTGTCGACGACGCGCGGGCGACGGCGATTCTGAGCCGAGGCGACGAGCCGCCCATCGCGCTCGACGGCTGGACCGAGCTCGACTTCGGCGAGACCGCGCCTCGCGAGCTGTCGCTCGAGATCCGCCCCCACGGCCGGCAACCCGTCGGCGTCGCGCTGGTACGTTCGTCGCACTTGCGGCGCGACCGCGACGCCTCGGAATCCCGTGCACCGAAGACTGCGCTCACCTTCGCGCGACCCCGCGGTCCATCCGCGTCGCCGTAGGCGCAATGGCGACCGTCGCGGACCCCCGTTCTGCCCTCGAAACGCGCGGACGGCGTGTTATTCTCGCCGTTTGAGCATGAATGCGACGGGGCCGGGGGATTCGCAGGACGTGACGACGTCGTTCATGTTCCGCACCCTGCGGCGACTTCAGGCACTCGGGGTCGTACGCCCGGAAGACGACTTCCTGGTGGTGTTCGCGGGCCGTTTCGATCGCGCCGTCTTCGAGGCCCTGGGCTTCCGGCGGTGCATCTTCACCGACATCGATCCTCGCCATCCCGAGATCGTGACCGTCGACGCGCGTCGACTTCCCCACCCCGACCGTTCGGTCGACCACGTCGTCTGCCACGCGGGCTTGCATCACACCTCGCGCCCGCACCAGGCGGTGTGCGAGATGTACCGCGTCGCACGACGCACGGTGGTGTTTTTCGAATCGCAGGATTCGTGGCCCATGCGGCTCGCGTGTCGGTTGCGACTGGCAGGAACGTACGAGTTCAACGCGACGTTGCTCCACGAAGGACGAGGAGGGACCGACGGCACGTCGATTCCGAACTACGTGTACCGCTGGACGCGACGGGAGGTCGAAAAACTCGTTCGCGCGGTCGACCCCGCCGTCGAGCCGAACCTCATGTTCTGGACGGAGTGGGGCCTGCAAACGCACCTGGAGCGAGTCGTGCAGCGCACGTTCCTGCGTCGAATCCCACGCCCTGTTCGACGCGTCGCGATTGAACGGCCGCTCGAACGGTTGCTTCATTGGACGGGCGCATTCGGCAATCGCTTCGCCGTTTGCATCCGAAAAGGCGATGCCCGACCCCATCCGTGGGTTCACATGGAAGGCGATGCGGTCCGGATCGACGTCGAGCAGGCCAGGCGGTCGCGCGCCGCACGAGGGCTGACCGCTGCCGAGCACCCGGCCTTCGAGAATTGAGAGCTCGCCACCATGCCGACCGTCGAGGCGAACCGTCGGACGGCGTCGGGGCGAGGCGCGATCACGCCGGAGGCGGACGGCGCGAAGCGATGGCCTCCGCGCCTCCGCAGCGCGCCGTCCACTCCGCGAGCGCGCGCATGCCTTCGTCGCGAGACGTCCGTGCGCTCCAGCCGAGGCGGCGCGCCGCCGATCCGACGTCGAAGCACGAGGAGCGGCCGCGTTGCAGCACATCGGCAACCCACAAACCCGGTGCGCGGCGACGCTCCCGCCATGCGGCGACCAGACGCTCCACCGGCAAGGGCCAGCCGGAGCGCGGAGCCGGAACCCCCACCGCGTGCGACAGCTGCTCGAAAAACACGCGCGCCTCGTCGACCTCCGCGTCCTGCACGTAGAACGCATGACCGACGGCCTCGGCGCGCTCGGTCGCGTCCACCAGCGCGTCGACGACGTTGTCCACGTACGCGGTCGCCAGCAGCGACTCGCCTCGCCCGATGAGGCGGATACCCCCGCGAAGGGCTTCGGCGAGCAGCGGGGGCAACCGCGATCGATCGCCCGGTCCCCACGGCCACGCCGGCCGGATCGCCACGACCTCGAGATCGGGTCCTCCATGGGCGAGCGCGATCTCTTCGGCGAGGAGGCGGCTGCGCGCGTACTCGCCCACGGGGCGACCGACGGGAGCGCGGTCTTCCGCCCAGTGCACGCGATCGGCGTCGCACAGCGTCACGTCGGCGCACGAGAGCACGACGAGGCGACGGACGCCGGCCGCGCGCACGGCTCGCACGACGTTCTCCGTGCCGAGCACGTGGGTCGCGTAAAGCGCCTCGGCGGAGGCCCGATGCGACAGTCCCGCCGCGTGCACGAGCACCTCGGCACCACGCGCAGCTTCGAGGATCTCGTTCGGATCGGCGAGGCTTCCTCTGACCAAACGCGCCCCCGCAAGCTCCAGCTCGCGCGCCTCGACCCCCGCCGGATCGCGCACCAGCGCGACCACCTCGTCCCCCTCACGAAGGGCGCGACGCGCGTACGCCCCTCCCAGGAAACCGGTCGCGCCGGTCACTGCGATTCGCACGCCGCCCTCCTCGGCGCGACTTCGCTCGTGTGCGGACGCCACCATCCGACGTCGCGGGCCGACCTCGCCGCATGAGGGCTCGCGCGCGCCCGTCGCATCCGTACCGACCCGGCGCGCTGCTTAGCACGAGGCAGGCCGCGCCGATCGCCTCGTACCACCTCGGCCGGGCTCCATGCCGATCGTCGCGCGACGACCAACGGGCCACGTCGCACGGCGCCGAACAGGTTGGTCGATCCGGTCGCGGACTCGGGCTCGCGCTCCGACTCGGACGCGGACTCGGTCGCGGACTCGGGCTCGCAATAGCGCTTGTCGACGTCGACCCAGGTGACCGCCACCGTGCAAGGGCCCCCCTGACGCGACCCGCACGCCGGCTGCAAGATCATGGTCGATGCCGGTGCGTCTCGTACTGGCTGCGTCGCTCGTCTGCGTCACGGCCTGCGTCGAGTCGCGAGCCCCCGCGGCGCCGTCCACACCCGGCGCACCGGACGCCGCCCGAGGCGGCGATGCGAACGAGCCCGGCGCGGACGGGGCGACGAACGACGGGGTGACGCCCGGCGAAGACGGCACGGCGCGCGACGCGGGACGCACGGACGCGGCATGGTTCTTCGAGGACGTGACGGCGCGCGCGGGCATCGACGTCGAGCGCCCGCCGGTGCCTCCCCGCAGCTCCTACGCGCTGCGGATGAGCGGCGGCGTCTGCGTGCTCGATGCCGACGGGCAGCCTCCACTCGACCTGTTCTTCGCGCTCGGAACGTCCAGCCGCCTGTACGTCGCGCGCTCGGCGCTCGCGTACACGGACCGCACGACGGAAGCGGGCCTCGCGGATGCCGGCTTCGCGAACGGCTGCCTCGCCGCCGACCTCGACCTCGACGGCGACGACGACCTCGTGCTCACGGGCGTCGGGCGCGTCTCCATCCGCCTCAACGACGGAGCGCGCTTCGTCGATTCGCCAAAGGCCATCGAAGCGCGCATCGTGTCCGATGCCGCCTACACGAGCGCCGCGGCCGCCGACCTCGACCTCGACGGCGACCTCGATCTCGTCGTCGGGGCGTTCCTTCGCGGCGCAGCCGTCGTACCGGGAGCCGGCGGACTTCCTCCGTACGGCATGGGCATGGCCGTGCCCAACCTGCTGCTCGTGCAGCAGCGCGCGGGTCGGTGGGTCGATCGCGCCCCGACGCTCGCACCCGATCTCGCCCGCGAGGAAGCCACGCTCGTGGTTGTCGCACGCGACTTCGACGCGGACGGGCGGCCCGACGTGTACGTCGGCAACGACTTCGGCGCCATCCATCGGGATCGCGTGCTCGTGCGCGAGGCGGACGGCGTGTTCCGCGACCACTCCGACCGCATCGGCCTCGCCTATACCCAGCGTGGAACGGGGGGCGACACGATGGGGTTTGCATCGGCGGACTTCGACGGGAATGGTAAGCTGGATCACATCGCGACCAGCTTTCAGGGCGACCCGAGCGCCGTGTTCATCTGCGGCGAGGACGGCTTCTGCGACGATCAGGCCTTGCAGTGGGAGGGCACGGTGGCGCTGATGGATTCGTTCCGCTGGGGCGTGCTGGCCGCGGACCTCGACCTCGACGGCGACCCCGATGTGGTCGAGGCCACCGGTCACATCGACACCGACGAGGACGCGCCCGGTCGGCCCCCGCAGCTCGCCTGGCGTCAACGGCCCAACTTGTTGCTCAACGACCGCGGCATGCGCTTCGTGCCCGTCGAGGCGCCCGAAGGGGAAGGACGGCACGAGCCGATGGCCGCCCGCGGGATCGCCGTCGCCGACCTCGACGACGATGGACGTCCCGACGTCGTGCTGGCCCCGGCCGAGGGACGCCCCCGGCTGCTGCGCAACGTGGCGATGCGAAGAGGACGCTGGATCCGGATCGTGCCACGTCCGAACGTGCCTGGAACGCGAGTCGTCGTGCGCGCCGGCGGCCGAAGCTGGCTGGTCGAGCGCGTGGCCGGCGAGGGGTATCTCGGCAACTTCGACCCGCGGCCGACCTTCGGCCTCGGAGAGGTCGGTGGACGCGTCGCGGTGCAAGTCACCTGGCCCGACGGGCGGAGCGTCGGACCGCTCGATCTCGCCGTGGACGCGATGCACGTGGTGACCGCGCCCTGACCGCGAGCGTCGTCGTACTGGGGGGCGAGATCCGGCTCGCTTCCGAGTCCGAAACCGAGTTCTGAGTCCGAGTCCGAGTCCGAGTCCGAGTCCGAGCCCCAGCCCGAGCCCGAGCCCGAGTCCGAGTCCGAGTCCGAGTCCGAGCCCGAGCCCGAGCCCGAGCCCGAGTCCGAGTCGGAGCCCGAGACCGAGTCCGCCTCCGCGGTCGAGCCGCCCGATGCCCGCCACGAAAGCCGGCTGCCTTCCCCGCAAGCGGCGTACAGAACGAATCGCCTCCTCGCACGTCGATACGGCGCACGGAGGAAAAGCCCATGCTTCGAAGCGCGGTCACCCTCGTGCTCGCCAGCACCTTCGGATGCAGTGGACCGGCAACCGCTCAGCGGACCGTCGTCGTCGCCCCGCCACCGACAACAACCGCCTGGGTGGGCGGCGCACCCGTGCAGACTCAGATCCAGGTCGGCTCCGACGGTCAGACCTACGTCGGGATCTGGATCGACGCGCCTTCGGCAGCGGCGGCCGTCGCGCGCGCTCCGCTCGCCCTCTCCCTGGTCGTCGACACGTCGGGATCGATGGCCGGTGAGAAAATCGAGAACGCCCGCTTGGCGGTCGCGAGCCTCGTCGAAGCGCTCGCCGACGGCGACATCGTCTCACTGCACGCGTTTTCGACTGGCGTCGTCGAATTGGTGCCGCCGACCGTCGTGGGTCCGCACACGCGCGCGACGCTGCTCGCCGCCGCCCAGGGGCTGTACGCCGTCGGGAGCACGAACATGTACGGCGGCCTGCAAGCCGGCATGCAGCGCCTGACCGCCACGCCGCCGAGCCACGCCATTCGCCGGCTCGTGCTGGTGAGCGACGGGCTCGCCAACGTCGGGCCTTCGGACCCCGCGTCCTTCGCGATGCTCGGAGCCCAGGGTACCGAGTGGGGAATCCAGATCACCGCGATCGGGGTGGGACTCGACTACTCGGAGGCGACGCTCGGAGCGCTGGCGCGCGCGAGCTCCGGGCGCCTGCACCATCTCACCCATCCGTCGCAGATGGCGGCCATCCTCCAGCAGGAGGTCGCGCTGCTCGCCCAGGCCGTCGCGATCGACGGCGTCATCGAGATCGTCCCCGCGCCCGGGGTTCGTTTCCTCGAAATGTTGCAGGGGGGCGGCACGATCCACGGGGGTCGCATCCGCGTCCCGGTCGGCGTCTTGCACGCCGGTCAGCAGCGCGAGCTGCTCGCACGCGTCCAGCTCGACGCTTCGCGCGTCGGTCGGCGCCCGCTCGCCGAGGTGCGATGGACCTATCGCGAGCCCGGAAGCGCACCGGTGCCACGCGAGCAGCGCGTCGCGCTCGACTACGAGGTCAGCCCCGGGCCCGTCGCGTCGCGCGCGGGACGCGTCGCTCGCGTCGATGCGATGGTCGCGTCGTTCGAGGCCGCCCGGGCCCAGCTGCGAGCCGCCGAGCTGCTCAACCAGGGACGAGCGAGCGATGCGGCCCACGTCCTCGCCAGCGCCGAGAGCGCATTGCGCGCCCGCATCTCGCAGTCCGCGGCCCCCTCGCCCATTCGCGCGCGGCTCGAAGCTCAGGCCCGCCGAATGCGATCGCTCGCGACCGGAGCGGCGACGGCGCATAGCGCGCCGGCAGCGCGCGAGGCGGCCCTCGAATCCTACGACGCCGCGCACGAGGCGATGGGTTACTGAAGCGGCCGAACCACGTCGCAGGACGGAGGCGAGGTGGTTGCGAGCGCTTGTCCGTAACGGAAGCCGCGTCCGAGGCCGAGGCTCCGGTCGAGACAGAGTCCGAGACCGAGACCGAGGCCGAAGCTCATGTCGAGACAGAGTCCGAGTCCGTGCCCGAGCTCGAGGCCGAGGCCGAGTCCGATTCCGAGTCAGAGTCAGAGTCCGAGCCAGAGACCGAGACCGAGACCGAGACCGAGGCCGAGGCTCAGGTCGAGACAGAGTCCGAGTCCGAGCCAGAGTCCGAGACCGAGACCGAGTCCCAGTCCCAGTTGTAATGAGCCTCCCGACCGCCGCCGCGGCCCGCGGCGCGGGGGGGCTCGTAGCCGAATCGGCGCGTCGTGTAGATTGTTCGAACATGCGTGTGGTGCGGACGCTGGGCGGAATGCTGTGCTGGCTCACGGCGATGGTCCTCGCCGGCTGCGAGTCGTGTGCAGGCCGGCGAGGCGATGCCGGTGGAGGCGGCTCGAGCCGTCGCGATGCGGCGCCACCCGGCATGGGTGAAGACGGCTCGACCGGCGACGTGCCACGACCTCCCCCGCCGCCGCCCCCCGACGAGGACTCGTGCGAGAAGATGGACATCCTTTTCGTCATCGACGACTCGGGGTCGATGGCCGAGGAACAAGGCAATCTGCGAGCCAACTTTCCGCGCTTCGTCGAGGTGCTCGACGGGTTCCTCACGGCGGACGGCGAGCCGCTCGACTACCGCATCGGCGTGACCACCACCGGCCGGCCAACCACCGTCGAGATTCGCTTTCCACCGACGTTCCCGTTCCCGCCCATGACCATGATGGAAAACGGCCCGAACGGCGCCCTGCTGCGGAGCGAGCGATGCGGGATGCGCCGCCCCTGGATCGAGCGTTCCGACCCCGACGTCTCGGGAACCTTTTCGTGCATCGCCTCCGTCGGCACGTCCGGCTCCTCCATCGAGATGCCGCTGTTGATGACGCAGCGCGCCGTCTCCGATCGCATCGCCGACGGCTCCAACGCGGGCTTTCTGCGCGACGACGCGCTTCTCGCAGTCGTGATCCTGACCGACGAGAACGACTGCTCGCGCACCGACGACCCGATCGTCATCGAGATCCCCGACCCGTTCTCCGGCGGGGTGATGGCCGCCGTCGATCACTGCGATCCGACGCTTCCGGCGCTCACCCCCGTCGCCTCCATCGTCTCGGCGCTCGACGCCGTCAAGGGCGATCGAGGCCGGTGGGCCGTCGCCGCGATCGCCGGTCCGGGGCCGGGCGTCTGTCGCAGCGCCTTCGGCGAGGCGCAGGACGCCACGCGCGTGCGCGAGTTCGTGATGCTCACCGGGGACAACGCTGTCTTCAGCTCGATCTGCGAGGGCGATCTCGCCGGCGCGCTGATGCGCGCGCTGCAAACCTTCGACGCCGCCTGCGAGAGCTTCCCGCCGCTGATCTGACGTCGGCGGTCCCATCGGTCGAACGGGCCGAGGGGTGTTGAGAGCCCGAAGCCGAGTCCGAGTCCGAGTCAGAGTCCGAGACCGAATCAGAGTCCGAGACCGATTCCGAGACCGAGTCCGAGCGCGAAACCGGGCCCGCGTTTGAGCCGTGCTCGAGCGACCCGGCCGGCGCCGTGAATTCGGTTCGTCCCCGTACGTCGCGGCGCCGGATCAGCCTCCCGTCAGCACTCCGCAGATTTCCGCGAGGCAGCGCGCGTCGTCCGGCCGCGCGGTACACGACAGGCCGTCCGCGCAATCGCCCGCATCCCGACACGCCGCCCCCTCGGGCTGCAGCCCCTGGCAGCGGTAGCCCGCCGTCGCGTCGAGGACGCAGGCGCCCGCGCAATCGTCGAGCGACGGGTCGCACGGCGCGCCCGTCTCGACGTCACGCGCGCAACGACCCTCGCGCGAACAGTGCAGGTGCGCCTGGCACGTCTGGGAACTCTCGCACGCCGCTCCCTCGCCTGCGAGAGGCCGACACGTCGAGCCCGACGGTCCGAAGGCGCAACCCAATCCCTCCCGACACACGAACGTGTCGTCCGTCATTCCACACGCCTCCCCCTCCCCCGGCGGCGTGCGGCACGTCCCGGCGACGCACGTCAGACCAGGCCCGCATCGATTGGGACCGAATCGACCGAAGGCGCACGGCTGTCCCTCGACGGGAGCCAGCCTGCATCGCCCGCCGGACGGCGAATCGCATGCAAGCTCCGGAGCACAAATGACCTCGTCCGCGCATGGTTCGTCCACGGCGGGGCGTTCGGCGCATCGCCCGCTCCCGCCGTCGCAATACAGGTCGGCGTTGCAGTCGCGATCTTCCCGGCAAGCGGCGCCACGCCCCGCTCGCGGTCGGCACGTCGACGGCTGCCAGCACCGCGTCCGACTCGCGCACGCCTCGTCCGTGGCGCACGGTTCCGACGGCGCCCGCGCGCAGCGGCCATCGACGCAACGCAGCCCCTCGGCGCACGCGTTGCGGTCCGCGCACGCGGCGCCCTCGGCCGCGGGCCGGACACACCGACCCGCCGCACACACGAGCGGTGCCTCGCAATCGAAATCGAGCCGGCAACCGCTCGCTCCCTCCGCGAGCGCGCGCCGGCATCGGCCCTCGACGCACACCAGCCCCCGCTCGCACTGCAAGGGGCTTTCACAGGCCGCGCCCTCACCCATCCGCGGCTCGCATCGACCGTCGAGGCAAACCCCCATGCCGCCCGCGCAGAAGCCGGCCGCGCACGGCTCACCCACACCGACGGCCGAGACGATGAACGGCTCGCAAGCGGCGAGGACGACGAGCAAGGGCACCCCGCACCGCGGGGTTCGCTCGAGGATCGTCTCGGCACAACGCGCGGCGCGCTCCGCATCGACGACGGCGTCCTCCGACATCTCACCCCAGGTCCGTGCGCACGCCACCGCGAGGCGGTTCGCGCAGCCCTCCACGTCGAGCCGGCCCCCCGGCAAGGCCGCACCGCATCCGCACAGGCCGGCGCGTTCGCAGATTCCGCGCGCGAGCGGCTCGCAGAAGTCGCGGATGCTGCCCGCTGCGGCGTCGCTCCCCCCATCGCGGGGGCCCTCGACGTCCGCTGCGGGTCCGTCGAGCGGAGGCCCCGCATCCGAGGGTCGCGACGGTGACCCACATCCACATCCCACGCCCAGCCATCCCGAAACGAGCACCCAGGGAACGCGACGAAATCCGTACGGCACGCTCCTCGTGTAGCACGGGCGCGGCGGGGCATCCGATCCGCGCGCGACGTCGCATGCGCATGCGCGGCGCGTCCGATCGCGGTTCGCGCACCTCGGCAGCAGCGGTCAGAACTGCGCGATGGCGGTGGCGGCGAAGTCGAGGGTGAGCTCGCCCTGCATGCGGAAACGGCGTCCCGGCATGTCGATCACCGGCCGGTGATGCGGATTGATGATCCCCGTGCGGCAGTCGCCGCGACGCGGGTCGTCGTCGCCGACGTCGACGTTCGGATTGCAGGCGTCGGCGAACGTGAGCAGATACGACGTGGAGCCGCCGACGGCGCCCTCGAGCGCGAAGCGAACGTAGCGCGCGGCCTGCATCTCGATCGCCACGCGGGCCATCACGCGTCCGTGCGACGAGGTGTCGGTCAGGCCATAGAAATAGGTATTGCGCGCGCCCGCCCCGTCTGCGCGCTCGTTGACCGCTTCCGTTAGGGCCGGATGCGCACTGGAGCCGAGGGGATCGGTCAGCGGCGTGTAGCCGTGGCCCTCGCTCACGTACTGACCGACGAGGCGGAAGTCCAGGGCGAAGCGCTGCCAGCGCCCCCGGTGTTCCCACGGAATGATCGCGAGGCCCACCGTCATCTCTCCAATACGCGGCGGGAGCGTGTTCATGAACCCCGCGAGATCACCCCCTGGCTCGAACCAGCGCTTGCTCGAGCCCGGCCAGCCGATCTGGAAGGCGAGCCCGCCGTAGGGCTCGATGTAGCGGCTGCGCCAGCTCGCTCGCGTCTCGAGACGCAGTCCGTTGGTGCCGTCGCCGATGCCCGGCTCGAGCGTGCCGCCCGCCGGATTGGGGTTCGGGCATCGGTCACGGCCCATCGGAGCGCGGTCGAAGCACGCGTGCACCGGCTCGCCCGTCGCGAAGCGACCCGTCGCGGAGACCACCCACGTGGGCAGGTGACGGTTCCGGTGCTGGTTGAAGATCGCCCAGGCAGCGCCCACGTCGAGCCACGGTACGCCCGAGCGGGTCGGCGATCGGAACGGAAGCTGAAACAGCGGAACCGCGCGGCCATCCGGATCGGCCGCGACGAGGTCGGCGTTGACTTCCTCGGTTGTGCGGCCCTCGGGCGCGGTCAGCTCGCGCGAGTCCGACAGCACCACCGGCAAACGCAGGAACAACGCGACGTCGTGATAGACGCCGACGTCCAGACCGAAGTGCAGAATATTTCGAAGATGTTCGAACTTCGCGATGTCGACCCACGCCTCCGAGGCGCGCGCGCCCGACACGTCCGGACGGCGCACCTCCGGGTGCATCGGATCGTTGGTCTCGCGTTGCACGACCCCCGTCAGCAGCGAGCGCGAGAAGCCCACCGAGACGTTCAGATCGAACGGGTCGTGCTCGTCGAACGCGTCGACGACGTCCGTGAACGACGTCGGCTCCCGGTAGAGCCACAACGTCTCGTCGTCCTGAGCGAGCGCCGCCCCCCCCCCGAGCCACACGAGCGCACCGGCCGCCGCGAGCCGCATCGGGGCCGCAGAATACCCGCGCGACGCAGGGACACAAGACCGCGACCGAGGCCTCCGAACGGGTCGGACTCGGTCTACGACGCGCGCGTCCGCGCGTGCCCGTCGACGGGCGCGAGCGTCGTCGCACCGCATCACGCGCCGGTTCCCAACGCCGGGGGAAGCGCCCGGGTACAGCGCGCATCGGGCTCGGCGCGGGTTCCCACCGACGCGACGCGATGCGCGAGGTGCTGGCCGCAGACGTGCACGGCCGCGCGCCGAGCGCGCATCCGGTGGCGCAACGCCTCGGTAATGCGCCGCAGCAACTCGAGGGCGCGATCCCGATCGGCGGCCACGGTGCGATGCTCCGCATCCAGATCGCGCACGCGCGCATCCGCGCGGGCATACGTCTCGACGGCGGCACCCGGGTCGGGCGCAACCGAAGGGAGACGCGAGCCGCCGACGCGACGCGACCCGAGCGCCCGTGCCTGTTCGAGGTTCGTCGTACCGCGCTCGATCGGACCGAGGCGTGCAACGGTCGCAAGAACCGCCTGCCCGGCCGTCAGCGTGCGGGCGGTGATCCCGTTCATCGGATCGAAGCCCTCCGATGCATCGCGGGGCGCTCGCGCCACGACCCCTGCGTACACCTCCGCCGCACCGGAAAGCACGCCGACCCATGCCGACCGGCCCGCGACGTGAAACCACAGCTCGCCGGACGCGGACACCTCGACGCTCGACGCGGGCGCCACCAGTCGCAACACGGGGCGGTCCCCACCTCCGGCAGGAGGCAACACCGCGTGCACCGAGCCCCGACCGACGACCAGCTCGGATGGCGACCAAGGCGCGAACACGACGACCGATCCGCCCGCCACGGTCAGACGCGCGGCGCCCGGTGTATCGAGGACGGCCTCGGCGCCGCGCTCCGTCTCGAGCACGGCACCGGGCTCGAGCGCGGCCCCCGCCTCGACGGGGGCACCCCGGACGCGAACCCGCCCTTCGCAACGCGTGATCGTGGCCGCATGCACGGGATGCGACTCCGAGACGGCGACGTCACGGGGCGGCCCGTCACCCGGCGTCGGGCGTGCGGCTGTGGCCCCCTCCGTGAGACGCGCCGGACCGTCCGCTTCGCGCGGCGCGTGCACCTGCGACGCCGGCTCGCGCAAAGCAACGGGGCTCGGCACCGCCGCGTCGGTCGGTCCCGCCGGCGGAGCCGGTGCGTCGCGACCGCAGGTTCCCGCGCAGCCGAGCAGCAACGCTGGCACAGCCGCGACGAGGCCGCCGTGCGGTCCGCCGATGCGTCGCCCCCGTTCCGCAAGCCGGGCGCAGGCGTCGCTCGGGGCGAGACGCTGCGCCACGACGTCAGCTTCCGGCCGAGCCGGGGTCCGTCGGTCGCGCGTCGGCGACGGCGGGCTCCGCGCTCGCGTCCGTCAGCTCCTCGATCTCGCCCAGCAGCTCCGCGGTCACGTCGCCGCTCATCGACAGCCGCTCGCGGGCGCGCTCCAGATCGCGCGACGTGGTCCGCAGACGCTCCGTGAGCACGTTGCACAGGCTCCAGAGCAGCTTGACGGCGACGGTATGATCCCGTCGAATCACGTCGAAGAAATCGCGTCGCCGAATCACGAGCAACTGGCTCGGCTCGTCGGCGGTGACGCTCGCACTGCGCGGTGCCTTGTCGACGAGCGCCATCTCGCCGAAGTGCTGCCCCGCGGCCAGTCGCGTCAGGATCGTGTCTCCCGAGTGCACGCGCACCTGGCCGCGCAGCACGATGAAGAGCTCGTCGCCTTCCTCGCCCTCGCGCACGACCGGCTCGCCCACCCCGTAGCTGCGCACGCCGACGATGTTGAGCACGCGCACCAGCTCCTGGAAGGTCAGGTACCGGAACAAGGGCATGCGGTGCATGACCTCCAGCTTGAGGTTGAGCTCACGCGTCAGCTTGTCGTAGCCGGCCTCCGCGTCCGGGACGCGGACGTAGACGACGCTGATGTTGTCCTTGCCGCCGCGCTCGTTGGCGAGATCGACGAGCCGCTGGGCGACCTGCTCCTCCGGACAGCTCTCGAGCAGCCGGGGGATGTCGCCCTCCTCGAGGTAACCGTGCAGTCCGTCGGTGCACAGCAGGAAGCGATCGCCGGGCAACACGTCGAAGTCGAGCGTGTCCACCTCGACGCTCTCGTAGACGCCCACGGCGCGGGTGACGGCGTTCTTGTACTGGACCTTCTCGATCTGTTCGCGCGTCAGCCGCCCGCGTCGAAGCAGCTCGTTGACGAGCGAATGATCCTCGGTGAGCTGGTGCACGTGGCCCTGGCGAACGAGATAGATGCGCGAGTCGCCCACGTGCGCGATGAAGCCGCGCGATCCGACCAGCAGCAGCACCTCGAGCGTCGTGCCCATGCCGCGGCGCGCCTCGTCCTGCACGCCGGCCTGGTGCACCGCCGCGCACGCCTGCTGCACCGCCGACTCGAGCAGGCGGAGGACCTCGGTACGGGACACGTTGCCCTGCTCGAACGCGACGAGCACGTCGCGGTCGCGAGCGAGTCGCTCGCGCACCGTCTTGACCGCGAGGTGGCTGGCGACCTCGCCGGCCGCGTGGCCACCCATGCCGTCGGCCACCATGAACAGCGACAGCTTGCGGTCGACGAGGAACGCATCCTCGTTGTGATCGCGCACCCGACCGACGTCCGTGACGGGCCAGAAGCGCACGCCGTCACCGTGGAGCACCTCGGTCATCGAATCCGGCTCTCCCGGCCGCAACGGTTGCACGTCCCGGTGGCCGGACACAACTGGACGCGCCGGACGAACATGTCGTGCGGGATCGTCCCCGTCCGACGCCCCTCGCAGTCACGGCGCCGGCGTTGCACGGACGCGGTGAAGCGTGACGCGGGACCGAGACGGCGTTCGAGACCGAGACCGAGGCCGAGTCCGAGCCTGAGCCCGAGCCCGAGACCGAGTCCGGGATCGCATCGCCGCCGTCAGAGCACGAGCCGCACGCGCGTGGGCTCGCCGGAGCGAATCGTCACCCGTTCCGTGCGGGTCGGCCGACCCGGAGCGCGAAGCGTCAGCTCGTACGTGCCCGCCGGCAGACGCACCGCGCCGAGAGGCGTCGTCCCCAGGTGCCGATTGCCGATGTACACGTCGCTCCACGGCGTCGTGGCAACCGCGAGCGTTCCGTAGCCAGCCGTCTCCGACGAGGGCCCACGGTCGACGCGCGTCCGATCGCGCGAAGCAGCACCCGCCTTCGCGCCTCGCCTCGGCCCCGAACGGGGTTCGCGCGCCGCATTCGCCGACACGCGGGTCGAAAACGGGCGCTCACCCGAGGCCGGTGCGACGTCCGCACCGACGAGACTCGCTGCGGACGCATCCGGGGCCTGCGCGGCGTTCTCGTCGTGCGCGGAGAACGGTGTGGCTGCCGGGGGATCCGTCGCGGGCGGCGCGATACCCAGCACGAACGACATCGAGGCCGTCTCTCCCGGTGCCAAGCGTGCACGCTGCCTTGCCGCGACGCGTCCCGAGACGAGGACCTCGACGATTCGTTCCCCCGGCGCGACTTCGAGGACGACGGGCGTCGAACCGGCCACGACCCCGTCCACGCGGACCTGCGCGCCGCCGGGCTCCGTCGCCACGCGAAGGGTCGCCATGGCCAGCTGCGGCGCAGCCCGAGCGTCCGAGGATGCCGGCGTTTCCGCGTCGAGGATCACCGCGAGCACCCCGCCGAGCGCGAACGCACCCATCGCGCCGAGGGCGAGCCACAGCGCGCGACGCCTCGCGGAAGAAAGCCGACCGCGCCGACCGCGAGCAGCGTCGACGACCGCCGCGGCCGCCCCGCTCATCGTCGCCGCCCGCCGCGTTGGCTCGTCCTCCGCCGCCGGCGCTCCCCGTCCCACCCCGAGCGCGGGCGGCATGGGGCTCGCGACGAGCGCCGTCGCATCCTCCGTGCTGCCCTGGCGCATCACCGCGGTCACGGCGGGCAGAACCGTCGCCTGCGACGCGCCGGCCGCCATCGTCGCGGGAACCGTGCCGGCTGCGCGCGGCGAGACCGCGTCCTCGGCGAGCACGTCGGGAAACAGCGCGCGGACGAAGCGCCCGATCTCGACCGGATCGGAGGTTTCCTCGCAGGAACGAACGAACGCCTCGAGATCGGCGCGCAGCGTCAGCGCGTCCGGATAACGCTCTTCGCGATTCGGCGCGAGCGCACGTCGGGCGATGCCGGCCAGCGGCTCGGGCAGCCGGTCGAGCCGTTCGGGCTCGGGAATGCGCCCGGCGGCGCTCAGCATCCGCGCGGCGCGCAGGTCGTCGTGGGGAAACAGCGGCGTGCCGAGCAGCGACTCGAAGAGCAAGATGCCGACGTTGAACAGGTCGCTGCGCGCGTCCAGACGCTCTCCACGCGCCTGCTCCGGCGACATGTAGGCGTGCTTTCCCTTGACGACGCCGTGCACGGTCTCGTCCCGCCGGCGGCGCGTCATCGCCTTGGCGATCCCGAAGTCGGCGACCTTGACCGCACCCTCGAACGAGACGAGCACGTTGCTCGGCGTGATGTCGCGGTGCACGAGCCCGGCGGGCCGACCGTCGACGACGAGCCCGTGGGCATGCGCGAGCCCCTCGCAGACGAACGAGAGGATCTTGGCGGCGTGGTGCGGCGGAATGGCGCGCCATGGAACCCCCGCGGCCTCGCGCGCCCGGCGGATGAGCGCAGCCAGATCGACGCCGCGCACGAGCTCCATCACGAGGTAGTAGCTGCCCTCCACCTGGCCGAAGTCGAAGACGGTGACGACGTTCGGGTGCGAGAGCCGCGCCGCGATGCGCGCCTCCTCGAGGAACATCTCGGTGAACGCGCGATCCTCGGCGAGGTGCGGCAGAATCCGCTTGACGACCAGCTCGCGCGCGAAACCCTCGGGGCCCTCCTTGCGCGCGAGGAAGATCTCGGCCATCCCGCCGACCGCGAGCCGCTTGACCAGCCGGTAGGGGCCGAGGGGAATGCCGACGCCCACGCTCCCCTCGTTTACCGTCCGTCGGACCCACGCACCACGAGGCCCGCCCCCGGGACGCCCCGGATCCCGTCCGCCACGGACGGCGTCACCGGAGCGAACGTGCCTGCGTTACCCTGGCGACGTGATCGTCGCCTGTGCCGCGTGCTCGCTCCGCTACGACGTGACGGGGCGTCCGCCGGGAACCGTCGCGCGCTGCCGCTGCGGCCACGCCTTCACGCTGCCCGAACCACCCGTCGACGCGCTCGCGCTTCGATGTCCCGTCTGCGGCGCGCACACGAATCCCGCCCGCCATCGCTGCGAACACTGCGATGCCGCGCTCGCCACCCGACGCTGCCCGGCTTGCTTCTCGCTTCAGCCGGCCGACGCGCGCTTCTGCAGCGGATGCGGCGCCGCGCTGGACGGCCCTGCGCAGCCCCTGCCGACGGACGTCTCGCCCCGACGCTGCCCGCGCTGCCGCGAGTCGATGATCGCCGTGCTCGCCGACGACGTGCTGATCGACCAGTGCGAGCGGTGCGGCGGCGTCTGGATCGACCGGCCGCAGTTGCAACGCATCGTCGAGCACGCCGAACGCGCGGCGGGCGCCGAGGCCGCCCTCGGCCACCTGTCGCCCCCGCGACAGCCCATCGATACGAGCGCCGTCGTCTACTTGCCGTGCCCGGATTGCGACAAGCCGATGATGCGGCGCAACTTCGCTCGCATCTCCGGCATCGTCGTCGACGACTGCAACGGCCACGGCACCTGGCTCGACCACGGCGAGCTCGCCCGAGTCGTACGGTTCGTCCGTGACGGCGGGCTCGTCCGCGCCCGCCAGCGCGAGGTCGACGAACTGGAGCGGCGCCTGCGCGAACGACGGGTCGCCGAGCGCGCGCAGCCCGTTCTCGGCCCCGATCCCGAGGAGTCCGCGTGGCGCAGCCCGGTGGTCGAAGCGCTCGCCTCCTTTTTGTCCCGTCTTTTCGAAGCGTGACCGAACCCCTACCCATGCCGAGTCATCGACTCCGGTCCCCCACCTCCCCTCTTGACACCTCCATACTGTCGTGATGTCATCACGCTTGCACGCGAGAAACCCGGGGAAAGCCATCGAGCCCCCGGTCGTGCCATTCGCACCGAGAGCTCCGTGACCGACGCACCTCCGCAATCCGGTGACACCCCGGAGGAAGCCCGCCTTTCCTTCGAGGAATGGTTCCATCGCCTCACGGGCACCTCGCCCTACCCGTGGCAAGTCGCCCTCGGCGACGACGGGGAACCCCGGTCCCGCATGATCCGGATTCCGACCGGATTTGGGAAAACGTGGGGCATCGTGGCCGCGTGGAGCTACCATCGCGTCCACCGCAGTGACGAGCGCTGGCCACGCCGTCTCGTCTGGGTCCTTCCCATGCGCGTGCTCGTCGAACAAACGCGTGAAGTCGTTCGCGACGCACTCGAGCGTGCAGGCGTTCTGCACACCGCGCCACCGCGGTCGCCGAACAAGGTAGGCGTCCACCTCGTCCTGGGTGGGGCCGCGCTCGACCTCGATTGGAATCTGTATCCCGAGGCGCCCGCCGTGTTCGTGGGCACGCAGGACATGCTGCTGTCGCGCGCGCTCCTTCGAGGCTACGGCGCGGCCCGCGCGCGCTGGCCGCTGGAGTTCGGTTTGCTCAATCACGACGCGCTCTGGGTTTACGACGAGGTGCAGCTCATGGACGTCGGCCTCGCGACGAGCGCCCAGCTTCAGGCCTTTTTCGACGACGATGGGAGCAAGGGGCTACGGCCACGGTACTCGTGGTGGATGAGCGCGACGCTCCAGCCCGAGTGGTTGCGCACCGTCGACACGGCATGTCACCACCCCTTCTGGATCGCCCAGACCACGACGCTTTCGCCGGCAGAGCGGAGCACGGGGCTTTGCGCCACTCGAAAGACTTTGAGGTGCCGCGACATTGCCGCGGAGGATGTCACTGCGTTCGCCGCAGCGTGCCTCGAGGAGCACCGACGCAATGCCGGTGGGCCGTTCGGTCGCATCACCCTCGTCGTCTGCAATACCGTCGAGCGCGCGCGCGCGACCTACGACGAACTTTGCAAGAGGCAATCGCGCGAGTCCGCGTTGGGCGGAACGGAACTGCGACTCGTTCACGGTCGCTTTCGTCCGTGCGATCGAAGTCGATGGCGGCACGAATTCTTGACTCGAGCGGCGTGCCACAACGATGCATGCCGGCTCATCGTGACCACGCAAGTGATCGAGGCCGGCGTCGACGTCACCGCGAGCGTTCTCGTCACAGAGCTCGCGCCCTGGTCGAGTCTCGTGCAGCGCTTCGGCCGGTGCGCGCGATACGGCGGGACGGGGACGATCCTCGTCGTCGACCGGGGCCGGGATCCGAAGGCCACATTGCCCTACGACGAAGAGACCCTCGACGCCGCGCGGTGGGCAATCGACGCGCTGTGCAAGCAGAACGCGGACGCCGGGATCGCCTCGCTCGAGCAGTTCGAAAACAATCTGACGTGCGCGCAACGGCAGCGGTTGTACCGCTACGAACCCGATCCGCTCGTCATCCGACGCGATTTCGACGAGCTGTTCGACACCACACCGGACTTGACCGGCTCCGACATCGACGTCAGCCGCTTCATCCGCTCCGGCGAGGACCGCGACGTCTACGTGTTCTGGTCCGAGCTGCCGCGGGACCAGGAAACGAAGACCCGAGCCGGCCCGACGCCCGAAAGGCGCCCGGCGCCTGAGGAGTTGTGCCCGGTACCCGTGCACGAGGTCCGTCGCTGGTTGTGGCCCAAACGGGGAGAGCGCCGGGACGCGTGGACCTGGGACTGGCTTGATGGCGCCTGGCGGCCGCTTTCCGAGGACCGGCTCGTACCCGGCCTGGTCGTGTGCGTTCCGTCCGATGAAGGTGGATACACCCCGCGGCTGGGATTCGACCCCGCCTCGAGGGAGCCCGTCGAGGTGGTACGATTGGCGCTGTCGGCCGATCCGCAGTGGGCCGACGACCTCGAAGACTCCGAAGCGCTCAGCGAAGCGGAAGAGTACAAGACGATCGCGACCCATGGACGCGAGGTCGCCGACGAGGTCGATCGACTCGCCCGCACCCTGCAGTTGCCGCAGCGGCTGCGCGAGCTGCTCGTCCTGGCCGCGCGCTGGCACGACTACGGCAAGGCCCATCCCGCTTTTCAGGCCATCATCGAGGATCGGGGGCTTCACACCGCGCGACGCGATCTCGCCAAGGCTCCGTCGAACGCGTGGCAGCGACCGCCTCGCTACCAGGTGGGCGCCGCGGATGTGCGGCGTGGGTTTCGCCACGAACTCGCCAGTTGCCTCGGTCTGTTCGCCCTCCTTCGCCTCCATCAACCGGACCATCCAGCGCTCCTCGGCCCCTGGCGCAAGCTCTTTGCGCTGCTCGGAACGGACACGCCGGAGCCAGCCGTGCAGAGCGCGAGCCCTTCCACGGATCTCGAGCGCGACCTCCTCGCCTGTACCGCCGACGAGTTCGACCTCGTCGCCTACCTCGTGCTCGCTCATCACGGCAAGGTGCGGGCGAGTCTCCACGCCGGCCCGAAGGACCAGGAATACGTCACGGACGACGATCGGGGCCTTCCGATCCGGGGTGTGCGCGAAGGCGACGAGCTTCCATCGATCACGCTCGACGGGATCCACGATCTGCCAGCGGTCAAGCTGACCTTGAGCCCCGCTCAGCTCGGTCTGTCGCCCAGTACGGGGCGAAGCTGGCGCGAACGGACGCTCGATTTGCAGCGTCGCTGGGGGCCCGGCGCGCTCGCGTGGCTCGAAGCCCTGCTTATCGCGGCCGACCGCCGTGCCTCGCGCCTCGCGAC
>JANWZI010000003.1 GCA_025054695.1 Myxococcota bacterium | reverse complement strand
GGACTCGGACTCGGCCTCGGACTCGGACTCGGTCTCGGGCTCGGGCTCGGACTCGGACTCGGTCTCGGACTCGGCCTCGGACTCGGACTCCGACTCGGTTTCGGTCTCGGACTCGGGCTCCGTCCCAGTATCGGCTGTGCGTTGGGCGGCACGGGTTCGCTGGAAGTGCCTGGGTCGCGGTACTAGCTTGTGCGCGCATGGACGGTCTGGCCGATTCGCCGGCCGCGGCCTCGCGACTGGCAGCCCGAATCGCGGACCGCGTCGAGCAGGCTCTGGTCGGCAAGCGTGACGTCGTCGAGCTCGCGGTCGCCACGCTGTTCGCCGGCGGGCACCTGCTCGTCGAGGACGTCCCCGGGGTGGGCAAGACGACGCTCGCGCGCGCGCTCGCCGCGTCGGTGGGCGTGGGGTTTCGACGCGTGCAGTTCACGAGCGATTTGCTGCCGGCGGACGTGCTGGGGGGCAACGTGTACGACCCGCGGACCGGTGCCTTCGCGTTCCATCGGGGGCCCGTCTTCACGCACGTCTTGCTCGCCGACGAGATCAACCGCGCGAGCCCCCGGACGCAGAGTGCGCTGCTCGAAGCGATGGACGAGCGCCAGGTATCCATCGACGGGATGACCCATCCGCTCGAGGAGCCGTTCTTCGTGGTCGCCACGCAGAATCCGGAGGAATTCCACGGTACGCATCCCCTGCCGGAGTCCCAGCTCGACCGTTTCCTGCTTCGCATCCGGATCGGCTATCCGCCCGAAGAGGTCGAGCGGGGTTTGCTGCGCGAGCGGCGTGGCTCGAGGCCCGTGAGCGTCGAACCGGTGACCGATCGGCAGACCCTGCTCGCTGCGCTTCGCGCGGTCGAGGCGGTTCACGTGGCCGAGCCGGCGCTCGCGTACCTGCATGCGATCGTCCTCGGCACGCGGCGCTCGCCACGCATCGAGCTCGGCGCCTCCACACGCGCCGCCCTCTCGCTCGAGCGGGCGGCGCGTGCGCTGGCGCTGGTGCGCGGTCGCGATCACGTGTTGCCCGACGACGTGCAGGATCTCGTCGAACCGGTCCTCGCGCATCGCCTCCGCGTCGCGGGAGCGTTCGAGCCGACCCACGAGCGACGAGAGGCCGCCGGCATCCTGCGCGAGCTGGTCTCGACGGTGCCCGTGCCACTCTGAAGGGGACGCGTTGCAAACGGGCGCCCGGGGCAGGTCGACCGAGCCGTCGCGACGCCCGGCGCGAGCGCCGCGTCTGACGCGCGAGGGGCGACTGTACGTGCTGTTGACGCTCGGTGTGGGGCTCGCGGCGGTCAACACCGGCAACAACCTGCTGTACCTGCTGCTCGGCCTGCTGCTTTCGCTGCTCCTCGTCTCTTCGGCGATCTCGGAGACCACACTCGCGGGGCTGCGCGTCGAACGGCGCCTGCCGCGTCGGGCGTTCGCCGGCCGCCCGTTCTTCGTCGAGCTGATCGTGCACAACGACAAGCGTCGTCGTCCGGCGTGGGCGCTCGAGATGGAGGACGTCGCCGCGGATGGCCCGGCCCCCCACCACGCGTTCGTGGTGCGCGTCGACGCGCGGGCCCGAGTCGTCGCCGGCTATCACCGCGTCGCGGCGCGTCGAGGGTGGCTCGCGTTCCACGCGGTTCGCGTGCGGACGCGGTTTCCGTTCGGCCTGGTGCAGAAGGAACGCGTCGTCGAATGCCCGGATCGACTGCTCGTGTACCCCGCTCCGGAACCGGCGCTGCCCGGGCGTCCCGACGAGGGGTGCCACGCGGAGGCGCTCGAGCCAGTCGCGGGAGACGGCCGCGCGATGCCCAGCGGCTGGCTACGCGACTATCGACGCGGCGACCCCGCACGCGACATCCACTGGCGCCGCACGGCGGCGGTCGGCCACGTGGTGGTGCACGAGCGCGATCGCGGCGACGGGCGCGTCGTGACGCTCCGGCTCGACGAGGTGCGTCCTTCCGGGGCCGACGCGGACTGGGATCGCGCGTTCGAGCGCGCCATCGCGCGGGCGGCGGGTGCAGCGGCAGAGCTGCTCGCGAAGGGCCACGGCGTGCGCGTCGTCGGGCGGTATACCGCCTCTCCCGTCGTGCCCGGTGGCGCTTCCCCCGAGCCGATCTGGCGCTGGCTCGCCCTGGTCGAGCCGGTCGCGCACGACGAGCCCCCCGCGCCGGCGGCGCGCGGGGACGCGCAGACGGGGGCACGATGAGATTCCACGCGCTCCACAAGGGGGTCACCTATCTCGTCTCGGGCCTCGGTCTGTTCGCGCTGGGACTCGGCGGCGAGCTCGATCCGGTCGCCCGGATCGCCTTGTGGATCGGCTGGGTCGCGACGTGGTTCGTCGAGCCACCACTCGTTTCGAGCCACCGCTGGTCCCGCCTGATGACGTGGGCGGTCCTCGCGTTCCTCCTCGTGCAGGTCGTCCGGGGTCTGCTCGGCGCACCGCCGCTCGCGCTCGGGCTCGAGTTCGCCGCCGTCCTCCAGCTCTCGCGCCTGGCGCACCGTCGCACCGCCATCGATCACCAGCAGATCGCGCTGCTCGCGTTCCTGCACGTCGTCGCGGCCTCGATCCTGTCGGTCGCGCTGACCTACGCGCTCGTGCTGCTGGGAATGCTGATCGCACTGCCCTGGATGCTCGTGCTCACCCAGTTGCGGCGCGAGGTCGAGCGGGATCTGGCGGGCTCGGTGCGGCCCGATGCCGATCTGCGCCGCCTGCTCGAAAGCCGGCGGCTGATCGGCGGGGGGCTGCTCGTGTGGATCGCGTCGCTCGCGGTGCCGCTGTTCGCGATCACGAGTGTGCTCTTTCTGCTTTTCCCACGCGTCGGGGTGGGGCTCGTGCCCATCGGGCAGGTCCACGGCCGACGCGTCGCCGGCTTCGGCAGCCACGTCGAGCTCGGTGGATTCGGCACGATCCGCGACGACCCCACCGTCGTGCTTCGGGTGCGGGTCGAGGGCACGGATGCGAGGCGCATGGTCGAGGCGGGACTGCGACTGCGCGGCACGTCGTTCGACCGTTATGACGGTCGTCGTTGGACGCGATCGCCCGATCGCGCCGAGGCGATCGGGCGACGCGGTACGTACTACGCGATCGCGGACCGTCCGGTCCGTCCCGATCTCGCGGTGCACATCGAGCTCGAGCCGCTGGACGAGCCCGTCGTCTTCCTGCCCGAGCGGACGGTGGGCATCGAGGTACCGCTCCGGATGCGTGCGGGCGTGCCGGTGGGCCGACGCATCGCCCGCGCCCGCGGGCTCGACGTGCGCTACCTCGATGCCGACGATCGGGGCCTTTCCTACGTCGCGTGGGTTTCGACGGATCCCGCGTTCGTCACCGAGACCGAGCTCGAGGCGCACGAACGAGCGCGTTACCTCGCGTTGCCCGATGGGCTCGCGCGAACGCGCGCGCTGGCGACGTCGCTGACGCGCGGTGCACGGACCGACGCCGAGCGCGTTGATCGCCTCCTGCGGCACCTGCGCGATTCGGGACGTTATCGCTACACGCTCGAGCTCGCGGGGAGTCCCGGTCGCGATCCGCTGGACGTCTTTCTCTTCGAGCGGCGCGCGGGGCACTGCGAGTACTTCTCGACCGCCCTCGCGGTGATGGCCCGTGCGGTCGGGGTCCCTTCGCGCAACGTGACCGGATTCGTCGGGGGTTGGTGGAATCCATACGGGGGTTATCACGCGATACGTCAGGGCGACGCGCACAGCTGGGTCGAGGTCTATCTGGACGGACGGGGCTGGGTGACGGTCGACCCGACGCCTCCGGGCCGCGACGCGCTACGGCCGTCGGAGTCGGGCTGGGCCGTGGCTCTAGCCGCCATGCTGGACGCCCTGGAATCGCGCTGGGATCGCTACGTCGTCGGATTCGACCTGGGGACGCAGCGCACGCTCCTCGACCGGTTGCGGGAGCTCTTCGCGAGGGCGCGTCCAGCCTCGCATCGAGGGTCGGGAGGCGACGAAACGGGTCGCCGCGAGGACGGGTCGGCCGGAGCGTCGAGCGGTCCGTCGTCCTCCGCCGCGGGTATCGCGATCGCCCTACTCGCCGCCGGGGTCGCGATTGTCGCGGCGGTGGCGTTCGGACGCCGGCTCGCTTCACGGTTACGCGCTTGGTCCGCCGGATCGCAGGCCGCGGCCGTCGCGCTCTTCCGCGATCTCGAGCGCGCGTTGCGACGCCACGGATTGCGGCGACGGCCGGATGAGACGCCGCGGCGTTTTGCCGAGCGGATCGCGCGCGAGGGTTTTCGCGGTGCGCCCACCGTGCTCGAGGTGACCGACACGTACCTCGAGGCACGCTATGGTGGCCGCTCCCTGTCGCCCGAGCGGATTCGCGCCGCGCGGGCACGGCTGCGCGCGATGCGGTGACCGGCCCGGGCCTCGCGGAATCGTAGCGATCGTCGGGACCGTGTCGAACGTTCGCACGAGCGCCGGTCGGCTCGTCCGCCGACTTTCCGGGCATGCCCCGGACGTCTACGCTAGTCGTCGGTGAGCACCGGCGTCGAGGAGCTCATGGCGCGCGCCAAGGAACTGGTCGCCGAGCGACGGTACCAGGACGCGGTCAAGGCGTGCCGTCGGGTGCTGCTGGCCCATCCAGACGACGTCCAGGTGCGCCTGCTGCTCGGCCAGGCCCTTCTCGCGCTCGGTCGGCACGAGGAGGTGCGCGCGGAGATGACCGCCGTCCTCCGTGCGCGCGAGGACGCGACGGCGTTGCGCCTGCTCGCGGAGGCGTACTTGCGTGCCGGTCAGACCGACCGTGCGCGCGACGCGCTCGAGCGTGCGCGCGCCATCTCGCCCGACGACACGGCGGTGCGAGAACTGCTCGGAGAGGTGGCGGCCGAGAGCGCGCCTCCGTCGGCGACGATCGACCGATGGTTTGACCCGGAAGCGGTGGCGACCATTCAAATGGATGCCCCCGCGTTCGAGGAAGAGGACCAGACCGGTCCGGTTCCCCGGATCGACGTCGGTGGTGGGGTCGCGTCGCACGCAGCCGCGCTCCATGGTGACGGCATCGCGCGGTCCTCGAGCGTCGGCCCCGAGCCCCCGCAACGCTCCGACGACTCGACGGCGTCCCGATCCGGCGGTGGCGAACCGGCCGTAGGGCGAGGAAGCGTGCCCGTCGCCGCGCCGAATGGCTCGTCGCCCGGACCGGCGGATGCGGATCGCGGAGCTCGCTCGGGTTGGCAGGCCCCGCGTGCAGGTGCCTCGGTGGCGCCCCCACCGCCGGGCACATCACCACCGCGTGCGCCGGCACCGGAGACGCCGCGTCCCTCGTCTCGACCGCCACCGCCCCTTCTCGCGGCTCCCCCGACGGCCGGACCGCGACGGTCGCGTCCCCCGCTGGCTTTGGGCGTGGGAGGCCACGTGGCGATGGCGTCGGGGCCGAGCCAGGGTCTCTCGATGCGCATGGCGGTGGCGCGACGTCCCGAGGATCTTCCGTCCCTCGTCTCCGCGGTGGATGAGTCGGATACGGCGGCTCAGCGACCGACGGCTCGCCGTGTCCGACGGGCCGCCTCCGTGCCCCCGCACGAGGCGACGGCCGAGCTCGGGCTCGACGATCTGGAGTCGGAAGACGATGCGTCTGGGGCCTCCGAAGAAGAGCCGTGGTCTCTCCAGGATCCCGACGAGTCTGCGCCCACCCATCTGGCTCAGGGTCGGTCGGTCGACGTCTCGCCGCTCGAGGCGGCTCCGACGGTCCTGCGTGCGCGTCCCTCCGAGCCGGCCGTGGCTGCCGACGCGGCGCAGGCACTGCTCGACCGAGAGCTGACGTTCGAGCACCGACTTCCGGAAGCGGCGCACGCGGTGGGCCCCTCGCCGCTGCCACGGCCGGCGAGCGGCCTCGCCGACGAGGAGCGCGTCGCGGGTCGCACGCGTCCTCTGCCGAAAGTGAGCGAGGGAGCGTCGCCGGCCGGCCTGCCCTCGTCGCCGTTCGACGGCGGTGCGCGCCCGGCAATGCGGATGCCGGCCGGAGGCCCCGCGGTTTCTTCGTCCTCCCTCGGGGCCCGCTCTCCGTTCGAGACGCCACACCGCCACGCCGTCGCGAGCTGGCGCCGGACGGTGATGCGGGAGCTGACCGCGCGGTTCCCCGTTCGGATACGCGGGCGCACCTACGGCACGCCGCGATGGGTCGTGGGCGTCGTCGCGATCGGGCTGGCCGGGGTGGCGGTGGTCGGCGTGCACGCGTGGGCCACGTCGGGCTGGACCGAGGAAACGATCGCGGCATTGGCCCAAGCGGAAAGCGACGGCTCGCCGTCGTCCCTCGAGCAGGCGATCGCGCGGATTGCGCAGGAGGACGACGCGGATGCCCGGGCCCTTCACGCCCGGCTCTTGGCCACGTACGTCGTCGAGCACGGGGTCGAGCGCGCGGCGGAGGCGGAGTCCGTGCTCTCGGCGCTGGAGGACGACCAGCGGAGCCGGCCGGACGCGATCCTCGCGAGCGCGCTGCTGGGACTCGCGCGCGGCGACGTCGCGCGTGCCGAGGCGTTGCTCGCGTCGCCCGCTCTGCGTCGACGTGCGGACGATGCCGAGACCCATCGCGTCCGTGCGCTCGTCGAGCAAGCCGCAGGCCGGATCGATCGTGCCCTGGTCGAGGCGCGAGCGGCACTGGCGCTGCGACCTGGATCCGTCCGCCATGCGACGCTGCACGCGCTGCTGCTTGCTCGTCACGGTGACGCCCAGGCCGCGCTCGCCGTGCTCGACGGCGTCCCCGGCGGGGATGCGTTCGCGTCGGTTCGGATCGCCCGCGCGCGCATCCTGCAGGAGAGCGGGCGCGATCCCGCGCGGGCGGCGGCCGAGGCCAGCGCCGTGCTGGGCGATGCGGGGCGAAGCAGCAGCGCGGCGCAGCAGGCCTGGGCACACATGCTGCTCGCGCGGGCTTCGCTCGAGCTGCGCGACACGGGTCGTGCCGTGCAGAGCGCGCGGGAGGCACTGACGCGCGCACCGGCCCACGATGCGGAGCTGCTGCTCGGGCTCGCGGACGTATTTCTCGCCGTCGGCGAGCCGCGTGCGGCGGCGCGTGCCCTCGAGCGGCTACACGTTGCAGCCCGCGAGACGGAGCGCGCGGCGCGGCTGCTCGCGGAGGTGGCGCTCGCGAACGGTGACCTCGACGGGGCCGAGCAGGCGCTCGCATCGGCGGGCGCCGGGGCACGGGCGGATCTGCTGCGCGCGCGCGTCGCCGAGGCACGTGGGCGGCTTGACGAGGCGAGGCGGCTCTACGAGAGCGCGGCCAGCGATCCGCGCGAACGTAGCCGCGCCGTGGCGCGTCTCGCTGCTCTCGAACTCGCGGCCGGGGCCACGGATCGGGCCATCGAGCGTCTGGAGGCCGCAAGGCAGTCGGCGCAGGACGATCCAGAGATCGTGAAGCTTCTCGTCGAGGCGCGATTGGCGACCGGCGCGCTGGACGCGGCGTCGGAGGTCGTCCGCAGCGCGCTCGCCATCCGCCCGGGCGCGCCCGAGCTGTTGCTCTCTCGTGCGCGCGTCGAGCTCGCCCGGGGCGAGGCGCGTGCGGCGCTCGGCACGCTGGGGGGGCTCGTCGCCTCGCGCCCCGACGATCCGGATGTGCACGCCTTGCTCGGAGAGGCGGCTCGACAGACGGGCGAGCGGGCAAGGGCTCGGGAGGGGTTCGAGCGAGCGATCGCGCTGTCGGCAACCCACCGCGGTGCGCTCGTCGGGCTCGCCGAGCTGGCCGTCGACGAGGGGGATGTGACCTCGGCCGAGGCGGCGATCCGTCGCGCTGAGCAGGCTGGGGCGCGCCACGAGGCCGCGCGCGCACGCGCTCGCCTGCTCGTCCAACAGGGGGCCGGCGAGCAGGCCATTGCGTCGATCGCGCCGATGGCCGAGTCCGGATCCGACGCGAGGCTGTGGACGCTGCTCGGGGCCGCGCAGAGTCAGGCGGAACGGGATCGAGAGGCGGAGGCGTCGTTCCGAAGGGCGCTGCTCGCCGATCCGGATCACGTGGACGCGCACGTCGGGCTGGCGTTCGTCCACGTGCGGATGGGCAATCCCCAGGCAGCCTCGCGCGCGATCACCGCGGCGGAGCGTGCGGCGCGAGTCCGAGGGGCGACGGCGGCCCAGGAGGCCCGGATCCTCGCGGCACGCGGGCGGCTGCGCTACGAGGTCGCGAGCTTCGCCGAGGCGCGCCGCTTCGCGGACGAGGCGATTGCGCGCGACCCGCGCTGCGCGGAGGCGCATCTGTTGCGCGCGACGCTCGCGATCGAGCGCGGCGACGATCCCGTCCCGCACCTGCGTGCCGCGGTCCAGTCGCCCGCTCCGCCCGCCGAAGCCGTCGGCGAGCTCGTCGCGCAGCTTCCGCCGGGGCGCGAGCGCTGCCGGTTCGCGGAACGATACCTGGCCATGGCACCGCAGGGCTTCCACGCCGATTCCGCACGGGAGGCGGCGCGCGGATGTCGCTGAGGCGCCCGGAAGTGCCGACGTCGCGGCCGTCCGCGGGACGTTCGATCGGGGGCCTTTGGCGCGGCCTCGTGCTGATCGTCGTGGTGTTCGGGACCGGGTGTGGAGCGTCCGGCGCGCCGACCGCTCGACCGAAGGGCGAGGGCGCAGGTGGGGGGGTCGCGAGTGTCGCCTCAACGCCGCCCCACGAGCACGTGGAGCATCCGGGGCCGCCGCGGCCCTGGGCCGAAATGGATTGGGACGCGCGGCGGCGGTACATGGCGCGCGAGGTGCTGCCGGTGATGGCGCGCGAGTTCGAGCTGTACGACCCCCCGCGACATGCGGACTTCGATTGCGAGAGCTGCCACGGTGCCGACGCCGAGTCGCGGCGCTACGCGATGCCCAATCCGTCGCTCCGACCGCTGTATCCGACGGGCATCCCGCAGCAGCAAGCGATGGTGCGCGAGCATCCCCGCATGGTCCGCTTCATGTTCAACCACGTCGTTCCGAACATGCAGCGGCTGCTCGGGGCGGCGCCGTACGATCCCGAAACCGGTCAAGGCTTTTCCTGCTTCGCGTGTCATCCGCGCGGCTCGAGCTGACACCGGCCTTCACGCCCCGTGTGCGCTCGGTGTTCCGTGCGCGGTCGGTACGAGGCCCCGGCGGAGTGCTTCGCCGAGTCCGAATTCGAGTCGGAGACCGAGCTCGAGTCCGACTCCGACTCCGAGACGGATCCAGAGTCCGAGGCCGAGTCCGCGGCCGGGCCCGAGTCCACGCCCAATCCCCCAAACCAATCCTTCAGGCCGCGGCGCTCTCGGCGCGTGCGTCGATGGCTGCGAGCAGGCCGAGCACGCTCTTCTTCGCGTCGCCGAAGAGCATGAGCGTATTGTCCTTGTAGCACAGCGGGTTGTCGACGCCGGCGTAGCCGGTGCCGAGGCTCCGTTTGAGCATGATGACCTTGCCCGCGCGCCACGCCTCGAGGACCGGCATCCCGTAAATGGGACTGGACGGATCTTCGAGCGCGCTCGGATTGACGATGTCGTTGGCCCCGATGACGACGACGACGTCCGTCTTGGGCAGCTCTTCCTGGATCTCGTCCATTTCCTTGACGATCTCGTAGGAGATGTCGGCTTCCGCGAGCAGGACGTTCATGTGTCCAGGCAGCCGTCCGGCGACCGGGTGAATCGCGAACCGCACGCGCGTGCCGCGTGCCTCGAGGCGGGAGACGACCTCCTTGAGCGCGTGCTGCGCCTGGGCGACGGCCATCCCGTAGCCGGGCACGATCACAACACTGCGCGCGGCGAGCAGCAGGTCGGCCGCGCCGGCCACGTCGATCTCGCGCACGCGGCCCGTCGCGCTCGTGCCGGCCGACGTGCCCGACGCGATGCCGGCGCCCTCGCCGAATCCGCCGAAGACGACGTGCCAGATCGAGCGATTCATCGCGCGGCACATGATGTACGAGAGGATCGCGCCCGACGAGCCCACGAGCGCGCCGGTGACGATGAGCGCGTCGTTGCCGAGCATGAAGCCCGCCGCGCTCGCCGCCCACCCGGAGTAACTGTTGAGTAGCGAGACCACGACGGGCATGTCCCCGCCGCCGATGGCCATCACGAGGTGTACGCCGAGGACGGAGGCGAGCGCGGTCATCGCGTACAGCGCGTGCGTGGCCACGGGACCGCCCGCGCGCAGCGCGAGGACGGCGAGGGCGACGCAGGCCACGGTGAGCGCAGCGTTGAGCGCGTGGCGGCCGGGCAGCAGGAGCGGCTTGCTCCGGATCGTGCCGCGTAGCTTGCCGAACGCCACGACGGATCCGGTGAACGTGATCGCGCCCACGAACACGCCCACCCAGACCTCGATTTCGTGGGCGAGGTCGAGCGCTTCACCCGTGCGCGCGGCGCGCAGGTGACTGCCGATGCCGACGAGCACGGCGGCGAGCCCCACGAAGCTGTGCAGGATGGCGACGAGCTCGGGCATCGCCGTCATGGCCACGCGAGATGCGACGAAGGCTCCGACGAGGCAGCCGACGCCCATCGCCGCGCCGAGCACACCGAGGGCCTCGGGGCTCGCGGGCGTGGGGCTGCCGCCGCGCGCGTCGGGCACGGGCCACAGCAGGGCGGCGAACGTGACGCCGATGGCCACGATCATGCCGACGAGGCCGAGCAGGTTGCCGCGCCGCGCGGTGTGCTGGGCGGACAGGCCGCGCAGGCTGAAGACGAAGAGCACCGAGGCCACGAGGTAGGCCGTGAGCAGGATGCTCGGGGTCATTTGCGGAACATCCGCAGCATGCGCTGCGTCACGAGGAAGCCGCCGGCGACGTTGACCGACGCGACGAGGACCGCCACCGCCGCGAGCGCGAGCACCGCGCCCCAACGCTCGCCGCCCCCCCCGAGCACGAGGCCGCCGACGAGGATGATGCCGCTGATCGCGTTGGTGACGCTCATCAGTGGGGTGTGCAGCGCGGGCGTGACGTTCCAGATCACGTGCCAGCCCACGATGCAGGCCAGCACGAAGACCGTGACGTGCTGGAGCAGATCGGGCGGCCCCCACGCGGCGAGCGGCGCGAGCACCAGGCACGCCGCCAGCACCCCGAGTCGCAACGGCCACGGAGAGGCGGGCCGTTCGGTCGGCCGTGGCCGGTCGGGTGGCGGTGGCGTCGGGGCGCCGGCGCGCACCGGCTCGGGGCGAGGGGGCGGCCACTTCAGCTCGCCGTCGCGCAGGACGAGCATCGCGCGTTGCACCTCGTCCGATTCATCGATGGCGGGCTGCCCCTCGCGCGTGATTTCCTCGAGCAGGTGGTAGACGGTCATCGCGTACAGCTCGCTCGCCTGCTCCGCCATGCGACTCGGCAGGTCCGTCAGGCCCACGATCGTCACGCCGAAACGCTCGACGACGGCGTCGCGCTCGGTGAGCGCGGTGTTGCCACCCTGCTCGGCGGCCAGATCCACGATCACGCTGCCCCGCCGCATCCCGACGATCGCCCCGGAGGTGATAAGCTTCGGCGCGGGCTTGCCGGGCACGAGCGCCGTCGTGATGACGATGTCGCACTCCGCGCAGTGTTTCGCGAGCAACTCCTGCTCGGCGGCCAGGTACGCGTCGCTGACCTGGCGCGCGTAGCCCCCCTCGCCCTCGCCCGTCTCGCCCTTGAACTCGAACGGGATGAAGCGACCACCGAGCGACTCGACCTGCTCGCGCACGACCGGGCGCGTGTCGAAGGCCCGTACGACCGCACCCAGGCTTCGGGCCGCCGCGATGGCCGCCAGTCCGGCCACGCCGGCACCCACGACGAGAACCTGCGCGGGGCGGACGCGGCCTGCGGCGGTCGTCTGTCCGCCTAGGAAGCGACCGAAGCGAGACGCGGCCTCGACGACGGCGCGGTATCCGGCCACGTTGGCCATCGCGGAGAGCGCGTCGAGCTTCTGCGCGCGACTGATTCGGGGCACCGCGTCCATCGCGAGCACGGTGGCGCGGCGCGCTGCCAGCCGGCGCACGAGCGCCTCGTTCTGGGCAGGCCAGACGTGTCCTATGAGCGTCGCGCCTTCCTTGAGCAGGTCCGCCTCGTGCACGCCGTCGATCTCGAGGGGTGGCCGCACCTTGAGCACGACGTCGGCCGCGGCCCACAGCGCCTCGCGCGACACGATCTGCGCGCCCGCTTCCTGGAAGGCCGCGTCGGGCGCGTTCGCCGCGTCTCCCGCTCCCTTCTCGACCAGCACGTGGTAACCGAGCTTGCGGATCCGGGAGACCGTGGCCGGCGTAGCGGCGACCCGTCGCTCGCCGGGATGGATCTCGCGGGGGATGCCGACGACCTTGCGGTCTGATGGCGTCGTGCTGGTCTCGGTCTCGCTCACGGCTCGGGCTCCTGCCCCGGCGGCGGGGCGATGCTAGCCGCGAGGCAACTCGCTCGCCAGCGTCTTCGATCAATGCGCCCTACGTGGGTGCGGCCCCGGCCTGGTCACCGGCCCGATGGCGCCCGACGGGGCGGCAGACGTGTGGAGGCGTACGGGCGCTCGGGTCGACTTCGAGCCCGACGGTGCCGGCGAGGTCGTGTTCGATCCCTGCATAAACTCGGATTTTTGCCGCGACTCGGACCCGGACTCGAGCACCGACTCGGTCTTGTATTCGGATGCGGACAGTGGCACGGGCACGGGCTCGCTCTCGGATTCGGACTGTCAATACTCCTCGGTCACATCGGCCAACGCGATCGCTACCCTTCACGCGACTCCGCGTCGCGAGCGAGTGGCCCGCACGCAACCGTCGGTCGCGAGGACAATGCCCCGGGTGGGTTCGAGTCGAGTCGGGCGAATGCGACCCTCAGCGCACCATCGGATTGCTGAACTGCACCGGAATGACGATCGCGAGCACGTCTCGTTGTGGCGCCAGATCGGGCGGCAGTGGATGGAACGGCGAGGCGGCGACGATGGCGTCGCGAGCGGCCATGTCAAAGTCGGTAAAGCCACTGGAGCGTCGCAGTCGCGGATTGCCCGCGAACGATCCGTCTCTGCGGACGTGGACGAGCCAGACGCTGACGCCCTGATCCAGCGCGAGCGCGCGCTCGCGTGGGAATCGAAGGCGCTCCAGGATGCGGCGCCGCTGTTCCAAGAACCAGCGCACGTAGCGCCGGTCCGATGTATCGAGCGCGCCGTCGCGGCCTGGACCCGGCGCATGCAGTCCCGCCGCGCCGCCCTCGAGCGGCTCGGCACCGTCGCCGGGCGCTCCCGGCGCGTCGCGCCCTCCTCGTCCGTCGCCGTTCCGGTCGCCCCCTCGTCGGCTCGACTCGACCCAGGACTCGACCAGGTGACTGGCGAGCCGCTCGGCATCGGTTTCGTCGCGGGGCCGATCGTCGAGTGCATCCGCGGGCACCGCAGCTCGCCCTTCGTCGACGGGGGGGCGGCCGTGGGCCACATGCGCCGCCATCCACGCTCTCGTTCCACGACCGCGGGCGATTCCGGACTCGGGAACGGCTCGACGGGCGCCCTCGCGCATCGGCGCAAGGGGTGGCGTCGTGGCGACGGCCTCGCCCCGTGTCGACGCACTCGACGTCGCCGTCTCCCGTCCGGCACCCCACGCGGTGGCATTCACGCGATCCGCCGTGGTTCGCATCGAATCCGACGATGCGAGCCCCCAAGGCATCGGGGGCCTCGGCGGCTGCGGGGCCCCGTCGCGTGCATCGAGCGTCGAGGGGGATCGGCGCTCACGATGCGTGCCGGTTCCGGATGCGAGGAATGGCTCGTCGGACGGATTCGGCGTCGCACGGCGATCCTCGGGCGTCGTGCGGGTCTGGTGCGTTCGGATGCGTTGCGTCTGGCTGACCCGGAGGTTGTCGAGGGGACCATCGACGAGCGTCAGTTCCGAGACGCGTGGGACCAGGCGCACCGCGTCATCTTCGGTGGGCCAGCCGCCCTGGCCGCGGTGCAGGGTCCGGAGGTTGTGCGGTGATGGCGGGGCTCCGAGTCGTTGGGGCGTGGCGCGTGACGAAGTCGCCTCGCCTCCCGCCAAGGGCTCTAGGAGGATCATGTCGGAGGATGGCGAGGCGGGACGTCGCGTACGCGCGATGTGCCGGACCTGCTCGGATGCATCGGGCAGCCGCAGCACGAGGAGGGCCAGTGTTCCGTGGACGAGCGCCGACACGCCCGTCGCCAGCGCGAGCGAGTCGATCGTCCTCGGTCCGCGGCGCGGCACGTTCAACCGAATCGTATTGCTCGCGGCGGTCGGTGGCACCCCTCGCCACGCCGGTGCCGGTCCGGCTCGTGTCGAATGGTACGTCCCGGCGAGCGGACGCACGCACACCCGCGACGTGCTTCGAGGGGTCCGAGGCCGCGCGCGCCGTCCCGGCTCGCCGCGTCGCGTCACCGCAGCACGAGCCGTAACGTCGGTCGGGGGTCGGACGCCTCGATGCGGATCCGCGCCCGGGCCTCGCCGCTGCCCGCGCGGACCGCACGAACCTCGACCTCACGACCCAGGGGCAGACCGGGGACGTCGAGGGGAGAAACCCCGTATAGCACGCCGTCCACCCATACGTGCGCGCCGGGCGGATCGGTTTCGACGCGCATTGTCGCGCGCATCGGCGCGAGCACGGCGATCTGACGGTACGTGCCATGGCCAGGCCGGATCGTCGCGGTCCACGGTTCGAAGCCCTCGAGTCGCACCTCCACGCGATGTCGTCGACCTTCTTCGAGGCCGTGTCGAATGACGAGAGGCGTGCGGCCGGCGACCTCGACCCCGTCGAGGCGTACGGTGGCTCCAGGTGGAACGGAAAGCACCTCGAGCACGGGTCCGGCGTCGGCTCCCAGAAATCGGAACGCAGCCCACGCCACGGCGACGATGGCGACGGCGGCCAGGAGCAGCCAGGCGATAAGACGTGAGCGCGGGGGCCGGACCGCCGAGAAGCCTCCGGTGAGCGGCACGGAACCCTGTTGTAGGCTCGGTGGGGGATCGACGGATCGCGGCGTGGCGCTCGCGAGCACGGCGCCGCTGGGCATCGGCGCGCTACGGGCATGGGCGGAGCTCGATGCGGGTTCGATCCATGGCGTGGCGTCGGTCGTTGCATGCCGCTGGGGCGGGTGCGCGGGTGTCGGCGACGCGAAGCCCGTGGCAGAGGCTCTCGAGGAAGCGTCGGCCGTCCCGTGCGGATGCTGCACTCGGGTCGAGCGGTCCGCAGTGGGTGTTCGCGATGCGGCGCCGTGCGCGACTGCGGCTCTCGAGCTGGATGAACTGTCTGCGGAGGGAGGCTGCCGTGACGGGACGGGCGCATCGAACGCGGCGCCCTGCGACGCGCGCTCCGCGTCCGGCAACACCGCACCGCCGGCCGTGGCAGCCGGGGGTTGGCTCCGTACCGTGGCGGGGCCGTGCTGTGGCGGCCTCAAGCGTGCTGTGCCGAGCGGGACCGCCGGTTTGGGAGGAGGAACGCTGCCTGGTCGCGTTCGCGCGGTCGGGCCGGTCCCGGCCGCGGTGGCGACGTGGGTCGGCGAGCTCGGAACGAAGGGTGCGACCGGGGCGGCGACGGGGCCTGGGCGCGACGCGCGTCCCGCGCGATCGGAACGCTGGACTCCCGTTCCCACGAGCGTGGCGTCGTCCTCCCACGATCCGGTTTCGGTTGCACGATTGCCCGACGGTTCGCCGGAAGGTGCGTGCGTCGAGTCCGCGATGAGCGTCGGCTCTTCCTCGAACCCAGGATCGGGACGTGCGACGGGGGCGGTCGACGTCTGTGTGCCCGTGGCGTCAACCGGAGCGGCGTGCTCGCTGGCGTGCTGGCCGAACGGCGAGACGTCGGCGCGGGTCTCTTCGTCGTCGGGCTCGTCGAGGTCGGCCAGGATTCGTACCGGAGCCGTTTGCGGTGGCGGTGGCGCGATGCCGCGCGCGGCCACAGGGGCACGCACCGGGCGTGTCTGGGTCGTCGGCACGGCGAGCGGGCCCGGGCGACCGCCCTCGCCCGGATAGAGGTGCGCGAGCAGCTCGGAGAGCCGCGACTGCGTGAACGATGGGCTCGTCGCGTAGACGAAGCGCTCCAAGGCATCGGCCATGTCCCGAGCCGACGCGAAGCGCTCGTCCGGTGAACGCCGCAGCGCGCGCAACGTGATGTCGCACAGCTCGGGGGGCGTGTCCGGACGCCGCACGCTCGGCGATTCGACGTCCGCCTTGCGGACGCGGTCGAGCAACGTGGCGATGTTGTCGTCCTCGTAGAGCATCCGTCCGGTGATCAGCTCGTGGAGCACGACGCCTGCGGAGAACAAATCGCTGCGCGCATCCACGGGGTCGCCCCACGCCTGCTCGGGGGACATGTAGTAGTACTTGCCCTTGATGACCCCGACCTCGGTTTCGCCCGACCGCAGTGCGGCTTTCGCGATCCCGAAGTCCACGATCTTCACCTCGCCCGCGAACGACAGCAGGACGTTCTGGGGCGAGATGTCGCGGTGCACGATCCCGAGCGGCCGCCCGGTCGAATCGCGCTTGCGGTGTGCGTAGTCTAGACCTCGACACACCTGGGCGACGATCCACGCGGCCACGTCGTGGGGGATCGGCACACCGGCATGGCGCGCCGTCCGGACCATGCGGTAGGCGTCGACGCCTTCGACGTACTCCATCGCGATGTAGTAGACGCCGTCGACGCACCCGAGGTCGAACGTCTGCACGATGTTCCCATGCGTCAGCAGGCTCGTGATCTTCGCCTCCTCGACGAGCATCTGGACGAAGTGCTCGTCCTCCGAGAAGCGGGGATGGATGACCTTGATGGCGACGAGCTTCTCGAAGCCCTCGAAGCCGCGCGCGCGTGCGACGTACACCTCGGCCATTCCGCCGACGGCGAGACGACGGAGGAGCGAGTAGGGCCCGAAGGGACGCGGCAGGTCGAGGCCGTCGCTCGGCGAGGCCACTTCCGGTTCAGCCTATCGTCGGGCGACGAGACCGAACAAGCGCGGGCGCACGGGGGCGCTTCGCGGCGTCCGCGGCGTCGTCCAGGCCGAGCGGCGATGCGGGGGCGTTTGTCGAGCGGGCACGCCCTTGCGCCGGGCCACGGGCGGCTGTCACCATGGCCCCACGTGAGCCCCGAGCTCCCGAATCCCTCCCCGCGCATCCACGCGTCGATGCTGCGCGACATCGGCCTGTTCGGGGGTCTGTCGGACGAGACCCTCGCCGTGCTCGCGCGCGAGCTGCCGACCGAGGCGGCGGAGGTGGGCGCGTACGTCGTCCGCGAAGGGAGCCTCGCGCGCGACATGTACGTCGTGATCGGCGGGGAGCTCGAGGTGCTCAAGGGCACGCGCGCGGGAGGCGAGGTGCGCGTCGCGCTCCTCGGTCCGGGTGACTGGTTTGGGGAGATGGCCGTCGTCGACGTGCAGCCGCGCTCGGCGAGCGTGCGAGCTGTGGCGCCGACGCTGCTCGTCCGGATGAGCGCTGACGACGTCGATCGCCTGCTGTACCGCCGCGACCTGAAGGACTACGCGCTATTCGTGATGAACATCGCGCGCGAGCTGTCTCGAAGGCTGCGCGTGGCGGACGGAATCGTGGCGACGATCGTCTCCAACGTCGGCGACACGTACGGCGCGGGGCAGCGGCGCGGATGACTTGAACCGGTCGGGCGCGACCGACGTGCTCCGGGGCGCGCGACGTCGTTGCGCGAGGCGCGTGGTCGCGTGCGGCAAACGCTTCCCGCCGTTCGACGTCATCGCGGGGCACGAACAGGCCGCTGCACTCACCCCCCCTGGGCGGCGCGCCGTTCCTCGCGGTCTTTCCACATCTCGAGGATGATCGTCGCCGTCTCCTCGATCGCGCGGCCGGAGACGTCCACGACGGCCCATCCCGGATGTTGGCGAAAGATCTCGTGCGCATACTCGAGCTCGCTGCGCACGTGCTCGCGCAGGCCGTAGGCCGTGTCCGGCGGCATTCCGAGCTGCACGAGGCGTTGGCGTCGGATCTCGAGCAATTTGTCGAGATCGATCGTCAGCCCGATGACTCGTTCGTCGGGGACCTCGAAGAGTTCGCGGGGCGGGGGCACGCCCAGCACGAGGGGAACGTTGGCGACGCGCAGTCCCCGGCCGGCCAGGTAGGTCGACAGCGGTGTCTTGCTCGTGCGTGAGACGCCCGTGAGCACGAGATCGGCTCGTCGCAGGTTGCGCGGCTCCTTGCCGTCGTCGCTCTTGACCGCGAATTCGATCGCCTCGACCCGACGGAAATACTCCTCGCTCAGGGGAAGCGTGGCCGTGGGCATGTTGAGCGGAACCGCCTCGAGGAAGCTGCCCACCTTGTGGATGAGTCCTCCGATGACGTCCACCGCCTCGACGCCCCGCTGAGCGGCACGTTCGTGCACGAAGTTGCGAAGCTCCGGTGCGACGATGGTGAAGACGACCATCGCCCCCGCCTCGGCGGCCTTCCCGAGGACGTCTTCCACGGCCGATCGGTCGCGCACCCGCGTGAACAAGCGCACGCGTACCCGGTGCGAGGGGTACTGGAGCAGCGCCGCGCGCACGACCCGCTCGGCCGTCTCGCCGGTCGAGTCGCTGACGACGAAGATGGACTTCTGCTCCATCCGGCGCGGCCCTTTTCCCCCTCGACTCCACGCGCGTCAAGGTGGGGTCGAGACGGCCTCGGCCCACTCCGACTCGGGTCAGCGGCTGGCGCAGGGCACGAACGCCTGTCTCGGATCCCGACCCATCCGAGTCCCCGACAAAGCGGGAGTCGCGGACCGTCTCCGAGCCCGTGTCCAAGCTCGAGCCCGAGCCCGAGTCCGAACCGGTGCCCGCGACCCACGTCATCCAACTCCGATCGAGCTCGGTGTTCCCGGCCGAGGCTCGACGGCGGTGCCACCGGGTACCTGGCGACGGCGAACCACGGCCACCCGGTGTGACGGCACGTCACGTCATCCCAGGTGGATTCGCCGGGATCGGCTGGAACGGACGCGACGACGTCAGCGACACTCGCCGACCATCTCGCCGGGCATGATCACGCAGCGCTGCCCCATGCGGCACTCGCTGTCCATCGAGCACGCGGGCGCGCAGACGCGCATGCTGCCCGTCATGTCGATGGGGACGCACGCGAGGCCCATGCCGCAGTCCTCCGCACGGGTGCACGTGTCGAGACAGAGGGCGAACGAGGTTTCCCGATCGACTTCGACGCACACGGCCCCGGAGCCACAGATGTCCGCCGGGTATCCGGGCGCCGAGCAGTCGAAGATCGAACAGTAGCCCTCGGTACCCCACGGCTCGATGCAGCCGCCCGCCCCGAACGGCGAGTAACAGTCCGAGTCGGCGTCGCACGCCGCGCCGACGTTGGGAGTGCGTACGTCGTTGAAGTTCCCCGGGAGGCAACCGCCGTTGACCATCGCCGACGGACCACCCACCCCATCCCATGCGCACATGTAGCCCGCGCGGCACGTCGCATGCGGCGCGAACATGCCACCCATTCCGTGGTCGGCGACCTTGCAGTCCTGCAAGCAGACGTGCACACCGACTCTGCGCTCCTGGCAGTGGCCACCGCGCGCGCAGGTCACGCCCGGAAGATCGCAGCCGAACTTGATGCAGTAGCCGCCGGGCCACGCCCCCTCACTACCTGCCTCGCTGATGCAGTCGCCGTTCTCCTCGCACTGGCTGTCGCGCTCACACGGAATGCCCGCGTGCGGCATGCCCGGGCCCGCCGGATGCTCGCAACGATACGTCGTGCGGTTGCAGGTCGCGCGCGACTCGGTGTCGTAGGTCAGCCGGTCGACCGCCATGGCGCCCGCGGCCGGGGCCTCGATGCGGCCATCGCGATTCGTGTCGGCGCGATAGATGCGGCATTCGTCGTCGGTCGCGCAGCCCGGCACGCAGCCACGCAGCCCCAGATCGCACGCGTAGGTGTCACGGCACGGATTCGAGGTCGTGCTCGGGTTGCACGCGGCGACGCAGAACGTGACGCGACGCCCCATCTGTGTCCCTGCGTTCGCGCAAACGGCGCCGCCGCCCTCGCAGCAGGTCGAATCGTCTCCGATGGTGCATCCGCCCATTCCCTCGATTCCGACGACCGTGCAGTAACCTCCGGTGAAGAGCGTCTGCGGGATGCTCGTCACGCCCGACGGGTGCCCGACGATTTCGTCACCCATTCCCCCGATGGTGTCCGAGATTTCGTCCACGCATCGGGTCGAAATCCGACAACCACGCGTCGAGGTGCACGGCTCGCCGATGTCGCACGAACCGCCCGATGCGTCGGGCCTCCCCGTGTCGGTTCGGGTCGAGTCCGACGGCGCGTCCGTGCCGCCTCCGTCGGCCGTCGGAGGGCCGGTGTCGGGTCCGCCGTCGACGCAGATGACCCCAGGATCCCCGCAACGCGGCATCCGCCGGTCTCCGTCGTCCCTCCCGCCGCAACCGAATGCGAACACGAGCATGCCCATTGTCAGCCACGTCGAAGCACCGACACCGACCCGCGTCATCGTTTCATCCTCCACGCACTGCACCCAACCGTGCGCGGCGAGCGTTCTCGCCGCCGAAAACCAATCGTGCCCGCAGGCCCCGCAGCAGCGTGCTTGCCATCCGCGAGGCGTGATCGGGCGCGAGCTCCACGGGTACGCCCGCCTTGTTCACCTGGTGCGACGCACGCGACGACCGAGCGGCCGACCGGCCATCCGGTTGACGCGCCGTCGGTTCTTCGCGCGCAGCTTCGCGCGGTACCGACTCGACTTCTTGCGGTCGGGCTTGCCGCCACGTCTCGCCATGAACACGTACATGCCGCTTTGCTCTCCCGACGACGCTCCGCGCCGAGCTTGCGCCGAGCTCGATACCGCTCCAAGGGCGGACGGCGGACGTTACAAGCATGTCGTCGGAGTGTCAAGCCGGCCACGCGCGGGCATCGAGTCGCAATCGCACCGGGGCGCACGGGGGGTGCAAGCGCAATTGCCGGGCCAACGGCCTTCCGCTCGAAGTCCCCACGAACCGGCGCCGTCTCCGAGTCGTGGGTGTGTCGCTGGGATCCGTCGGGCGTCAGTTTTCGCACGCTGCGTGGTGGTCCCGCCGTCCTGGCGCGCAACGCCGTGCCTTCAGGTGAACGGTAGTGGTTATGGTCGGCTTGATTTCGAGACCTTTTGGTGCAAGGATGGTTCACCATCTGGTGAATGCCCGGAGGACGCCGATGACCCTGCGTTTCGTCGACCAGCCACCGCGTGAGGTGATCGAGGGGCTCGTGCCCGTGTCCGACCCGGCTCGAGACGTCGTCGAGCGCATCGCGGAGATCTTCAGAACCCCGCTGACCGGCGCGTACGCGTGGAGCTACGAGGATGCCGACCGCAAGATCCGGCGGCTGTACGAGCTCGGCAAGCAACTCGGGTGGAACGCCGCGCTCGATCTGGACTGGGCATCGAGCTGGCCGCGGACCCAGGCTCCCATCGCCGAGGTCTTCAACCCCTTCGTGGGCTACGAGCCGTTCGAGCGGATGTCCGAGGAGGAGAAGCTGGCATTCGCCTGGCACCAGCACGCCTGGACGCTGTCGCAGTTCCTGCACGGTGAGCAGGGCGCGCTCCTGGTCGCGAGCCAGCTCGTCTCGTGCGCCCCTACGCACGAGGCCAAGCTCTACGCGGCATCGCAGACCTTCGACGAGGCCCGTCACGTCGAGGCGTTCGGGCGTTACCTGCGTGAAAAGGTCGGAATCCTCTACCCCGTCAACCCGCACCTCAAGGTGCTGCTCGACAAGATCCTCACCGATCCGCGCTGGGATCTGAAATTCATCGGGATGCAGATCATCATCGAAGGACTGGCGCTGTCCGCATTCCAGACCTTGCGGATGGTGACGCTCGATCCCTTGCTGCACCGGATCATCGAGCTGGTCACCCGCGACGAGAGCCGGCACGTCGCGTTCGGAGTCACCTACATGGAGTCGTTCGTGCGGGGTCTGCCGCGCGACGAAGTCGAGGCCCGCGCGCGCTTCGCGTACGAGGCCTGCGTCGTGATGCGCGAGCGGCTCGTGGCCACCGAGGTGCTCGAACGATTCGGCTGGAACGTCGAGGAGGGCCGCCGGATCCTGCTCGAATCGCACGTGATGGAGGAGTTCCGCCGCATGTTGTTCCAGCGCATCGTCCCCAACCTGTCGCGCATCGGTCTGCTCACCGACTCCGTACGTCCGCTCTACGACGCGCTGGGGATCCTCCAGTTCGAGAATCTCGTCGACGACGGAGTGATCGACTGGGCGAGGCTCGAGGCGCCGCTACAGCGGCCGGCGGCCTGACGACACGCTCCGTCGGCGCCGATTTCGCGCCGGGGCTCCGGTTCGGGAATCGGGCTCGGGCTCGGCGTCGGCCTCGGTCTCGGTGTCGGGCGCCGATTCGGGCTCGGACACGGGATCGGGCTCCGTCGCGGGCGCGAACCCCCACCCGCGTCGACCGAGCGAGGGATCCGGCGAGACGCGGTTCGTCGCGCTCGGCGCTCCGGCGGCCGCGTTTCACCGCCGTCCGATGCGACGCGTCGACCGTCTTTTCCTTTGCGTCGACGGTCTCGCCTCTTGCCCACGGCGTACAGGATCGCTCCGATTCCGAAGAGGAGCGCGACGAGCAGGCCGCACAGGACGTACAGGCTCAGGATCAGGCCGCCGCCACCCACGGGTCGCGGCGGAGTTTGCGTCATGGGACCTCGGAGCGTCCATGATGGGGGCGCCGCGGCGCGAGCGCGCTCCGCATGCGATGCCCATCGAGCGCCCCGGGACTACCGTTTCCGCTGCGTCGGGCCGATCAACGAAACGGCAGGCACAGGCCGAGTCGTGGCGCGCAGCGCGGGATCGCGAAGATGCGATCGGGACCACGCCAGCCCACGAGGGTGTCGCCCTCGTCTCGGATCCGGTCGGCGCAAGCGAGCGTCGCGCCCAGTGTTTCGAGACCGACGATGGAACGAGTGGCCACGATCAGGCAGTCGTCGGGACCCACCCCGAGCGCGATCCCCTCGTCGACGAAGAAGATCGCTCGCTCCAGGCGCGCTCGGAGCCGCTCCGTCGTCCCGGGTTCACGGATTTCGAGCTCCGCGAGCACGTGGTGGGCGAATGTGAGGGCGGCCGCGCAGTCGTAGCGACAGGGGAAAAACGGTACGAGCCGGAGCGCGGCGTCGCACAGCGGCCAGGGCCATGGTGCCGGTCCCCTCGTCCGTGCGGCGCACGCATATCGGTTGCGCGCATCGTCCCCGCGATCGTCCTGCGCGGCGAACGCCTCGATACAGCACGGCGGGTAACCCATCAGGATGCCGAGTCGGCGTACGTGGCGTGTCGGATCTTCCCGTTGCAGCGCGGCCGCTTCCTCCGCGAGCTCTGGCTGCCGCGCGGCGAAGAACCCGAAGCGGCCGTCGGGGCGTGGATCGACGACGCAGTGCGCGGTCGCGAGGCGCGCGCGCCACCGGGGCAGCTCCCACGCATCGACGACGAGGAACACGACGGGTTTGAGTCCCAGCTCGAAGGCGACGATCTCGCACGCATCGACCGCCAGTCCGGACGATGCCCATCGCGCGCGCGCGGGGCAGCGCGGGCCTGGTGGAAGCACGAGCCCCGTCGCCGTCGCGAGGTCCGCGCCGCCGCGCAGCGCCTCGCGCATTCGCCGCAGGCTCGCCGAACCGGGCACCGACCGGTCCATCACTTTGGAGGGTGATCGTAACGGGGATCCGACTTCCCGAAATCGGACTTCGGCTCGGTCTCGGTCTCCGGCTCGGACTCGGGCTCGGGCACGGGCTCGGACTCGGACTCCGGCTCGGTCTCGGTCTCGGTCTCGGTCTCGGTCTCCGACTCGGACTCGAGCCCCTTTTTCGCGGCAGCGTCCACCCACGGGATCGGCGCCGATGGTGCTCGTCGACGAAGGCGTGCCTCGCGACGGACGACGTCGGTGTTGAGAGCGGCCGCCACGGCTCGCACAATGGTGCGGTGCGACTCCGCTCGATTGCGCGCGTCGCCTGCGTGCTCGGGGTGACGGCGGAGGGCTGCTTCGTCGATCGACACGGGACAGCGGGACGTCCAGGAATGGGCATCGACGCATCGAGCGACGAGCCCGGCCGCGCAGACGGGCCGTGGCACCTCGATGATGGTGGCGAGGACTCCGGCGCGGACGATGCGGGGCGCGACGAGCCGGACGGCTGCGTCGATCCCTGCGACGAGGGCGCGTTCTGCTACGAAGGCCGCTGCGTCTGTCCCGAGGGGGCTTGTTGTCCGCCGTGCGGGCCCGCGCACGTCTGTCTCGGGGGGCGGTGTGAAGCCCGGGCGTGCGACCCGCCCTGCACGGATGGCCGCGTCTGTATCGAGGGGTACTGCCGCTGTCCCGACGGCGCCTGCTGCCCCCCCTGCACGGACGGGAGGCGCTGCGAATCGGGCTCGTGCGTCTGTCCGCCCGGCGCGTGCTGTCCGCCGTGTGTGTCGCCGGCGACGTGTATGGGAGGAACGTGCTCGACACCGCCCCCGCCGCCACCCGAGTGCGGGCGTCCGGGGCTCGCGTGTTGCGATGAGTGGCGCTGTGACCTGGGTGCAGTCTGCGACCGAGGCACGTGCGTCGCTTGCGGTGGCAGGGGCCAGCGATGCTGTCCCGGTTTCTCGAACTGGTGCACCCTGCCCTGCTGGTGCGGTGGCGAGCGATGCGAGGGTTTCTGTTGACTGCCGTCGTGGCTGGGATCCGTCGTTTTCACCTTCGACGGCGGTGCTCGTCGCTCACCGTGCGTGTACGAGACGCCCATCACGCACCGTCAGACGCAGAAGCGCAGGTTCCCGCCAGGGTAGCGGGATGGGATGGACCTCGTCCCGAATGTTCCGCTCGGAGAATGGCCAGCTGCGAGCGTCCCAGCCCGTGACGGGACCGGCGCGCACCTCGAGGGGACCGCCACGCGCGCGCGGCCAGCGCACCTCGGCCCGCACCGACGCGTCGGCTCGAGCGATCGCGACTTCCACCGCGCCGCATCGGCGCACCCCGTCCTCGGTGACCGCGTAGACGACGAGAAGCTCGCGCGCGACGGATCCCGAGATGTCGCCGGGGAGCGAGAGGCGCTGCGCGAGACGGACGGCGATCTCGTGACGCCCGTCGGCATCGAGGTCGGCCGTGCGCATCTCGCGGACGTCTCGCGCGTCGCTCACGGGCAGCTCGTGGTGCAATCATCCCGTGCCACCTCGGAAGGCGGGACCGAGAACGAGCAGGAAGCGCCCGACGACGAGCAGGTGTTCCGGCGTCGAGTCCACCGCGACGTTCGCGCGTCGTGCCCAACGCGCCGGCTCGGACGCCGCGACGGGAAGCTGCCGGCGGAAGGTTTCGAGCATCCGGTCGACCGAAAACGGCTCGGCGCTCGGGGGCGCGTCGGAGGTTCGTTCGGCCTGCACGGGGGCGGGCGCGTGCGGCTCGGTGGCGCTCGCTCGCCGCTCGGCAACGGGTGCGAAACGCTGGCCGTTCCACCGATAGGTTCGGGCGATGACGGGCCCCCAGGGCAAGGGCATTGGCTCGATGCCGGGCTCGACGGCGGGCTGCGAGCCGACGCGCGGCCTGGGGCCATCGACGACGGCCTGGACGTCGAGGAGCGGGGGTCCCGTGGTCTGGCGGCGCACGCGAACGATCGCGCCGAATCGTTCGCCCGTCGGGAGCTGGCGCCCCGTTTCGACCGTCCATCTCGGGCGTAGCCCGTCGGCGGAGAGGCCGAGCACCTGCCACAGCTCCCGGCTTCCCCCACGCCCGTGCTGTCGGATGACGACGACGAGCTCCGAGGCGCCGTCGCCGGTCAGATCCGTCGCTTCGATCGATCGAACGTCGGCCCCGGAAGCCACCGGGAGCTCGAAGTAGTGGAACGCATCCTCCGCACCGCCGCGCGGCACGGCGACGATGCGATCGGCGAGGTACACCTCCTCGGCTCGCCCGTCTCCGGTCAGGTCGGCTCGGAGCCGACGATCGGGCTCCTCGACGTCGATGCCACGTGACCGCAGCAGATCGCGGAGGCGGTGCATCCGGCCGCCCTCCACCCACAGACGCGGAAGGCTCTGCGGCCTCGAGGGATCGGGGCGCGTGATCCACAGCTCGCGTTCGACGACCGGCCGGGCCTCGACGTCGACGTCGCGCAAGCCGATCGTGGCGTGCAGGCCCTCGAGGTCTTCGATTCCCAGCGCCGAGAACGGGACGTGAGCCTCCAGCTCGTAGCCCGTTCCGTCCGCGCGAGGGCCCTCGACGAGACGCGCGCCGCCGACGGGGCGCGCCGCGTGTCCATTCACGTCGCCGAGCAGGGCTTCGGATGGCACGCGTCCTGGGATGCCGGGAAGCAACCACAAGCGAAGGGCGGTCTGCGGGGGCCCGGCGCCTTCGGCACCCTCGGATCGCGGGCGCACGAGCACGACGTGGACCCCGTCGTGCACGAGGCCCGCCCGCGGCACGCGCACGACCCGCTCGTCGCGAACCGACGCGGCGATGAAAAGGCCCGTCCGATCGTGTCCGAAAGCGATGCGCAGCGAAGCGTCGTCGCCGTCGCCGACCTCGACGAACCGGACGCGACTCGAGTCACGCAGCCATCCGTCCACGCGGATCGTGTCGGGCGCGATCCACACCGCGCGGAACGCCGCGGGCTGTCCGCTCGCACGGCACGCGTCGAGCCCCCCGACGGCGAGCAGGACCGCCGATGCGATGAGCCAGTGACGAGGCGGGCCGGCGCGGTTCGGAGCGATTCCCGCGGCTCCGGAGTGGCCGCGATCAGCCGCCCGCGGCGCCCGCACGCAGCGCGCGCAGCAGCTCTCGACCGCCGCGACCCGACTTGCCCGCCACGCGATCGGCGACCTGCCGCGTGGCCTGGACGAACTGCGCGCGTTCCTCGGGCGTGGGCTGGTGCACCTGGATGCCGTAGCGCTCGAGATTGCGCAGCAGGATCGGCTCCATGCGCCGCACCGCGGCTCGGCCGTCGGTCACCATCGCGGTCGGCACCTCCGTGAGGATGCGCTTCACGTCGGCCGGCAGACCGTCGAACCAGGACTTCGAGTAGACCACGATGCCCGGCTGGTAGCTGTGCTGGCTCACGTTGAGCTGGCGCGCTCCCTGGTACCAGCTCGCCGCGAACGCGAACAGCAGCGAGTTGTCGAACCCGTCGACGACCCCCGTCTGAAGGCTCGTGAGCACGTTGGTGACGTCGATGGGGACCGGACTGGCGCCGACCGCGCGGTAGGTCTCGAGGTGAACGAGCGCTTCCTGCGAGCGCATCCGCAAGCCCCGCATGTCCGCGGGCAAGCGGATGGGGCGCTCCTTGGTGAACCACGAACGGAAGCCGTTCTCGGCCCAGAATCCGAACTGAAAGCCCGCGCGCTGGACGGCCGACGCGACGGCCGTCCGGACGGCTTGGGAATCGAGGGCGCGATCGGCCTGCTCGAACGACGAGAAGAGGTAGGGCGCCTCGATGACGTTGAGCTCGGCGACGGCGGTGCCGAGCGCTCCGGTCGATCCGGCGAAGCACTGCAGCGAGCCCTGCTGCGTGCGTCGCACCAGCGCCTTCTCGCCCCCGAGCGCGCCGCCCATGAACATCTTGACCTTGACCCGCCCCTGGCTGCCCTCCTCGACGTAGCGCTTGAAGTTGCGGAGCTGCTTTTCCCACGGCGTGCCTTCGGGAGCCACCGTCGCGATCTTGAGCTCGATGGCGTCCTGGGCGTGCGCATCCGGACGCGTGCCGACCAGCGCGAGCACGGTCGCGGCAGCGGACACAGCGGTCAGCCCGACGGTCCACGCGAGTTTGCGCGTCATGACGGCTCTCCTGCGTCGTGCACGGACGTGCGCCACGGCCGACTCATTCAAACAGCTCGTCGGCGCGTGCCAGCAGGGCCCGCGCCCGGCGCTGTTCCACTGTGTTCTCCGGGACCACCTCAGGCATCGCGTTCACGTCGCCGTTGATCACATACTGCAGCTGTTCGGTGAACAGCGCTCGGTTCTGAGACTTGACCGCGTAGTACTCGGCGTACAGCACCCGCGTCGGGAAGTAGTTCGGGAATGCGCGCAGGCTGGCCTCGAAGTGCTGGCGGCTGCGCTCGAGATCCCCGCCCGCGAAGGCCGGCAAGCGCGCATACAGCGCCCCGAAGTAGCGGTGGGCAGCGGCGTAGAAGAAATTCGCATCCATTTCGAGGATCCGCGCCATGATCGCGCGCACCTCGTCTTTGTGAGCCAGAACGGTCGCGAATCCCTCGAGCAGAGCCCATTTGCCCATGTTCGTCGACCGCCAGTACAAAGCCGGGATCGCGCGCGCGTCGAGCACCGAGATCGCTTCTTCGATGCGTGCGCCCGCCCGCATGCGCTCGGCGAAGTCTGGGGAGAGGGCGACCAGCGAGCGCTCCGCAGCCTGGATGCCGAGCTCGAAGGTCTGCTTGGTCTCCTCGACCTTCGATTCGTCGAACGAGAGGTGGCCGTCGGCCAGGAAATAATAGGCACGCGACAGTCGTGCGAGCGTTTCCCAGTCCGACGGGTCCATCTCGGTGGCTCGGCGCCACTTGTCGATGGCCTCGCGGATGCGGGGCTCTTGCAAGCGGTCGTTCCAGGCTGCCTCGGCCTCGGCGAGCAGCGTCTGACGCGCGTTCTGCTCCTGCTCCGTCGGCGGGCGGCTCGGTCGCGTCGGTGTGCTCTCCCACGCGGCCTGTCGCCCGCCGCCGCAGGCGACGGGAACCAGAGCAAGCGCGAAGGCAGTGGCGCGCGGCCACCGTGCGGAATACGTCCTCTGAGATGCGTGGTTTTTCATCGGGGCGCGAGCCTTGCAGAAGTCGGACGCCACAGTCAACGGGAGTGCCGGCTGCGACGTCCGTCTGCGCACGGGCCGATTGACCTGGCGATGGTTCGGGCTAAAGGCGCGTGTGTGGCCGGAGCGTCGGCGGGACGGGGCCCATTCGGCCTGCGGGGGCCGGTCCGGGTCTGGTCCGAAACGACGGGAGGCCGTGGCCGGGGCGAGGTCGTCTCCGTTTCGCCGGCCGCGCGCGACGCGACCGCCACACCGGGGACGGTCCGACCGCCGTGATCGGGTTGGATGAGAGCGAGGCGTGGTCGGGCGCGAACGAGCCGGAGGCTGAGTCGGTGTCGCAGACCGAGGCCGAGTTCGCGCGCGCGCCGCAGTCTGAGCCCGACTTCGAGCCGCGATCGAGAAACCCGACCGCCGCCGGGATCCGGCTTCGCTCCATTCCCGTGCTCCCCGTCCACGGCTCGCGCGCCGGCGGTGTGTTCGTTCGACTGGCGGCGATTCTCGTCGGCGTCGTTTCGACGGCACCTGCGGCGTGCCTGCCGTACCGATCGACGCTGCGCTCCGACGCTCAGACCTTCGTTCCCGACCGATATGCCTCGGGTGACGACGGCGCTGGCGGTCGTGTTCCCCGCGACGGCCGTCGCCTCGCCCTCGGAGCCGAGTCGCCGCGGAGCGACACCCCCGCGCGAAACTGGTGGCAGCTCTTCGGAGATCCGGCGCTCGACGACCTCGTGGAACGAGCGCGCGCCGCCAGCCCGCAGCTCCTGGTGGCGCGGGCCCGGGCCGACCAGGCGCTCGCGGCGCGCGACCAGATCGCGGCGGGGCGCTGGTGGCCGCAAGTGTCGGCGCAAATCGAGGTCTCGCGCAGGCGTCAGAACGTCTCGCTTCCCGAGCCGCTCGGGACGAGGGTGGTCGAGACCGACACGTTCTCGGCGTCCGTGCCCGTGGCGTGGGAGCTCGACGTGTTCCGGCGCGTCGACGCCGCCGTGCGAGGAGCCGAGCTCGATGCGCGCGCCGCGGCGGAGGAGACGCGGGCTCTGGAAACGAGCGTGGCGGCCGCGGTCGTCGAGGCCTGGCTCGACGTCGTTCACCAGCGGGCGCTCGCCCGGTTGCTCGACGAGCAGCTCGAGACGCAGCGCACCTACCTCGAGTTGCTCGAGCTGCGATTCGCGCAGGGGTTGTCCAGCGCGCTCGACGTCTTCACCCAGCGCCAGCAACTCGACGCGACGCGCGCGCAGCGGGCGGCCACCGAGGGCGCCGAGCGCCAGGCGATCGTGCGGCTCGCCCTGCTGGTCGGGATCGCGCCGGGAGAGCTGGACGTGGGCACGCGCGACGAGCTGCCGGAGCCGCCGCGTCCGTTCGACCCCGGAGCGCCCTCCGACCTGTTGCGCAACCGGCCCGACGTGCGTGCCGCGCGAGCGCGTCTGGAGGCGGCGGACCGTCGCGTCGGGGCCGCCGTCGCCGAGCGCTGGCCGCGGCTCGTGCTGACGGGATCGTTCGGGTGGAGCTCGCCCGAGCTGCGCAGCGTGCTCGAGCGCTGGTCGTATTCGGTGGGAGGTTCGCTGAGCGTGCCCTTGGTCGACGGCGGTCGCCGGGCCGCCGCGGTCGAGCAGGCCGAGGCGGTGGCGCGCGAGCGGCTTCATCAGCTCGCGCAGGTGTTGCTGACGGCTCTTTCGGAGGTCGAGTCGGCGCTCGCCGCCGAGCGCAGTCAGCGCGAGGTCATCGCCGCGCTCGAGGCGCGACGCGACAGTGCCGCCGCGACGCTCCGCGAGGCGCGCGAACGCTACGCGGCGGGGCTGCTCGGCGACTACCTTCCCGTCGCCACGGCGCTGGGCGCGGTGCACGCGACCGAGCAGCAGCTCTTGCTCGCGCGCCGTCAGCTTCTTTCGCATTGGGTCCAGCTGGTCCGTGCGCTCGGTGGCACGCTCCCTGCGCAGGCCAATTCGCCATGAAGGGGCTCCGCACCGCGTCGCGCCTCCTGCTTCCCGTGCTCGTCGTCGCGGCCGGCGTGGGCGTGCACCGAGCACTGGTCGCCACGGCGCCGCACGTGGAGCGACGGGAGGGACGCGCCTCGCCCGGCGTGCCGGTCGAAATCTGGAGGGCGGAGGTCGGCTCGTACGACGTCGCCGTCGAGGCTTCGGGCACGGTGGTCGCCGCTCGACAGGTGGTCGTGCAGCCCGAGCTGCAGGCGCGCGTGGTCTGGCAGAACCCGCGCCTGGTGCCCGGTGCCGTCGTGCGCGCCGGCGAGCCGCTGGTGCGCCTCGACGCGAGGGATGTGCGCACGCAGCTCGTCGTGCACAGTGCGCAACTAGAGCAGAGCCGACTGACCGCCGAGACCGAGCGCAGCCGCCGCCTGGTCGCCGAGCGGGAGCTCGCTCGACTGGGCGAGGGGTTCTCGGCGACGCCCGAGGGTCGCGCGCTCGCGCTGCGCGAGCCCCATCTGCGTGCCGCCGAGGCTCAGATCCGCGCGGCGGAGGCGGGGATTCAGCAAGCGCGCACCACCCTCTCGCGTACGCTGCTCGTGGCGCCGTTCGACGCCCTGGTGCTCGAGCGAAACGTCGACGTCGGTCAACTGGTCGGTCCGACCTCGCGCCTCGCGACGCTCGTGGGGACCGAGCACTACTGGGTGCAGGTCTCGGTTCCGGTCGACCAGCTCGGTGCGATCGCCATTCCCGGCATCGGCGGTCAGACGGAAGGAGCGCCGGCGCACGTCGTGCACCGGAGCGGGAGCGTCCGCGTCGAGCGCACGGGACGCGTACTGCGGTTGCTGGGTAGCCTGGATCCGGCCGGGCGCATGGCGCGGCTGCTCGTCGAGATCGACGATCCGCTCGGCCTGAGACGCTCCGACGGGGGGCTGCCGCTGCTCCTCGGTGCATTCGTGCACGTGCGCATTGCAGCCGGGCGGCTCGAATCGGTGGTGCGCGTGCCGCGCGCGTTCGTCCACGACGACGATACGGTGCGTCGGGTCGGGCCGGGGGATCGACTCGAGCAGGTACGGCTGGACGTGGTCTGGCGCGACGCGGACGCGGTCTATGCACGTGCGGGGCTTCGCGCCGGCGACCGCGTCGTCGCTTCGCCCCTGTCCGACGTGGCGCCCGGGATGCCGTTGCGCGTCGTGGGCGAGGTGACGTCGAGCGGCGCTCGTTCCACGAGCGGCCCGGTGCAGAGTGAGGCCGTGCGCACGCCTCCGGGGAGCGCGTCGTGATCGCGGCGGGCCCTCGTCGTGCCGGAGCCGACGTCCGGCCGGGGCGGCCGTGAGCCAGGTCGGAGACTCGGGGGAGATGGGAGGGCGGCCGTCCACGGAGCCCGCGCGCGAACGCGGCGGACTGCTCGCGGCCGCGGCGCGAAATCCGGTGCTCGCCAACCTCGCGATGGCGTTTCTGCTGCTCGGGGGCCTCGTCGCGCTGCCCTCGATTCGGCAGGAGGTGTTCCCCGAGTTCGAGCTCGACCTCGTGCTGGTTCAGGTTCCCTATCCCGGCGCGAGCCCCCTCGAGGTCGAGCAAGGCATCGGGCTCGCCGTCGAGGAGGCGGTGCGTGGCCTGGACGGAGTCAAGGAGGTGCGCACCACCGCGGCCGAAGGGATGGCGGTCGTCGCGGTCGAACTGCTGCTCGGCACCGACGCGCGCCGGGCCCTGGCGGACGTGCAGGCCGCGGTCTCGCGCATCGCGTCGCTGCCGGCCGATGCCGAGCGGCCCATCGTCAGCTTGGCGAGCACGCGCGGCGAGGTCATCGGCCTGGTCATTTACGGGAACGCCGACCTGCACACGCTGCGCGCCGCGGCCGATCGCGTGCGCGCCGACCTGCTCGCGGAGCCGCACATCACGGCGGTCGATGTGGTCGGTTTGCCGCCGCTCGAGATGCACGTGGAAGTCGCTTCCGCCGCCCTGCGCGAGCACGGGCTGACGCTCGACGAGATCGCGCGCGCGATCCGGGCCGGATCGGTTGAGCTGCCCGCCGGCGCCGTGCGGACCGCGCGGGGCGAAGTGCTCGTCCGCACCGCGGAGCGCCGGCGAACGGCCGCCGAAATCGCCGACATCGTGGTGCGTGCGCGCCCCGACGGTTCGGTGCTGCGGGTCGGCGACATCGCGACGATTCGCGATGGCTTCACGGAGACGGAGCAAGAGGCTCGCTACGACGGCGAGCCGGCGGTCATGCTCACCGTGTACCGCAGCGGCGACCAGAAACCGCTCGAGATCGCGCAGACGGTGCGGCGGTACGCCACGGAGCACGCCGACCGGCTGCCCGCCGGCCTTCGCCTCGCCATCTGGAACGATCGCTCGGAGATGTTCGAGAGCCGCATGGAACTGTTGCGGCGCAACGGACTGCAGAGCCTGCTGCTCGTGCTGCTCGTGCTCGCGCTGTTCCTCGATGGGCGCACTTCGTTCTGGGTCGCGGCCGGCATCCCGGTCAGCTTCGCGGGCACGTTGCTGCTGATGCCGGCGCTCGACGCGTCCATCAACATGATCTCGATGTTCGCCTTCATCCTCACCCTCGGCATCGTCGTCGACGATGCCATCGTCGTGGGCGAGGCCGTGACGGCGGCACGGGAACGGGGCTTGCAAGGGGTCGAAGCCGCGGTCGCCGGCGTCCGCGAGGTGGCCGTCCCGGTGGTCTTCAGCGTCCTGACCACCGTCGTGGCGTTCGTTCCGCTGCTGTTCGTACCCGGCATGCTCGGCAAGTTCTTTCAGCAGATTCCGATCGTCGTCATCACCGTCTTGCTGCTTTCGCTGTTCGAGTCGCTGTTCGTGCTGCCAGCGCATCTGGGACATTCGCGCCGCGCCGTCGCGAGCGCGTCGCGCGAGCCGTGGTGGAGCTGGCCGCGCGTCCAGGTGAGCCGAGGCCTGCAATGGGTAAGCCGAACGCTGTATTCACCCTGCGTTCGGGCCGCTGTGCGGCGTCCCGTGCTGGCGATCGCCTGCGGGGTCGCGGTGTTCGTCGCGAGCTGGGGACTCGTCACCGGGGGGCGCATCAAGCAGACGTTCTTCCCGCGAATCGACAGCGACGTCGTGCGCGCGCGCGTCACGATGCCCGTGGGAACGCCGGTCGAGGCGACGCGTGCGGTGCAGCAGAGACTGCTGCGCGCGGGGCTGACCTTATCCGAACGGTGGGGAGGGAGCTCGGTGCGCCGCGGCGTCTTCTCGACGGTCGGCATGACCGGAGCCGGCGGCGGTGGCCCCGGCGGTACCCAGCGCAGCACGGGCAGCCATCTGGCGGAGGTCGCCTTTCTGTTCGTGCCCTCCGATCGACGTGGGTTTTCGGCGCGTGAGTTCGCCATGCGGTGGCGCGAAGCAACGGGCGAGATCGCGGGGGCCGATTCGGTCGAATTCGACTTCTCGACCGGCGGGCCCTCGAGCAAGCCCGTCGACTTCGTGCTGTCCCACCCCGACGTCGGGGTTCTGCAGCGTGCGGCCCGCGATCTGGCCGGGCGGATGGGCGCGATCGCGGCCGTGACGGACGTCGACGACGGCTTCAGTCCCGGCAAGGAGCAGATCGACCTGCGGCTCCGTCCGGAGGCGCGCAGCGTCGGGATCACCCAGGCCGACCTCGCCCGGCAGGTGCGTGCCTTCTTTTTCGGCGTCGAGGCGTTGCGGGAACAGCGCGGGCGGCACGAACAGCGCGTCTACGTCCGCGCTCCGCGCGAGGAGCGCGAGCGACTCGCCTCGCTCGAGCAGATGGTGCTTCGCACGCCGGAGGGCGGCGAGATCCCGCTCGCGGAGGCCGCCGAGGTGCGAACGGGGCGCGCGCCGACGGTCATCACGCGCATCGACGGGCAGCGTTCGGTGCGCGTGACGGCCGACGTGGTGCCGGGCGCGGACGAGCAACGCGTCGTCGAGTCGATCCAGTCGACGCTTCTCCCTGGCCTGCTCGCCGAGTACCCCGGCTTGCGTTGGCGTCCCGGCGGTCAGCAGCAAGCCCGTGGGGAGTCGATGGCAGCGCTCGGGCGGGGGTTCCTGCTCGCCGTCCTCGCGATGTTCGCGATGCTCGCGGTGCCGTTGCGCAGTTACGTGCAGCCGCTCGTCGTGCTCAGCGCGATTCCGTTCGCCTTCGTCGGAGCGCTGTGGGGCCACCTGGTCCTGGGTTACGATCTGTCTCTGATGAGCATGATGGGCATGGTGGCCCTCGCCGGGGTCGCCGTGAACGATTCGGTGGTGCTCGTCGATGCCGTCAATCGCCTGCGGGCCGACGGCATGAATCCCATCGACGCGCTCGTGCAGGCGGGGCAGCGACGGTTGCGGCCCATCGTTCTGACCTCGCTGACGACGTTCTTCGGGCTGATGCCGCTCATCCTCGAGCCCAGCGTCCAGGCGCGGTTCCTGATCCCGATGGCCGTCAGCCTCGGTTGTGGAGTGCTCGCGTGCACGTTCTCGACGCTGCTGCTCGTGCCAGCGCTCTATCGCATCGTGCAGTCCGCGAGCGACAACGTGACGGGGCTCGTGCGCGCGTGGGCCTCGAGGCTCGGACGAACATCGACGGCCGCGAGTCCCGGCGGCGGCCGACTGCCGTAATCGGCGGCTCGGACTCGGGCTCGGGCTCGGACTCGGTCTCGGATTCGGTCTCGGAGTCAGGCTCCGGCTCGAGCTCGGACTCGGACTCGGTCTCTGGCTCGGTCTGGGTCTCGGCCTCGGGCTCGGGCCCCGACTCGGACTCGGTCTCGGCATCGGCCTCGGGGTCGGACGACGGCCGATTCGTGCGCGCGCCGAAACGGCGGCGCCACGGGCTGGACCGCCTCGCATCCCGACTTCCGCGACGTCCCGGAACGGGGAGGGAGTCGTCGCGGCGTCGAACGTGTCATCCTGACGGGGTGGCGGACCGCGTGCGGATGCTGCTCGTCGAGGACGATCCGGTGTTCGCGGCGGTGGTGCGTCGCGCCGTCGAACGGCATGGATGGGCCGTGCGACGCGTGACCGACGCGTCCGAAGCGCTCCGGGCGCTCGAGGAGGAGCTACCCGACGTGCTGCTCACCGATTACCTGCTTCCCGGCGCGAATGGAGGCGCGCTCGCGGCCGAGGTGCTCGCGCGCCTCGATCGACACGCGCCGTTGATGCTTCTGATGTCCGCGACACCGGATCTCGTTTCGGACGAGGAACGCGGGCGCTTTGCTGCGGTCCTCCGCAAGCCGTTTCCGCTCGACGGACTGCTCTCGACCGTGGAACGTCTTCTCGAGGCGCGACGCGCGCAGGTGCCGGCGTCGGGCCCCCGCCTCCGGGCGGGCGTGACCGACGGGGTGGGGGATGCCTCCGCACGGGGCCGTCGACCGCCGGTGCGTTGATCGGGTCGGGCAGGGGCCGTTAGGGTCCGCGGCGATGTCGCGCAAGCCGACCACGTACTGGGACTACATCCGGGTCGAGTCGCTGCTCTCGTTGCAAAGGGGTGTCGACGACGACGAGTCGCGCCTGAGCAACGACGAGGTCATGTTCCTCGTCGTCCACCAGGTCGACGAGCTGTGGTTCAAGCTCGCCCTGCGCGAGCTGGTGACCGTCCGTGACCTCTTCGCCCGCCCGTCGGTGCCGGAGGCCTCGCTCGCTCCGGCTACGCGCGGGCTGCGCCGCATGGAGTTGCTGTTCCGGCTCGCCGCCGATCAGTTCGCGCTCATGGAGACGATGACGACGCGCGACTACCTCGCGTTCCGCGACAAGCTCTCGCCGGCGAGCGGCTTCCAGTCCGCGCAGATGCGCGAGATCGAGATTTTGCTCGGGCTGCCCGACGAGGACCGAATCCCCTTGGGCCACGAACGCAGCTACCTCGATGCCCTGCGGGAGCCCGACGGATCGGAGTCTGCCGCCTATCGCCGCGTCGCGCTCCGTCTCGTCGACCGGCCGACGCTGCGGGAGGCCATCGACGCGTGGCTTTACCGCACGCCCATTGAGGGCAGCCGCCCGGACGATCCCGACGACGAGGCCCGCGTGCGCGCCTTCGTCGAGGCGTACTGCGCGGCGCAGGCCGCGGAGGTCGACGCCGCGCGGCGGACGGCCTTGGCCCACGCGCCCGGCGACGCGGACCGCGAGCGGCTCGCGGCGCGCTTCGCCGACGAAATCGCGCAGGCCCGCGCGTTCCTGCTCGCACTGGATCGACCCGAGCCCGAGCGACGCAGGCGCGCGCGCATCCGCGCCGCCGCCGTCTTCATCGAAAGCTACCGCGAGCTGCCGCTGCTCGCCTGGCCGCGCGAGGTGCTCGATGCGCTCATCGCGCTCGAGCAGGCCTTCGTCCTGTTCCGACAGCGTCATGCGCGCATGGTCGAGCGCGTCATCGGACGGCGCACCGGAACCGGGGGTTCGTCGGGGGTCGACTACCTCGACACGACGGCCCTGCGGTACCGCATCTTCCGCGACCTTTGGGCGGCTCGAACCTTGCTCGTGCGCGCCGCCGCGCTGCCGCCGCTGCGCCAGGCGGATGCGTACGCGCTGCCCGTCGAGACCTGAGCCACACGCACGTTCGAACGGGAGACCGAGCCGAGTCCGCGTCCGCGTCCGAGTCCGTTTCCGAGTCCGATTCCGAGTCCGAGCTCGAGCCCGAGTCCGAGACCGAGACCGAGTCCGCGTCCGGGCTCGATCCCGAGCCAGAGTCCGAGTCGGAGCCCGCATCCGAGCTGCAGTCCTCGTCAGAAGACCATGAGCGCCCCTGCCCAGGTCAGCGCGCCCCAGGTGAGCATGCCCGACACCATGTGGACGGTGGCCAGGGCGCGAAGCGTTTCGTAGTCCGTTGCCCGGTCCAGACCGAACCGCCAGCCATTGGCGACGACGAAGCCGAGGGTCATTTGAAGCACCATGCCGCCGAAGTGAACCCACCGCAGGGTCTTGTGGAGCCGTAGTCGTCGGCCGAAGTCGCTTTGGTCGGAGGCGCCCTCGTCCGGGTCGGGCATCGCGAGCGCGAGCGCGAAGGTTCCGCCGTAGAGAACCGTCGTCACCAGCGCCGCCGTAAGATGCCACCACGGTGTTCCGACGCACTGGTCGAGGATGCGCCCTCGCCCAGTGGTGCAGGGGGTATCTTCGAGATCCGAGAACGTCCCGTACGTATCGTGGTACTGGAAGCCGCCGAGCAGCAGCGTGATGCCCATCGCGGCCCAGGTGGCGATGCCGAGTGGTCGGTGCAGGGAGACAAGCGAGGCCCTCTCGCGCAACGCCTGCTCGTAGGCGTCCGGTTCTTCCTCGCCTTCTCTTCCGCGCGACGACGCCTCGTTCGAAGCGTCGTCGCTTTCGGTCGTGGCGGCGGTGCTGGCGCTTGTCGCCTGGGACGTCGACGCGACGAGCACGCGGGGCGTCGGCGCGACCGGCGGGCTCCAGCCACCGATCGAGAGGGACAGGCCCCAGATCGGGGTTGCGACGAGTAAGGCCTCGAACGTGCTCACCGGTACCTCCCGTCGGTTCGTGTTCCGAGCAGGTCCTTCAGCTCCGTAGCGATCGCACCCCGGCCCGGTGCACCTTGCCGGGCAGCTCGCGCCCCACGATGGCCTCGGCGACTTGACCGGCCTCCCCCAGCCGCTCGAGATCGATGCCCGTGCGCACCCCCATGCCGTGCAGCGTGTAGACCAGGTCCTCGGTGGCGAGGTTGCCGGCGGCGCCCGGTGCGTAGGGGCAGCCGCCGAGCCCCGCGACCGACGCGTCGAAGGTGCGGATGCCGAGCTCGAGGCCGACGAGCACGTTCGCGAGCGCTGTACCACGCGTGTCGTGCATGTGGAGCGCCAGCGTTTCGTCGGGCAGCTCGCGCTGAAAGAGGCGAACGACGTCGCGTGTCTGCACGGGCGTCGCCACGCCGATCGTGTCGCTCAGCGAGATCTGGTAGCAGCCCATGCGGACCAGACGCAGCGCGATCTCGAGCCCGCGTCGCGGATCGACCGCGCCTTCATACGGGCAGCCGAACAGCGTGGAGACGTAGCCCCGCACGCGCAGCCCGGCGCGCACGGCGGGAGGCACGATGCGTTCGAAGACGGCGAGCGTCTCGTCGATGGTCTTGTTGACGTTCTTGCGGTTGTGCGTCTCCGAGGCGCTCAGGAACACCGCGATCTCCGGCACGCCCGCGGCCAGGGCGCGCTCGAGGCCCCGCTCGTTGGGGCACAACGCGCTGTAAACGACGTCGGGCCTGCGGGGCAGCAGGCCGACGACTTCCTCGGCATCGCCCAGTTGCGGGACCCATCGCGGTGAGACGAACGACGCGACCTCGATCCGGCGCAGGCCCGCGTCGAGAAGGGCCTCGATCAGACGCACCTTGCGGGTCGTCGGCACGGTGACGGCTTCGTTCTGCAGCCCGTCGCGCGGCGAGACCTCGTAGACGGACACCTCGGCCGGCAGCGACTCGAACGGTCCCATCGTCGCGTTCGTCGCGCCGAAGGGGCGCGGCGTCAAGGCGCGCAGCGCCGGTCCGCTCCGCAGCGGCCGGTCCGGCACTCGGCGTCCGCCACGCACCGCTCGCCGGCTCCTCGGCCGTGCGGTAGCCCGGTGCGCGCGTAGGGGTCGACGATCTCGGCGAGACCGTTGCTCCAGTGCGCCTCGAGGAACGCGAGCCACGCGTCCACCCCGACCTCCGAGTCACCCACGTTCGAATGCGTCGCCTGCTCGACGCGGCCGTCCGGCTCGCGGACGACGTCGAACTGGAGCAGCCCGGCGGTCACGCGATGCCCGTCGCCGGCGTCCACGTTGCCGCGCACGGGCGGCGGCGGACCGGTGGGCATCCCGGGCTCCGGTCGCAGCACCGGCGGGACGATCGACAGACCCATCGCACGCGCCAGCGCGTAGTTAGACACGTTGGGCACGGTGTCGTCGTCGAGGACGACGCCGACGAGCACATCCGGAGCGCGCCCAGCTCCCGGCAGGCGCGCGCCGAGGACGTGAGGGCCATAGCTCGCGGCGTCGCCCCGATCGAGCACGGTCTGCAGCACCGGGAAGAAGCGCCGCACGTCTCCCTCGGTCACGCGCGGTGGGCGTAGCGCGACGACGAGGGCTCCGAAGAGTTCCGAGTCGGCGATGAGGCCCGAGACGCGGCCCCCGGGCACGACGAGCACCGCGGCGCGATAGGCGTCGGTGAGCGCGACCAGCTCGACGCCCATGATGCCGCCGAGCGAAACGCCGAGGTAGGCGAGGTCGGCGCCGTCGAGGTCGGCCGTCCCATCGCCGTCGACGTCGGGGTGGGACTGGAGCCAGCGGGTCAATTGTAATTTGTCATACGTCGCCTGGCGGAAGTGATCGCGCAGCCGCAGCCCCTCGAGCGCGCGCCTCTCCAGGTCGCCGATGGTGAAGAACCGGAGCACGGTCTCGATCCGGCCCGAGTCGGGAGCGGGGTTGGTCGGGTGCTCGCCATGCGCCACGGCGTCGATCGCGACCGTGGCGTAGCCACGCGGTGCGGCGAACTGCGCGAGGCGTTGGCCCTGGTGGCGATCCGAGCCGAGTCCGTGGCCGAACACGAGGGTGCGGTACGGCGGGCGGGCGCGGTCGGAGAGCGGCAGGTACACGGTCACCGGGAGGCGATAGCGGGTGACCGGAACGGCCGCCGTGCCCGTCACGCGGACCACGCCGTCCGGATCTCGATAGTCGCCGACCTCGAGCATTCCCTCACAGCGACGCCACGTTCCCTCGTTGGTGCAGCGCGCTGGCTCGTCGAGCTCGAAGCGTCGCGAAGCGACGTCGGCGGCCACGGCGACTGAGGCGTCCACCGTCGATTGCGTAACGAAGGCCGAGACGGCGACGAGGTCGTCGGTCGAGACGATCACGCCGAGCGTACGGAGGGCATCGAGGGCCCTGCCGAGCCGCCCATCGGGCGCCGCGAGCTCGGCGCGCATCGCGTCGGACGGCTCGAGGCAGCCGCCGGCCGCTTGCGTCAGCGCGCGCGTGACGAACGCGACCGCGAGCGCGCGCGGTGGCAGCGGCGTCATCGGAGCGAGCATCGGCGTGCGGTCGCGGTCCGTCAGCCGCACGAGCACCGGCACCAGGCGCGCCGGTCCCGGCTCGACGATGGCGAGGCCGAGACCCGCCTCCGGTCGTGCGCTTGCCTCGGCCTGAGGCAACCGCGCCAGGTCGAACGCGCGACCGAACTGGAAGAAAACCTCCGCGTTGACGCCGAAGCCGTCGAGGTCGGCGAGGTCTTCGGTGAAGATGGGGCGATAGCCGGCCGCGCCGGCCGCGATGGCGGCGAAGCGCTCCGCGTCGAATCGCAGGCGCACGCCCGTCGGCGTCGACGGATCGTCGACCATCAGGAGCGGCTCGGGCCACCGCCAGAACGTGCCCGTCGGTTCGAGAAGGACGGTACACGTCGGTCCGGCGTCCGTGGCGGCATCGCCCGCTCCGGCGTCGGGACGGCTCGCGCCGCCGTCGCATCCGATAAGTGCGAGATACAGCAGCGGCCCGCCGAGTCCCCGCGCGCGGGCGCGGGTCACGATTCGGCTCCGAAACGCTCGGTTCGTACGAGCTCGCCGCGCTCACATTGGTAGCGCCGCACGATGACGTCCCGGCTCGCGGGTACGGCGACCAGGAGCGCCTCGCCCGTCCAGACGGCTCGTGCGCCGGCCGGGGCGAGCTGAGGGGGCAGCAGGGACTCGAGGCGCGACGTGGGCGCGGACAGCGCGACGCGTACGGGGCCACCCTCCAGTACGGGTCGGCCCGCATCGCAGCGAACCCTTCGCTCCGTCGTGGGCATGGGCACGCCGCTCAGCATCGGGCCGATGGCCACCATGGCGCCGTCCTCGGCGACGAGGATCACGCCCCCGCGGCCGTCTCGGAGCCCGGACGCGACGGGAGCGAGCCCGACGGGCCACGTGCCCTCCAGGAGCCGGTCGGCGCGCGCATACGGCGGATCGAACTGGATCGCGTACCCCGTCGTCACCGGGACGCCGTTCTCGAGATTGCAGACGGCGTGGTACCAGACGCCGTCCGACCACAGATGCCCGACGATCGGGCCCTCGCACGCGTCCGGCAGAAGCAGGCTTTCCGCCTCGCGTAGAGATGGAGGCGAGGCCAGGCGCCACGCTCGGATGCGCACGCACGTTCGCGCGGGGGCGGCGACGAGATCCGGGTCGACGTCGGTTCGCGGAAGATTCGTCGGCGCTGTCTGCGAAGATGCCTCGCACGGCGCGGTGCCCGCGCGCGCGAGCAACGACAGTGTTCCATCGGCCGATGCGGCGAGTCCGACCTGTCCGCGTCCGCGCCACAGACGCAGTCCCGTCTCCGCCAGCGTCTGCGGTGGGCTCGACGACTGAAGGTCGTCCGAGGCATGGACCGCTCGGACGATGATGCCGGCGTCCTCGGCGACGACGTACGCGACCCCGAGGCGGCCCGCGGCGGTGGCGGCGACGACCTCGAGGGCGTAGGGGGGCGGAAGCTCGCCCGAACGGCGCGTGGGAATGCGCTCGAGCGCGATCTCGGATCCGCGCGGAGCGCCGATGGCGTCGAGGGGCTGGACGACGAGGCCGCCGCCGGCCTGCTGCGTGGGCCCGAATACCAGAAACGCGCCCTGGCGCGAGGCGACGAGGTCGAAGGCCGCGCGCGACGAGACGGCACGCGGTCCGACGAGCGGGGGGCGTTCCGGCGGCCTCGGTGGCGGCGGCGGTGGAGGCGGCGGTTGCTCCGAACAGCCCAGCAGCAACAAGAGGAGCGCGAGCACCCTTGCGAAGGTTGCCACAACGGCCACGTCTTCTGGATCGGGGAAACGGTCAGGGGGAGAAACGCGAAGGCGGTTCGCGCGTGAGGCCACGTCCAGACCTTGAACGGAACCCGAGCCCGAGTCCGAGCCCGAGGCCGAGTCCGAGTCGGAGACCGAGCCCGAGGTACGTCAGGAGGCGGCAGGTCGGACGAAGCGCGCGCGCACGTCGCCCAGCGTTTCTTCGAGACGATCGAGCGCGTCGCCCGAAGACGACTCGTCGAAGCGCCGCACGAGCTTGAGATCCGCGCCCAGTCGGTACGGACTTCCGCGGCGGCCGACCTCCTCGGCCACGAGCGCCGGATCGAGCTTGCTGTCTGCGCCGAGGTGCAGCGCCACGCGGGTTGCGCTCGCCTCGCACGTCGGGATGCGAAGCTCGCGCAACAGCGGGCGGACGCGCATGACGCGAACCAGGCGCCGGGCGGGCTCGGGCAGTGGCCCGAAGCGATCCTCCAGTTCGGCGGCGATGGCCAAGACGTCCTCCTCGGTGTCTGCGGAGGCGAGCCGCTTGTACATGGAAAGACGCACGCCCACGTCCTCGACGTACGCTTCGGGCAACACGGTCTCGACGTCGACGTGGACGTCGGGGTCGATGGGACGCGGGGGCGGTTGCCCGCGCAGCTCGGCGACGGCGTCGGCGAGCATCTGCAGGAACATGTCCATGCCCACCATCGCCACGTGTCCGCTCTGCTCGACGCCGAGCAGCTCTCCCGCTCCGCGCAGCTCCATGTCGAGCGTGGCGATGCGGAAGCCGGAGCCGAGTGCCGTGAACCGTTCGAGGGCTTCGATGCGTGCGCGCGCTTCGTCGGTCATCGCCGAGGGCGGCGGCGTCAACAGGTAGCAGTACGCACGCTCGCGCCCGCGCCCGACGCGGCCGCGCAGCTGATAGAGCTGGGCGAGCCCGAAGACGTCGGCGCGATCGACCAGCATCGTGTTGGCGCGGGGGATGTCGAGGCCGCTCTCGACGATCGCCGTCGAGCAGAGCACGTCCCAGCGGCCTTCGACGAAGCCGGCCATCGTGCGCTCCAGCGTCGCTTCCTGCATGCGTCCGTGCGCCACGGCGATGCGCGCCTCGGGCACGAGCCGTTGCAGCGTGGCGGCCTTTTCGTGCAAGTCCTCGATGCGGTTGTAGACGTAGAAGACCTGGCCGCCGCGCCCGAGCTCACGCCGCACCGCTTCGGCGACGAGCCGCTCGTCCCAGCGCGCGACGAAGGTGCGCACCGATCGCCGGTCGACGGGGGGCGTCGTGATGAGCGAGATGTCCCGAAGGCCCCCGATGGCGAGCTGGAGCGTGCGTGGGATGGGCGTCGCCGACAGCGTCAGCACGTCCACCTCGGTCCGCATCTGTTTGATGCGCTCCTTGTGGGCGACTCCGAACCGCTGCTCTTCGTCGACGACGAGCAGCCCCAGGCGCGCGAAGCGTACGTCGCGTGAGAGTAGGCGGTGCGTGCCGACGACGACGTCGATGGTCCCGTCTCGCAGCCCGGCGAGCACCCGCGCCTGCGTCTCGCGGTCCACGAAGCGCGAAAGGACCTCGACGCGCAGGGGGAACGGCTCGAAGCGTGCGCGGAACGTCGCGTGGTGCTGCTGTGCGAGCACCGTGGTGGGGCAGAGCACGGCGACCTGCCTGCCGGCCATCGCCACGCGGAACGCCGCCCGGATCGCCACCTCGGTCTTGCCGAAGCCGACGTCGCCGCACACGAGCCGGTCCATCGGACGAGGCCGCTCCAGGTCGGCGAGCACCTCGTCGATGGCGCGCGCCTGATCGGGCGTCTCCTCGTACGGGAACGTCGCCTCCAGCTCCGCGTATTCGGGACCCGGGGGCGGCAGTGCAGCTCGCTCGGTGGCCGTGCGCTCGGCATAGAGCCGCAGCAGCTCGTCGGCGATCTGCTGCACGCGTTCGCGTACCCGGGCACGCGTCCGCGCGAAGCTCTGTCCCCCGAGCCGATCCAGGCGCGGCGGTGCGCCCTCGGGGCCGGCGTAGCGATGCAGCTGGTCGAGCCGCGTGACGGGAACGAGGAGCCGGTCCCCGCCGGCGTACTCGACGACGAGCACCTCGACCGCGACGGGCCGCTCGCCCCGCATGCGCTCGAGGGCGCTCTGGCCGATGGTGCGCTGCTCGAGGCCCACGTAGCGTCCGATGCCGTGCAGCGCGTGCACCACGTAGTCGCCGGGGCGCAGCTCGCGCAGGTCGTCGAGCGCTTCGCGGGCGGCCCGCACGCGGCGCTCGCGCACCGGAGCCCGACGCGCGATGCGTTCGCCGAAGATCTCCTGCTCGGTCAGGACGCAGAGTGCTTCCGAGGGCAACAGAAATCCCGCCGAGAGCTTCCCGACGCCGAAGGCGATTCGCCCCGGCGTCAGATCCGGGCTCGCCCCGACGGCGCGCCGAATGCCGGCGCGATCGAGCAGCGGACCCGAGGGGCCGTGGGGCCGCAGCAGGGCGCCGATGCGATCGGCCTGGGCGACGGTGCGCGCGACCAGCAGCACGCGCAACCCCTGCTCGAGCCAGTCGCGGATGCGGTCCGCGAGCCATGGGATCGCGCGGGCTGGCTCCTCGGCACGTCGCGCGCGAAGGCTCGCGACGAGTGCGCCGTGCCCCGAGGCACCCAGCACCAGCGGCTGCTCGGGTCGCTGCAGCGGGCCGAGCGGGCCCTCCCCCGCGCCTTCGACGGCGAGCGCGTGCACGACGAGCGTGCGTCGGGCGAGCAGCTCCGCGCCGAGCTCGTCGAGCGAGACATAGTGGGCCTCGAAGGGAAAGCACGGCGTGCCGGCGTCGAGACGGGCTTGTCGGTCGGCGCGTGCCCGGGTCAGTTCCTCCTCGAGCACGCGGACGATGGCGACGGGGTCGTGGAGCACGACCGTCGCGTCGTCTCCCGCCACCTCCAGGACCGTCTCGAGCGCGTCGTGGAAGGCGGGGAGCCAGGCGTCGCCGGCCGTGAACAGCCGGCCCGATTCGAGCGCTTCGACGAGCGCCCGCGCGCGCGACGTCGGCCAGTTGGCCTCGTCGAGCAGGGCGCGGACGCGGCTGCGGGCCCGCGCGCGGCCCTCGGCCGAAGCGGCTTCTTCGCGGACGGCGTGAATGGTGAGCGCGTCCAGCGCGCGCTGCGCGCGCTGCAGCTCGGGATCGAATTCGTGCAGCGCCACGACGAGCCAGTCGTCGAGCTCGATCCGCACCGGCCGCGCATGGCGCGGAGGCCACACGTCGATGCGCGCGCCGCGCATCGCGAAGGTGCCCGGATCCTCGACGACCGGAACGCGCACGTAGCCCGCGTCGACCAGTCGGGTCGCCAGCGCCTCGCGGTCGAGCTCCTCGCCCGGTCGCACCACGAGCGCGTGCGCGAGCAGCGAGGAGCGCGGCGCGACCTTGCGGACGAGCGCCGCGGCGGGCACGACGAGCGCGGACCAGCCCGGGCCCAGGGCGAGGCGGTGCAGTGCGGCGAGCCGGTCCATCGCGAGCCGGCGATCGGGAGCGAGCTCGACCCAGGGGCTGCTCTCGGGCGCAGGGAGCAACAGCACCTCGGCGTCGCCCGACTCGCCCTCGTTCGTCTCGCCCAGAAAGAAGGCGAGGGCCTCGGCGACGCGGCGTGCATCGGCAGGCTCCGGCGTGACGACGACGAACGGTCCGAGCCCCTGTGTGCGCGCGCGTGCCAGCAGCAGCGCCAGCGCCGACGGCGGTGCGCCCACGAGGTCCGTCCGGCGCCGGCTCGCCATCGCGCGAAGCACGTCGGCGAGCCCGCTCGTCGGCCGCGCGAGCTCGGCCTCGAGGTCGAAGGCGCTCGCCACACTCATGGTCGGGCGTGGGGCGATTCCCCGTCGCCGTCGACCGGCGGCGCCTCCGCGCTGCGCGCCGCGTCGGCCGGTGCGGCGTCGTGGTCCGTCGATCCGTCGGGCGTCGTCGTTCGTTCGTCTCGCTCTTCGTCCATTGGGCGGTGTTGGCGCTCGAGCACGCCGCGGAATCGCCACGCGAGCAACGGCGGGGTCAGGACCGTCGTCGCCATGATGCACAGCACGAGCGCGCCGTAGACGTCCGGCGCGATGAGCGGGCGCCCGCCCACCTGGATGGCGGCGCCCTGCGCTGCGAAGATGAGCCCCACCTCGCCGCGCGGGACCATGCCCACACCGACCGCGATCCGGTCGATGCCGCGGCCGACGACGGCGAGTCCCGAGACGGCCTTGCCCACCACCGCCGCGAGCGTCAGCCCGCCCGCGAGCAGCAACGTCTCGGTGCCGAGTCCCTGTGCCTGGACCATCATGCCGGTGCGGACGAAGAAGACCGGCGCGACGACCGCGACGACGGGCCCGACGTACTCGGACAGATCGTGCGCCGAGCGCAGGCCGAAGGGCCGCACGTGGACCTCGTCGAGCACGAGGCCGGCCGCGAACGCTCCCACGATGGCTGCCAGGCCCGCCGCCGCGCTGATCCCCGACAGCGCGAGGCACAGACCGATGGCGAGCGCGCCGGCGACACCGGGGGCGCGCAGGGCCGCGGCCCGGCGGAAGATCGCGGGCATCAGCAGCGTGCCGACGAGCAGCGCGCCGACGAGGAAGCCGGAGGCCATCAGCACGATGCGCCACAGATCGGCCGCCGGCGGCAGCGCGCCCGAGGCGGCGATGGGCGCCACCACGGCGAGCACGAGCAGCCCGAGCACGTCGTCGATGACCGCGGCGCCCAGGATGATCTTCATTTCGCGCAACCGCGCCGCGCCGAGATCCTGCGCGACGCGCGCCGTGATGCCGACGCTCGTGGCCGTCAGCGTTGCGCCGATGAACAGGTGCAGCGCGAAGCTGCCCTCGGGCACCAGCACGGCGCTCGCGCCGTAGCCGAGCAGCATCGGGCACAGCACGCCGACGAGCGCGACGAGCCCCGAGGCGCCCGCCACGCGCCGCATCTGGCCGAGCGTCGACTCGAGACCGACCTCGAACAACAGCAGCACGACGCCGAGCTCGGCGAGGAAGACAACGGCCGGCAGCTCCGCGGCCTCGCGGAAGGCGTCGACGCCGAGCAGCGACAGGTTGCCGAGGACCATGCCCGCGAGCAGCTCACCGAGTACGGGAGGCTGCTTCAGGCGCACGGCGAGCTCGCCGCCGAGCTTGGCCGCGAGGAGAATTCCGGCCAGGGCGAGCCACAACGAGGCGGAGACGCCGTGCCCGCCCGCCGCCGACGCGGCCGACGGGACGAGCAACGCGAGCAACGCGGCCACGAAGCCTCGCGCGGCGATGGGGGACCGCCGTCTCACGGCGCGTGCGGATAGCACGCGTGTGGGCCCCGTCCACGACGCCGCACGCCGGACGGCGGCGGAGTCCGAGTCCGAGACTGAGTCCGAGACCGGGACCGAGACCGAGACCGAGACCGAGACCGAGTTTGAGTCCGAGACCAAGCCCGAGCCCGAGTCGGCGACCGAACGCAGCGTAAGCCCACCGGCCGCTCGAGGTCCGGGAACTCGGTGCAGCCGGCGCTGTCCCAAGAAGCGGAGGTGCTCCGATGCGATCGGCGGATGCGGTGGAGGTCGTGCTTCGCTGGGATGGCGCGTACGTCGACGCGTGGCTCGTGCGCGACGGCGAGACGCTGCGCGTCGGTACGGGAACCGAGGGCCGGGGCGTGCCGATTCCGTCGCACGAGCCGTTCGAACTGCTCGAGCGCGAAGGCTCGCGATGCTACGCGCGGGTTCCCGAGGGGGCGCGCGCACGGATCGAATCGGATGCGGCGGCCGAAGGCGCGGAGAACGGCCGCGGCGAGTCCTCCGTCGGGTGGTGCGCGAGCGGCGGTCGCGTGCCGCTCGCCGAGGGTATGCGCGTGGTCGTCGAGCTAGGCGCGCTCGAGCTCGCCATCCGTCCGGTCCGACTCGTGCGTCCGCGTCGCGGCGCGCTCGATGCGCGTCCGTGGCTCGCGATCGCGGCCTCTGCGGCCGTCCACGCGGCGTTCGTGATTGCGTTGCACCTCGCACCGCCGCGCGCCGGAGCGCTTACCCTGACGGGCGAGGAGGCGGCGCGCTTCGCCATTCGTTACGTCCGCACGGTGCCCGAGTGGCATGCTCCGGCGCGCGCGGCCGCGGACGAGGTACTCGAGACGAGGGAAGCGCACGGCGGCGATCCCGCGGGGCAGGCGGGGAGCCCGGCCGTCACCGAAAGACGCGGCGGGGGCCGCGCGCGGCCGGCGAGTCAATCGTCGCTACGCCTCGACGATCCCGACGGCGTGCGCTCCTTCGGCGTGCTCGGAGTGCTCGGGCGGGCTGCAGGCGCGCTGGGCGACGGGTCGGCATTCACGGCCGAATCCGCCCTCCGATCGGAGGTCTACGGTCCGCACGGTCTTCCGCCGGGACTCGGCGCCGGCTCGGGCGGCCTCGACATGCTGGGGTACGGGCGCGGGTCGTGCGATGGGTGGTGCGTCGCGGGCAGCGTCGCCTTGCAGCCGAGTGGCATGGCCGGAGTCAGCTCGGGCACGTGCACCGACGAGACGTTCCGCGCTCTGGTGCGCGAACGCGGCCATGCTGCCGCAGTCGTCGCCTGCGCGGGTGACGAGCGGGGGCACATGCTCGCGCGCGTCGCACGCCAACCTCGTGGCGGCCCCGTGCTGCGGCCCGCCGAGGCCGACGTCATCGGCGGCCTGACGCGCGAGCAGGTACGCCGCGTCGTCGCGCGCAACCGCGCGCAGGTCGCGCACTGTTACGAACAGCGCTTGCAGGCACGGCCGGACCTGCAGGGGCGCGTGACGATCGCGTTCGTCGTCGGACCCGACGGCGCGGTCGGCAGCGCGGTGGTCGCGGCCAACGACACACGCGACGCGACGCTGGGTGCGTGTGTCGCCGAAGCGGTACGCCGCTGGCCGTTCCCGGCGGCGACCGGCGTGACGGCGGTGACCTATCCGTTCGTGTTCCACAGTGCCAGTTCCAATGGCTGAGGGCGACACGGACACGGCTTCGGACTCGGACTCAGGCTCGGTCTCAGACTCGGTCTCGGACGTGCAACGCCACTCGGCAACGTCGGCCCACGTGACCGCCGTGGTGAGTCGGAGTCCGAATCCGCGCGTGCCGCGATCAACGCGTCGGCGTGCTCGCGCCGGACGGGGGCTCCGGCATCGACCGTCGGCGCAGCCCGGCGAGGAACAGTTCGCGGCTCTCGCGGCGCGTCGCTTCGGGGCGAAGCACGCGGACTTGCTCGAAGCTCGACTGAAGCTTCGCGCGCAGTGCGACGAGCCCGGGTCCCTGGAACACCTTGCCGACGAACGCGCCGCCGGGCACCAGCACGGTCCGCGCCAGCTCGAGGGCGCGCTCGAACAGGGCTTCGCTGCGGCCGACGTCCACGATGCCGTGACCGCTCGTCGACGGCGCCATGTCCGAGAGCACGACGTCGAAGCAGCCGAGCGTCTCGGCTTCGAGCTCGAAGACGTCGGCTTGCTCGACCTGGACGTTGGCCGGCAACGCGACTTCGAGCGGTCGCACGTCGACCGCGACGAGCCGCCCGGGCGGGCCGATGCGCTCGGCGGCGTACATTGCCCAGCTTCCCGGCGCGGCGCCCAGATCGAGGACGCGGGCGCCCGGACGAAGCAGCCCGAGGCGTCGGTCGATCTCGGCGAGCTTGTAGACGCTTCGAGCGGGCCAGCCCTCGCGCCGCGCGCGTCGGCCCCAGTGGTCCTGGAGCCGGCGGCCGCGGGTCACGAAGCGGCCGCGGCGGGCGCGACGTCCTTGACGCCAGGACGGACGAGCACGATGCCCTCGTTGGGGCCGGGCACGCCCCCCTCGACGAGCAGCAGGTTCTCCGACTCGACGATCTTCACGAGCCGCAACGAAAGGACGGTCAGCTTCTCGTTGCCGTAGCGGCCGGCCATTCGCATGCCGGGAAAGGTGCGGCCGGGCGTCAGACGCGTGCCGATGGCTCCACCGTGTCGCTGATACTCGTGCGTGCCGTGCGTCGAGGTCCTGCTTCCCTTGAAGTTCCAGCGCTTGACGACACCGGTGAACCCGCGGCCCTTGGTGCGCCCCTGCACGTCGACCTTCTGGCCGACGCGGAAGACGTCGGAGACCGCGATGCTCTGGCCCACCTGGTAGCGGGCGGCCACCTCCGGCGGCACGCGCAGCTCACGCACGACCGCGACGGGCTGCACGCCGATCTTGTCGAAGAATCCCTTCTCGGGCTTGCGGACGGCCTTGTCTCGCTTGCGCCCCCATCCGATCTGGAGGGCCGAATAGCCGTCGCGTTCCGGCGTTCGCTTGCCGAGCACGACGCACGGCCCTGCCTCGATCACGGTCACGCGCAGGACCGTTCCGTCGTCCGCGAAGATCTGCGTGCACCCGAGCTTCTTGCCGATGAGGCCGACGTTCGTGTTCATGGACCGACTCCGGCGCCGCAGCGCTCGTCGTCCGCGGCAGGGCGCGCAAAGCTAATCGGTGCGCGGTTCCGGTCAAGTGGAACGCCCGCAATTGCTCGATCTGTGTGTGCCGCGCCGACGCGCCTCGCATCGCCCCGGGTGAGCCGACTCGGACATCGCGGTCGCGCATGCGATGCGACCGGCGCCGTGTAAGTTTCGGTCTCGGCCGTGCTCGCGCTCGTGCTGGGTGCCTCGACGCTGGCGAGCTGCATCGTTCGCGCACAGTCCGGCGAACTGGTTCCCCCCAGGGCCCTCGAGGTGCCCGACGTCCGGTTGCCCCCGGATGCCGATCCGTTGCCGGCCGACGGATTCGTCGAGCTGGCCGTGACGATCGATGCGACGGGCACGGTCACCGAGGCGACCGTGCTCGCTCCGCTACGACCCGACGTGGACGCACGGGCCATGGAGGCGGCGCTGCGGGCGCGGTTTGCACCTGCGATGCGCGACGGCCGCCCCGTCCCCTCGCGCGTTCGTCTTCGCCTCCGTGTCGTCGCCGAAGCGCGCGAACCGCCGCCTCCGGACGTGCGGGCGGACCCGCAGGATCGGGGCGAGCCGTCGGACGCGGCGCGACCGGTCGCGTCCGCCGAGGAGCGTGCGGTCGACGGGCGAGCCACCGAGTCGGGCTCGCAGGGCGTTCCCGTCGCTCCGACCCTCGTCGTCGAGCCGATCGAGTCGGCCGCACCGCAGTTCGGCGCGCGCGCGCGGGTGCGCCGGCCCGAACCGGGAGCCGCGACACGACTGACGCTCGAAGGCGCCGAGCTGACGAGCGTGCCGGGCACGTTCGGCGAGCCGCTGCGCGTCGTGGCCACGCTGCCCGGCGTGGCGCGCACGCCGTTCGGACTCGGCTACTTTTTCGTGCGCGGCGCCTCCTTCGACAACACGGGCTTCTTCGTCGACGGCTTCCCCGTTCCCATTCTCTATCACCTGGGAGCGGGGCCGGCCGTCATCAGCTCGCGCCTGGTGACGGAGCTCGATTTTTATCCCGGCGGCTATCCGGTACGCCTGGGCCGGTTCGGCGCGGGCGTCATCGCGATTCAGACCGACGCGCCGCCCGTCCGCGGGCTGCACGCCGAAGGCGAGGTCGACCTGTTCCGCGCGAGCGTGTTGCTCGCCGCGCCGCTCGGCGATCGCGGCTCGGCGGCCATCGCGGCACGACGCAGCTACTACGAGCTGCTCTTGCCGTTGCTGCTCGACGGAGTCGATCTGTCCTTCGGCGACTGGCAGCTCCGCGCCCGGCATCGCATCGGGACGCGGCTCGAGGCCTCGCTCTTCGTGTTCGGCTCGGACGACCGGCTCGACGTGACGCAGGCGGCTGGGGCGGGGGTCTCCGAGGAGCAGGTTCGCACGGGGGTCGGTTACGCGTTCCAGCGTGCGCACGGGCGGCTGCTCGCGCGGCTGGGTGGCGGCGCGACGCTCGCGTGGTCGGGCGCGGTCGGTCGGGACGAGAGCGACCTGTTGCAGCGCGAGCCGGGCGGGATCGACGTCCGGGCGCTCGTCGAGGCCGTCACGCTCGGTCAGCGGCTCGACCTCGTCGTTCCCTGGACGGAGCGCGCGCGCAGCAGCGCGGGCCTCGACGTGTGGGCCGCGCGTTACCGTCTGTTCAGCACGTTTCCGACACCGCCCGGGCTCGGCGAGTTTCCGCAGCCGCGCGTGGCGGGCACGACGACGAGCGCGCTGACCGTGTACGCGACCCAGCTCGGAGCGGCGGGCTACGTCGAGCACGTGCACGGCCTCGGTCCGGTCGAGCTGACGGGCGGGCTGCGCGTCGACCACTACAGATACGCCGAGGTCTCGACGGTCGAGCTCGATCCGAGAGGCGTGCTGCGCCTGCGCCTGACCGACGCCGTCACCGTCAAGGCCGCCACGGGCCTGTTCTCGCAACCGCCGCAGCCGTTCCAGATCGCGACCTCGTTCGGCAACGACGTCGCGCGGCCGATGCGCGCGTGGCAGAGCTCGGGCGGCGTCGAGGCGCGCCTTCCGCTCGACGTGGAGATCGAGTCGCAGCTGTTCTACTCGCGCATGTTCCGACTGCCGCGCACGACCAACCGGCTGCGTGTCGAGGACGGGATGCTGCGCCGTCAGGCGTTCGTCGACGACGGGATGGGACGCGCCTGGGGCTGGGAGCTGCTCGTGCGGCGGCGCCTGGAGCGCGGGCTGTACGGCTGGCTGTCGTACACGCTGTCCTGGTCCGAGCGCTTTCTCGAGGGAGGCCGCGTGGTGCCGTTCTTCTTCGACCAGCGTCACACGCTGCATCTGGCGGCGAGCTACGCGGTGGCCGGATGGCGCGTGGGTGCCCGATTCAGTCTGTCCACGGGACGGCCGGATCGGCCCGTGCTCGGGGCGGAGTACGACGCGGACCGCGATGGATTCGACTCGTTGCGCGGGGGGCTGACGGGGCGGCTGCCGACGTTCCACCAGCTCGACCTGCGCGTCGATCGCGACCTGCGGCTCGGTCCGCTGACCGGCTCGGTGTACCTCGACGTCATCAACGTCTATTGGGCCGACAACGCCGAGGGATGGATCTACTCGTACGATTTCCGGCAACGGGCGCCGTTGCCCGGTCTGCCGCTTCTCGCGACCGTCGGACTCCGGCTCGAATGGAGTGCCGAGGCCGAGGCGCGGAGGGATCCGTGAACGGGGATCGCTCCGGTGTCGTACGTCGGGACGCGCGTCGGTCGTCGGGCGGCGCGCGCGGAGCTCGTGCGGGAGCGCTCGGTGCGTCCTGGCGCCACGGAACGTCGTCGTCGCTGAGCTGGGCCCGTCGGTGCGCCGCTGGGCTCGCCGCGTTGCTCTCGCTGAGCGCGTGCGAGAGTCCGCAGCTTCGCCGCCGGAGCATCATCGACACCGACCGCGTGCTCGCCGTGCGGGTCGAGCCGCCCGAGGTCGCACCGGGGCAGGGCGCGCGCGCGAAGGTTCTCTTCGTGCGCGCGGACGGCCGCACGGTGGTCGACTGGGCGACCGAGGGGCTGCGGCTGCGCTGGCGTGCGTGCGTACGCGCGGAGCAGGTGCCGGGGCTTTCGGGCATTCAGTACGCGCCCGAGTCGCCGTCCGAGGGATGCGACGCGGTGCCCGACGCGCTTCGGGCCGATCTCGACGTGCACGAGGGCGAGGCCGTCGTGTCCGGCGAGCTGACGGCACGCGCCCACGCGGCGATCGAATGGCTCGGCGCGGCCCTCGGCGATGCGCTACCCCGCGAGGTGCTGCGCGCGATCGCCCAGGATGTGGGTGTTCCCCTCGTGCTCGACGTCGCCATCGAAGACGAGGAGGGCCGGCGCGTGGCGCTGGCGTTCAAGCGGATGATGGTCTCGCCTCGCGTGCCGCGGGGGACCAATCCTCCACCGCCGCGTCTCGCGTTCGACGGACGCTGGCTATCCGCGCGTCGAGGCGATCCGCACCTCTGCACGCCGGAAGACGGTTCGGAGCCCGTTCGGGTCGAGTCGGGTACGGAGGTGATCGTCGCGCCCGAGCCGGGCGAGGAAGCGTGGCTCGAAATGTTTCCCGTCGTCGACGTCGCGGGCCGGATCGTGACGGGACGCGAGAACGCGTATTACTCGTTCTTCTCGACCGCGGGTCGCTTCGAAGCGGAGCTGACGCGGGCACCGGCACGCGAGGAGCGCTGGACGGCTCCGGCCGAACCGGGACCCAGGCCGCTCTACGTCGTGGTGCGCGACGGCCACGGCGGCACGAGCTGGTGCCGGATCGACGTCGAGGTCGTGCGTTGACGGAGATGCGTCGGGCTCCGGCTCGGCCTCGAGGTCGGGCTCGGGCTCAGACTCGGACTCGGACGCGGTCTCGTTTTCGGACTCGGCCTCGGGCTCGGGGTCCGCGTCGCCACGCGCGAACCGCGGGCACTCAGCGGCGTGGGCGGCCCTCGCTCGTCCTTGCGCTGCGACGCGCGGCCTGGAGTCGCTCGCGGGCTGCGGAAGCCTGCGGGCCGTTCGGCTCCAGCGCGAGGTATCGCTCGAAATGGCGCACCGCATCGCCATGGGCGCCGCGCGCTTGCAACACGACTCCGAGCAGGAAGTGGGCCGTTCCGTAGCGCTCGTCGATCTCGATGGCCCGGCGAAGCGCCGCCTCGGCCCGTTCGCCCCGATCGGCCGCCGCCTCGGCCAGGGCGAGCTCCGAGAGGAGTGCGGGCGTGACCTGCTCACCGGCCAGCTCGACGGCTTGTCGCATCGCGTCGGCGGCCGCCTCGGCTTGCCCTGCGCGGCGCAGTCCGTTGCCGATGGCCTGCAGCGCCGCGAGGTTGCCGCGGGCGAGCGGCAGCGCGCGACGCAGCTCGAGAGCCGCGGTGTCTCGATCGCCCATGCGTAGGCGCAGCAGGCCGAGATTGACGCGGCTCATCGGGTCGCGCGGTGCGAGACTTGCCGCACGTTCGTAGGCCTCGCTCGCCGGTTGCAGCTCCCCGCGCTCCTCGAGCGCCAAGGCGAGGTTGAGCCATGCCGAGGCATAGTCGGGTCGCAGCCGGACGGCCTCGCGCAGTGCCGCAATCGCCTCGTCGAGCCGTTCGCGGTTGCGGAGCAGCAGCCCGAGGTTGTTGTGGGCTTCGGGAAAGTCCGCCCGGGCCGCGATGGCGGCCCGGTACGCGCGCTCGGCGCACGCGTCGTCCTCGAGCATCTCGCAGGCGAGACCGAGGTCGAGCTGGGCGCGCGCATCCCCGGGATGCGACGCGACGACGGTCTCGAGCGCACGACGGGCCTCGCTCGCGCGCCCGGCGGCCAGCAGCTCCTCGGCCCGCAACACCTCGGGCGAGGCGGCGGGTGGCTCGTCCTGTCTGCCGCGGGCACGGGCCTGCTCGTCGAACGTCGCCTCGACGTCGCCCGTCGGGGGCGCGGGTGCGGGCCGCACCGAGCCTGCCCCGCACCCGGCGAGAACGAGGACGCTCAGCCAGGCGTGGGGCGCAGGCCTCATGCTTGCTCCGCCGACGCCGGTCGTGCTTCCGACTCGGCGTGGAATCGCTCCAGCGCCTCGCGCAGCACGACCGCCAGCCGCGAGAGCCGCTGCGGATCGTCGATCTTCGCGCCGTCTCGATTGGTGACGTAGAATACATCCGTCGCTCGCGCGCCCTCGGTCGCAATGCGAGACAGCGCGATGGAGACGCCCTGTGCGGCGAGCGTGCGCGCGATGACGTGGAGCAGACCGATGCGGTCGCGGGTGAAGACTTCGACCACCGTGTGGTGCCGGCTCGCCGCGTTGTCGACGTGGACTTCGGTCGGCACGCTCGGAATGCGTCGGCGGCTCCACGACGGCGGACGCGGCAGCGAAGAGAGCAGCGCCAATGCGTCCTTGCGGCCTTCGAGCACCTCGCCCAGATCGCGGCGCAACCGCTCGAAGCGATGGGCGTCGAGCGGCGGACTCTCGGCGTGCTCGCGACGAACGAGGAAGACGTCGACCGCCTCGGCGCCACCCTCCGGCCGGGGACGTGTGTGGACCTCGGCGGAGACGACGGAGAGCCGGTGGGCCGCGAGCACGGCGGCCACGTCGGCGAGCAGTCCCGGGCGGTCGTCCGCGCACAGCAGCAGCTCGGCGACGTCGACCGAGGGACCGGGAGCGAGCGCGAGCTCGACGGCGCCGCGGGCCCGGGCGGCGACGGTGCGGGCGTGGCGGAGGATCGCGTCCGGATCGTGGGCGAGCACGTATCGGTCAGGCATGGTGCGGACGAAGTCGCGCGCCGCAGGCTCCTCGAGCAGGCGCGTTTCGATCTGCGCGCGGCGCGCCCGCACCCTGTCGGTCGCCGGCTCACCCCCACCGGCCTCGATCTCGTCGTGCAGCGCGAGATAGGCGTCGTCGAGCAGGCTCGATTTCCACGCGTTCAGCGCCCCCGGATTCGTCGTGCCCAGGTCGCACACGGTCAGCAGGTACAAATCGCGCAACCGTTCGAGCGAGCCGACGCGGCGCGCAAGGTCGGCGCGGGTTTCGGGATCCGCCAGGTCGCGCCGCGTGGCCCAGTGGTACAGCGAGAGGTGCTCGGCGACGAGCCAGGCGACGTGGTCGGCCTCGCCGGGATCCAGGCCCAGGCGACGGGCGATGGGACCGGCCATCTCGGCGCCGCGGCGGCTGTGGTCCTTGCCGTGAGCCTTGCCGACGTCGTGCAGCAGCAGGCCGAGAAAGAGGGCGGGACGGCGGCCCGCTTCGACGGCGAGGCGCGTGGCGAGGGGCAGCTGCGCGCGCATTTCGCCGCGTACCAGCGCGCGCAATCGGTCGACCGTGGCGACCGAATGCACGTCGACCGTGTACACGTGATAGACGTCGTGCTGCACGCGGCCGGTGACTGGCTCGAATTCCGGCAGCATCGCGAGCAACAGCCCCACCTCGTGCAACTCGGCGAGGATCGAGCCGCGCCGCACCGGAGCCGGGGGCGCGTGGGTCAGCAGGGCGAGCCAGTGAGCGGCGGCCTCCGGGTCGGCGCGCAGCCGCGCGCACCAGTCGGGATCGGATGCCGCTTCGGCGACGAGATCGCGCGCGTGCGGGTAGGGGGCGGCGTCCAGCTCGAGGCAGCGTCGATAGAGGCGCAGCGCGACGACGGGCTGCTCCAAGAGCCGCGCCCGGGATTCGAGCGCGAGCTGGCCGTCGAACCACCACGTTCCATCGCCGAGGTCCCGACGCGAAGGTGGGAGGCGCCGCACGGGCTGGCGCGCGCGGTCGAAGACTCGCTCGAGCAGCTGCGTGACGGTTCGCGCGTGCCGGTAGTACTGCTGCATGAAGCGTTCGACACCGAGGACCGTCTCGTCCGCAAAGCCGCGGCGGCGTGCGATCTCTTCTTGATCCGCGAAAGTGAGCCGATCTTGCCGGCGGCCGGCGCGTACGTGCAGCTCGTTGCGCACGCCGAGAAGCATGCGGTGCGCCGCGTCGAGCTGGTGTGCCTCGCGGGCGAGCAGGGCTCCGCTCTGCACGGCGTGCTCGAGCACGCGCGCGCCCCATCGCGCGCCGAGCACCCAGCCGATCACGTCGATGTCGCGCAACCCACCGCGGCCGAGCTTGACCTCGGGCTCCAGCAGGTAAATCGAGTCGCCGTATCGTTCGTGACGCGCGGCCGTCTCGACGCGCAGCGCCTCGAGGAAGACGTCGGGGGACGCGAGCATCAGGCTCTCGCGACCCTCGCGCTCGAGCCGTTCGAACGGGCTCGGGTCGCCCGCGACCCGGCGCGCGTCCAAGAGCGTCGTCGCGGTCCGCGTCTCGTGCCGCGCGAGCGCGATCGTCTCGTCGACCGAACGGACCGCGTGTCCCACCGGCACGCCTAGATCCCACAGGGGATAGAGCACGGCCTCGGCGATGGCGTGCGCGGCGGGCTCGGCGGGATCGTCGGCGAGCACGAGCAGGTCCACGTCGCCGTGCACCGGCACGAGCCTGCGACCGTAACCGCCCACCGCCACCAGGGTCATGGCGCCGCGCGGCGCAATCGCTCGCGCGCGGGCTGACGCCGTCGCCGCGCACCACAGCGCCGAGAGCAGCCCGTCGAGCCCACGTGCGTGCTTCGTGCAGACGGCGCGACCATCGGCGCCGCGCAGGACGTCCTCGACCAGACCGGCGCGCAACCCGCGCAGGTAGTCCGCGCACACCCCAACGAGGCCCGGCTCGACGCGACCCAGATCGAGCACGCGGTCGCCCCGTGACACGGGCGGGCAGTATGCGGAGCGCCGCGTGCAGGGGCAAGCGAACGCGCCGCGCACGAAGGGCGTTCTTGACAAGGCGGGGGGCGCGGTTAGCCTGCCCGGGGATCGCTCGCGGAAGTGGCGGAACTGGCAGACGCGCTGGACTAAGGATCCAGTGGGTAACCCCCGTGGAGGTTCGAGTCCTCTCTTCCGCACCGCAGGTCCGGCGATGGCGTGGGGGCTGTTCCTGGCGGTGGCCGTTTGCACGCTGCTGCTGGCCAAGCGCCTCGACGATCGCGAGCGGCGTCGGTGGGACGATCGGCGCGGCGGTCGGCGCGGTTCTTGACGGAACGGGGGCGTCCGTGCGCTGATCGAACGCGCCGAGGCGCGCATGTTCCAGGACCTTCTCCGCGACGTCGTCGAGCGCACCGAGGGGTGCACGGGCGCGCTCGTGATGGGCTTCGACGGCATCGTCGTCGACCAGTACACGCGTCCCGACGCGGGGGTGGACGTCGAGACCGTGGGCATGGAGTACAGCGTGATCCTCAAGGACATCCGCCGCGCCGCCGAGCAGCTGCAGGCCGGCGCGACGCGCGAGGTGGCCGTTCAGTCCGAGTCGATGACCGTCGTCGTGCGGCTACTCGACGCCGACTACTTTCTCGCCGCGACCCTCCGGCCGGGTGGCAACGCGGGCAAGGCGCGTTGGGTGCTCCGGGTCAAGGCCCCGGACGTGCTCGCCCAGCTTGCCTGAGCTCGACGCGCACGTGACGAGTCCCGAGCCGCGCCTGCGCATCCTCGTCGTGCACGGTCCGAACCTCAATCTCCTCGGCGCGCGCGAGCCGTCCGTGTACGGCACCACGACGCTCGAGGCGATCGACGCGGCGCTTCGACGTCTGGGGGAGGCCCTCGCCGTACAGGTCGACTGCCGCCAGAGCAACCACGAGGGCGTCATCATCGACTGGATCCACGAAGCGCGCGAGCACTACGACGGCTTGTTGCTCAATCCCGGCGGCTACACGCACGGGTCGGTCGCGATCCGCGACGCGGTCGCGGGCACGGGCGTGCCCGCGGTGGAGGTTCACCTGTCGAATCTCCTGGCGCGCGAGGGCTTTCGCGGGCGCTCCCGCGTCGCGGCGGCGTGCATCGGGCTCGTCGCGGGCTTCGGGCCCGCGAGCTACGAGCTTGGCTTGCGGGGACTGGTCGACTATGTGAGGAGCCGGCAGCCCGCGGAGCGGCGGGTGCGGAGCGGCGCATGAACATCGACCTGGAACGGATCGAGGCCCTGCTGCGCGCGATGAGCGAGCACGACGTGCGCGAGCTGGAGATCGAGCAGGGCGATCAGCGGCTCGTGCTGCGCCGAGGGGTGGGCGCGCCGGTACCGGCGCCGCTGGCGGTGGCGGCCCCGGCGGTGGCTCCGGCGACGGTGTTGCCGGCGGCCGTGCCCGTTTCGACGACGGCCCCCGCGACCATTCCGCCGCCCGCGCCGGCGTCGCCGGCCTCCGAGACGCCCGGCGAGCAGTACGTCACCTCGCCGTTCGTGGGGACGTTCTATCGCGCTCCGCGTCCCGACGCGCCGCCGTTCGTGCAGCCGGGCGACGAGGTGCGGGCGGGAACCACGCTGTGCATCGTCGAGGCCATGAAGCTCATGAACGAGATCGAGGCCGAGTTCGACTGCACGATCCTCGAGGTGCTTGTCGAGAACGGCAAGCCCGTCGAGTTCGGCCAGCGCCTGTTCCGCGTGCGCCGGCGCTGAGCGACGGCGGTCGGAGGGCGGAGCCGATGGCGTTGTTCCGCAAGGTTCTGGTCGCCAATCGCGGCGAGATCGCGGTGCGGGTGATTCGCGCGTGCCGCGAGCTCGGCATCGCGACCGTGGCGGTGCACAGCGAGGCCGACGCCGAGGCCCTGCACGTACGGCTCGCCGACCAGGCCGTCTGCATCGGCCCGCCGCCCGCGCGCGACAGCTACCTGCACGTGCCCGCGCTCATTGCGGCGGCCGAAGTGAGCGGCGCCGACGCGATTCATCCGGGATACGGGTTCCTGTCGGAGAACGCCGAGTTCGCCGAGATTTGCGCGCGCTGCGGGCTCGTGTTCATCGGGCCCAGCCCCGAGAACATGCGCCAGTGGGGCGACAAAGTCTCGGCGCGTGCGCTGGCGGCACGCCTCGGCATGCCCCTGATGGACGGCACGGGTGTGCTGCGGGACGTAGACGAGGCGGTCGAGCGGGCTTCGGCGCTCGGCTTTCCGGTGATGCTCAAGGCGTCCGGCGGGGGCGGGGGTCGCGGCATGAAGGTGGTCCGCAGCGCCGAGGAGATGCGGCGGCTGTATCCGCAGGCGCGCGCGGAGGCCGAGGCGGCGTTCAAGAACGGAGACTTGTACTGCGAGCGCTACGTCGAGCAGCCGCGGCACATCGAGTTCCAGATTCTCGGAGACGGAAGGGGCCGTGCGTGGGTGCTCGGGGAGCGGGAGTGCTCGATCCAGCGGCGTCACCAGAAGCTCGTCGAGGAGGCGCCGAGCGTCGCGGTCACCGAGGAGATGCGCCGCGACCTGGGGGCGACGCTCGTGCGCGCGATGCGCGAGAGCGGCTACACGTCGGCCGGGACCGTAGAGCTGCTCATGGACGAGCGCGGTCGGCTCGCGTTCATGGAGATGAATACGCGCATCCAGGTCGAGCATCCGGTCACCGAGATCGTCACGGACGTCGACCTGGTCGAACAGCAAATCCGCATCGCGGCCGGCCTGCCGGTCGAGCTGCCCGAGGACGGATTCGTGCCGATGCGCGGCCACGCCATCGAGTGCCGCATCAACGCCGAGGATCCGGAGACGTTCGTGCCCTGGCCCGGTCTGATCACGGAGTACGTCCCGCCGGGCGGCCCCGGCATTCGCGTCGATGGCGGGATTTACGGTGGCTTCCGCGTGCCCGGGGCGTACGACTCGCTGCTGTTCAAGCTCATCGCCTACGGCGTCGACCGCGCCCAGGCCATCCGACGTCTCGACCGCGCGCTCGCGGAGACCATCGTCGGCGGCATCCGCACCAACGTGGCGCTGCATCGGCGCATCGTGGCCGACCCGGACTTTCGTGCGGGACGCCTCTCGACGCGGTTCCTCGAGCGGCTGGGCGTCACGGGCGCGCGCGGCTGAAGCTGCCGGCGGAGCTTGGCCACTCCGAGCCTGAGTCCGAGTCCGGGCCCGAGCCCGTGTCCGAGACCGAGTCCGAGACTGAGTCCGCGTCAGAGTCCGAGTCCGAGTCCGAGTCAGAGCCCGAGTCCGAGCCCGAGCCAGAGTCCGTGCGCGGCCTCGTGGTCAGCGGCGAGCCGTTTCGTTACAGTGCCGCGCCCATGGCGGCGCCGTTGCTCGAGGTGCGAGACCTCGCCGTCGCGTTCCACACGGACGAAGGGGTCGTGCGGGCCGTCGATGGCGTCGATCTCGACGTCGCGGAGGGCGCGACGCTGGGCCTCGTCGGCGAGTCGGGCTGCGGCAAGTCGGTCACGTCCCTGGCCCTGCTGCGGCTTCTTCCAGAACCCGCGGGACGCATCGAGCGCGGCAGCGTCCGGTTCGAGGGGCGCGACCTTCTCGCGCTCTCCGAGCGCGAGATGTGCCGGATTCGCGGAGACCGGATCGCGATGATCTTCCAGGAACCCGCCTCGGCGCTCAACCCTGTCTACACCGTGGGCGACCAGATCGCCGAGGCGCTTCGGCTGCACCGCGGTCTGGGCCGAAAGGCCGCGCGGGCGCGCGCGATCGAGCTGCTCGCGGAGGTGGGCATCCCCGCGCCGGCCGAGAGGGTCCACGCCTACCCGCATCAGCTCTCGGGCGGCATGCGTCAGCGCGTGATGATCGCGATGGCGCTTTGCTGTCGGCCCCGGCTGCTCATCGCGGACGAGCCGACGACCGCGCTCGACGTGACGATCCAGGCGCAGATCCTCGACCTGCTCGGCAGGCTCCAGCGCGAGCTCGGCATGAGCGTGATCCTCATCACGCACGATTTGGGCGTCGTCGCCGAGCTCGCCGAACAGGTCGTCGTCATGTACGCCGGCAAGGTGGTCGAACGGGCGCCGACGCGGGCGCTGTTCGCCGAACCGCTGCACCCGTACACGCAAGGCCTGATGCGATCGGTGCCCGGGTTCGGAGACAACGCGCGCGCACGGCGGCTACCGACCATTCCCGGTGTGGTGCCGGACCTACGCGCGCTGCCGCCGGGATGCCGGTTCGCGGATCGGTGCGACCGGGTCGAGCCCGCCTGCCGGCAGGCGCAGCCTCCGCTCGTTCGTCTTGGGCACCGAGAGGTGGCGTGTTTCGTCGTGGCTCGCGAAGCGGGCGTGCAGGTGCCGTCGTGAGCGATCCGCTCGTCGAGGCCACGGGGCTGGTCAAGCACTTTGCCTTGCGGCGGGGCCTGTTCTCGCGCGCTCGCGGTGCGGTACGGGCCGTCGACGGAGTCGATCTGCGCGTCGAGGCGGGGGAGACGGTGGGACTCGTCGGGGAGTCGGGTTGCGGCAAGAGCACGCTCGGGCGGTTGCTGCTGCGCCTGATCGAGCCGACGTCGGGACGCGTGCGGTTCGAGGGCACCGACATCACCGAGCTGCCGGAGCGCAGGCTGCGGCCGCTGCGTCGGCGCATGCAGATCGTCTTCCAGGATCCGTACGCCTCGCTCGATCCGCGCATGACCGTCGGGCAGATCGTGGCCGAGGGACTGCAGATCCACCGCATGGTGTCGAGCGCATCGGAGCGGGAGGCGCGCGTCGAAGCGCTGCTGCGACGCGTCGGGCTGCGACCGGAGCACGCGCGGCGCTACCCCCACGAGTTTTCCGGCGGTCAGCGGCAGCGCATCGGAATCGCGCGCGCGCTCGCGGTCGAGCCGCGGTTCATCGTGTGCGACGAGCCGGTCAGTGCGCTCGACGTCTCGATCCAGGCGCAGATCGTCAATCTCTTGAAGGATCTGCAGGAAGAGCTGGGGCTCGCGTATCTGTTCGTCGCGCACGACCTGAACGTCGTCCGCGTCGTCAGCCGGCGCGTGGCGGTCATGTACCTCGGCCGTATCGTGGAGTTGGCGGATGCCGGTGCGCTGTTCGACCGGCCGCGTCACCCCTACACCGAGGCGCTGCTTTCGGCGGTGCCCGTTCCCGATCCGGAGCGACGGCGGCTGCGGATCCTGCTCGAGGGCGACGTGCCGAGCCCCGTGGCACCGCCTCCCGGATGCTCGTTCCACCCGCGCTGCCGCAAGGCGCGCGCCGGGCTGTGCGACGTGCAGGTTCCGCCGTTGCGGGCCGTCGCGCCGGGGCACTTTGCCGCCTGCCATCTGGCGGAGTAAGCACGCGCGGCCGTGCAGGGGCTCGGCGAGGGCGAACAGGCCCGGCTGCTGGAGCGGTTCGGGCGCGCGTACGAGCCCGGAGCGGTGCTCTACGACGAGGGTCAGCCGGCGCGTCACGGATTCGTGCTGCACGCCGGGCGCGTGCGCATCGTCCGGCACGTCCGGGGCATCGAGCGCGTCGTCCGCGTGGTGCCCGTCGGGGAGTTGTTCGGCGAGGAGGCGCTCGGACCGGGTGCCGAGCCGGTCTATCGCGCGCGCGCCGTCGCACTTTCCGCGGCGACGGTGCTCGCGCTCGACCGCGAGACGCTGGGCGCGTTGCTCGCAGGCAACCCGCGCGTCGCGCGACGGATGGTCGAGCAATTCGTGGCACGACTCGAACAGGCCGAGGAACGCATCGAAAACGCGATGCTGCGGGACCACCCCTCGCGCGTCGTCAACACGCTGCTGCGGCTGGCAGCCGTGGCGCCCGAGCGCCCGGAGGGACGGCTCGTCGCGATCTCGCCGCTCGAGTTGAGCGCGCGGGTCGGCCTCGACGTCGATGCCGTCAAGCGGACCGTGCAGCAACTACGCGACGGCGGCTACGTGCGGATCGTCGACGAGCGGGTGCTCGTACCCGATCTGGAGGCGCTGCGCCGGCTGTTCCAGCTCCTCGGGGCCAAGGAGGAGGTGCGCGATGACTGACCGGCGGGGCTCCGCGCCGTTGACGGCGGACCGCGTGCCGGCTAGATCGGGCCGCGGCGTTCGGTCCTCGCGCGGGCCACGACGATGGGCTCGCGCACGATGCGTTGGCTTGGCGGTCGCACTGGTCGGCTGTGGAGGAGGGCCGTCGGTGGAGGAGGTGGAGCGCTCGATGCACGAGTTCCGGCTCGCAGCCTCGTTGCGCGAGGAAGGCAACGTTCCGGGCGCGGTCCAGCACGCCCGTCGGGCGCTGCGGCTCGACCCCGACAATGCGCGCGCGATGCTCCTGCTCGCCCTCATCCACCACGATCGGGGCGAGCACGCCGAATCGATCGCGCTGGCGCGGCGCGCGGTCGGTGTGCTCGAGCGTCGCGACGACGAGCCGAGCACGCTGGCCGAAGCGCGCAACGTGCTCGGGGGGCTGCTCGTCGCGACGGGTCGTCACGCCGAGGCGGTCGAACTGCTGAGGTCGAGCGCCTCGGACATCCACAACCGGGAGCCGTGGCACGCTCGCCTCAATCTGGGCCGTGCGCTGCACGGGCTCGGTCGCAACGAGGAGGCGATCGGCGAGATCGAGACGGCGGTGCGTCTGCAGCCGCGGTTCTGCGTGGGGCACTACTGGCTCGGGCAGGTTCGGTTCGCGAGCGGCGACGTGCAGGGCGCCGAGGAGGCGTTCGGGCGCGCGATCGAGGCGGACGAGCGCTGCGGGCGCTGGCAGGAGGCATGGCGGCTGCGCGGCGAGATGCGCGCGCGCCTGGGGCGTCGATCGGACGCGGTCGCCGACTTCGAGCGCTGCGTCGCGCTCGACGCGCGGACCGAGACCGGGCGCGCGTGCCGCCGGTATCTGGAGGAGTGACGTGGAGAGTGCGGGACGGCGGCTCCGGGCCGAACGCGAGCTGCGCGGGATGTCGCTCGAAGAAGTGGCGAGCGGCACGCGCATCCCGCTTCGGGTTCTCGAGCGCATCGAGGCGGACCGCTTCGACGAGCTTCCGGCGGACGTGTTCGCGCGCGGCTACCTGCGCGCGTACGCGCGGCTCCTCGGCATCGATCCGGCGCCCGTGCTCGCACTGTACGAGCGGAGCCGCGCGCCCGCCCACGGCTCGGGCCTGCCACCAGGCTCGGTGCTCGCGCAGCCCGAGCGCGGTGCACGGTTCGGCGTCGCCATCGTCGTCGTGATCTTGCTCATTCTGTTCACGCTCGCGCTCTCGATCGTGCTGCAGCCCCGCCAGCGCGAGACGCCGTACGAGCTGTCGCGGGCGGCGGGAGCGCCGCGACCGCCGACGACGATCGCGATCGGGTGACGTGACGACGACCGTGACCGACGCGCTGCTGCTGCGCGCGGTCGACTACGGCGAGCGCGATCGTGTGGTCACGCTGCTGACCGCGGACCTGGGCAAGGTCTCCGCGATGGCGCGCGGTGCGCGCACGAGCCGACGGCGGTTCGCGGGGGCGCTCGAACCGTTCACGTGGATGCGCGTGCAGTTGCGCGCCGGTCGAGGCGAGCTGGTGCGTTTGGAGAGCGCCGAGCCCGTCCGCACGTACCCCGCGTTGCTCGGGCGGCTCGACGCGATGCGGTGTGCCGGGGCCGCGCTCGAGGCGTGCCGCGAGATCGTCGCCCCGCGCGACCCCGACCGGCGCTTGTTCGAAGCGGCGACGCAGATGCTCGAGGCGATGCAGGGCGAGGGGGCTCCGGCGCTGGAGACACTGCTCGCGTTCTGCGCGCGCCTGACGGCCCTGGCGGGGCTCGCGCCACGTCTCGATGCCTGTGGGCGATGCGGGCGCGTGGCGCCCGAGCGCGGCGCCGCGCGCTTCGATCCGGCCCTCGGGGCCCTGCTCTGCAGCCGGTGTGGTCATGGGCCGATCCTGCTGTCGGCAGCAACGCGCGCGATGTTGCAGGGAGCGTGCTCCGGTACGTGGACGCGATCGGTGCAACCGCTCGAGCCCACCGAGCGCGCGGCGGGGCTCATGGCCGTCGCCGCCCACCTTCGCGTGCGGTTGAATCGAACGCTGCACGGGCTTGGAGGACTCGTGGAGCGCGTCTGTGGCGATCGGGCCGACTCGATGGCCGATCCCGTCGACGACTCGTCCCGCGAACCGGGCCCGTGCGCGGAATCGTGACTCGCGATCGACCTCGCGCTCTGCGTCGGTTGGACGGCCGCGCGCACGTCGTTCGATGTTGCCGAGGGGCGTTTCGGGTCCGAGACCGAGACCGAGTCCGAGTCCGGGTCCGAGTCGGATTCCGAGCCGGAGCCTGGGTCGGGGACAGAGTCCGGGACAGAGCCCGAGTCCGGTTCGGAGCCCGAGTCCGAGCCCGTGTCGGAGTTCGAGCCCGAGTCCGAGACCGAGTCCGAGTCCGAGCCCGAATCTGAGACCGAGACCGAGTCCGAGCCCGAGTGCGAGCCCGCGTCAGAGTCCGAGTCCCAGCCCGAGTCCGAGACCGAGTCCGAGTCAGAGCCCGAGTCAGGTTCGGAGCCCGAGTCCGAGCCCGAGCCCGTGTCGGAGTTCGAGCCCGCGTCAGAGTCCGAGTCTCCGCCCGAGTTGAGAGGCGCCGCCCTCGCGTCGGCGGGCGGTGCGGTCAATCCTCGACCAGGGGCCCGAAGGCGAGCAGGCCCGCTGCGACGTGCAGAACATCGGCCGCCGCGAGCAGCGCGAGCCAGCCGCGTAGATCGTCCCACGAAGCCCCGTCGAGCAACTCACGGGTGGCGACGGCGGCGCCGAGCAGGACGGGTGCGACGAGCGGGAAGACGACGAGGGCGAGGAGCGCATCGTGACCCGCGCGACGCATGCCGAGCGCGCCGAACAGCGACGTGGGGGCGACGAAGCCGGCGGTGCCGAGCACCAGCAGTCCGGCGAGGGGCACGATCACCGAGAGCAGCTCGACGTGAAAGAAGACGGCGACGAGTGGGACCAGGACCAGTTCGACGAGAAGCACGAGAAGGAAGGCGGCGAGGGTCTTGCCCGCCCACAGCGCGCCGCGGGAGACGGGCGAGACGAGCAAGGCGCGTCCGGCCTCCCATTCCCGCTCGCGGTCGTAGGCGCGGCCGACGACGACGACGCCGACGAAGGCGATCGTGAGCCACATGACTCCGGGGGCGAGCATTCGGGCTCCGGACCGGTCGACGTAGAAGGCGAGCGAGGCGAGCACGGCGAGCAGCGCCGCGAACGGAACGGCGAGCGTGAGCACCTGCTTGCCGCGCAGCTCGGCGCGCAGATCCTTGGCGGCGATGGCGAGCGCCGCGCGGCCGTCGCGGATCACGGCGCCTCCGGCTCCTCGGCGACGAGCCGACCCCGTTGCAGGCGCACGACGCGGTCCGCGAGTCGCGTGGCGAGGCCCTCGTCGTGCGTCACCAGCACCACCACGGCGCCGCGGTCGCGTTCCTCGCGCACCGCCTGCTCCAGGCGCGCCGTGCTCGCGACGTCGAGGCCGGTGGACGGCTCGTCGAGCAGCAACAGATCGGGCGCGTGCAGCAGGGCGCGGGCGAGCGCGACGCGCTGGACCTGGCCGCGCGAGCAGCGTCCCAATGCGCGGTCGGCGAAGGAGCCCGCTTCGAAGCGGTCGAGGGCGCGCTCGACGCGCCGGGTCGCGTCCGCAAGCCCGTGCAAGGTCGCCATCACGCGCAGATTCTCGCGTGCGGTCAGCTCGGGATAGAGCATCGGGGCGTGGCCGACGATTCCCACGCGCGCTCGCCAATCGGCGGAGAGCCGGCGCACGTCCCGTCCGTTCCACAACACGCGTCCGGACGAAGGGCGGACGAGTCCGGCGAGCAACGCGAGCAGGGTGCTCTTGCCCGAGCCGTTGGGGCCGAGCACGGCGGTGATGGTGGCCGGTTCGAACCGGATGCTGACGCCCGCGAGCGCGCGCGTCGCGCCCCAAACCTTGACCAGATCACGCGTCTCGACGGGCGCGGCCACGCCGCGCGCAGGCTACCTCGGAACGTGGCTTCAGGAGCCCCGATGGGGGCCAGCCCGCACCGAGAACGCTCACGCGCAGGTTCGGGCATGGCACCATCCCGCGCTGCCATCCGCAGACGCATTCGTCAGAACAAATCGACGACGATCGAATCGAGCACAAGCCAGCGCGATCGGGGAACCCGCAGCCGCTGCTCGTCGCGCACGAGATCGCCCCGCTCGATCCGCCGCGCGATGGCCTGCGCGCGCCCGTGCGATGGCTCGACGCCCGCGCGTCGTGCCAGGGCGCGCATGTCGGCGCCCTCGTCGGTTCGCAGGCCGAGCATGAGTCCCTCGCGCACCAGCTCGGCGGGCCCCAGCCGCTCCTCGTCCGCTTCGGGCAGGCGGCCCGCTTCGACGAGCGCCATGTAGCGGTCGGGGTCGGGCTCGTTGCGCCAGCGGCGTGCGCGCCCCGGGGTCTCGAGGAGACAGCCGACCGCCGCGGCGCCCAGGCCCACGTAGTCGCCGGCTCGCCAGTAGTGCAGGTTGTGCACGCAGCGCTGACCGGGGGCGGCGTGATTGCTCACCTCGTAGTGCTCGAGGCCCACAGCCGCGCAGGCGTCGGCGAGCCGCCAGTACGTCTCGACGACGTCGTCCTCGGTGCGGATCGGCAGCCGACCGGCGCGGTGCAGGGCGCCGAACCGCGTCCCCGGCTCGATGGTGAGCACGTAGGCCGAGACGTGGCGCGCGCCCGCCTCGACGAGCGGCGCGACTTGAGCGGCAGTTTCCATCGCGCTGAGCGTGGCCACGCCGATGATGAGATCGGCGCTCACCGCCGCACCGCACTCCGAGGCGCTTCGTACGGAGCGCAGGGCCTGGCGCGCGTCGTGCGCCCGACCGAGAAACGCGAGCGTCGCTTCGTCGAGGGACTGGACCCCGATGGACAGTCGCGTCACGCCCACCTCGACCAGTTGCGCGGCGCGATCGTCCTCGAACGAGCCGGGATTGCACTCGACGCTGACCTCCAGCTCGCCGAGCCGAGCGCCGAACGCCCCGACGATTCCGCGCAACACCCGACCCAACGCCTGAGGGTTCCACAGCGAAGGCGTTCCACCCCCGAAGAACACCGAGACGAGCCGCCGCCCCTCGAGCGCGGGTGCGCGCCGTTCGAGCTCTCGCAGAATCGCGTCGGCGTATCGCTCGTGCGCGATCGCGGCCGGCTCGACCGCGCGCGTGGCGAAATCGCAGTACGGGCACCGGCGCACGCACCACGGTACGTGGACGTAGACGCTCGTGGCCTGCGCCTCGCCGCTCGGTGCATCGTGCGGGCCGTGGCGCGCCGCAATCGTGCCCGTCATCGAACGGCCGGAGCGGTCGCTTCGACGAGGGGCATCGGTTCCATCGGCTCGGCGCGAGCGTCCGCGTGACGCCCCGATTCGAGCACGTCGATCCAGAACACTTCTTCTCCCGTGGTCGGGTCGCGGAAGCCCCCCGGTCCGTGGGTCCAGAGAAAGTCCGGGCACCGAGCCTGGTCGAGGACGACCGGGCGGCCGTTCCATCGCGTGCGGCCTCGGGTGCACGTGCACGCGTGGATGCGTCCGCCGAACGAGCGTTCACAGGACACGGTCTGGACATCCGTCGCGGGCCCATCGGGCTCGAATCGCACCCATTCGTAAAGCCGGAACAGGTCGCGATTGCCTTCGTTCGGCAGCCGCACGAACCCGTCGTCGCGTGCTTCGTAGAGAGCGTCGACGACGTTGTTGCGCTGGTTTTCAGGGGTGTCGACGACGACTTGGACCCAGCGCCTCACCTCGGACCCACGCTCGGCCGTCACGTCGATGCGCAAGCGATTGCCCTCTCGAGCCGTGACCCGCTCGCGGAGGATGACCGGCGCGGTCGTCCAGGCCCCCCGGTACTCGTACACGACGTAATCACCGACTCGATAGCGGGTCGACGGATGGGCACCGGCCGTCGGGTGCGTGGCAGGCGCGCCCGCACAACCCATCCCGACGGCCAGGAGGAACACGGTGGGAGGCGCCAGCAAGCCTCGCGAACGTGGCCATCGACGATTGGCTCCGCCCGGAGCCCGGTGCGCGCGCATGGGCGGATGCGCCGTACTCCCGTGGAGACCCGCGGCGGGCACTGCGTCGTGGCAACGGTGGGATCGCCGGACCGCGGACCGCCCGGGAGAGCCGAGGTGCCGCCGCAGACCGCAAACCGGAACGTCTGCGTGCATCAATCCCTCCGTTTGGCGCTTTCAGTGCCGGAAATGCCGCACACCGGTGCAGAGCATCGTGGCGCCGGCCGCATCGACGGCCGCGACGACTTCGGCGTCGCGGACGCTGCCGCCGGGCTGGACGAACGCGGTCACTCCGGCGGCGAGCGCGCGTTCGACGCCGTCGGGAAAGGGAAAGAACCCGTCGGAGGCGAGCACCGCACCGTGCGCCGCTGCACCGGCTCGGGCGAGCGCGGCCTCGACGGCGCCGACGCGCGAGGTCTGCCCACCGCCGATGCCGACGGTCCGCCCCTCACGCGCGATCACGATGGCGTTGCTCCGCACGTGCTTGCAGATACGCCACGCGAAGTCGAGCGCGTCGCGCTCCGCTTGCGTGGGGGGCCGGCGACTGACCACGCGCGCCGCCGCGACTTCGCCGGCGGCCGTCGCATCGCGGTCGGCCACGAGCAGCCCACCGCCGACCGAACGAATCACCGTGCCGCGGGCGTCGGGCGGCGGCAACGGGCCCGTCTCGACGATGCGGAGGTTGCGACGTTCGCGCAGCCGCTCGAGCGCGTCGGGCTCGAAGGCGGGGGCCGCCACGCATTCGACGAAGGATTCGAGCAGCGCGGCCGCCGTCGAGGCGTCGCACGGGCGGTTCAGCGCCACGATCCCACCGAACGCGCTCTGCGCGTCGGCTTCGCGGGCGTGCCGGAACGCCGTTTCGAGGTCCGCCGCGGTGGCCGCGCCGCAGGGTGTGGCGTGCTTGACGATCACGGCGGCCGGGCCCTCCAGGTCCCGCACCGCTTCGAGCGCGGCGTCCAGATCGACGAGGTTGTTGTACGAAAGCTCCTTGCCCCCTGCGCCGAGCGAGCGCGCGGCTGCGAGCGAACCGGGCTGCGGGGCGGGCTCGATGTAAAAAGCCGCGCGCTGGTGCGGGTTCTCCCCGTAGCGGCAGACCTGGGCCCTGCGCCAGGCGAGCACGAGGGTCTCGGGCCACGGCGAGTCGGACTCGGCGACGGTCGACGCGAGCCAGCGGGCGATGGCGGCGTCGTAGCTCGCGGTGCGTGCGAAGGCGCGCGCCGCCAGTCGCCGGCGAATCTCGTCGGGGGGGGCGCCCGGCAGCGATGCGATCACGACGGGATAGTCGTCGGGATCGACAAGTACGGTGACGCGCGCGTGGTTCTTGGCCGCCGCGCGCACCATCGCGGGGCCGCCCACGTCGATGCGCTCGACGAGCTCGGTGGTCGTGGCGCCCGCTCGGAGTGCTTCCTCGAATGGGTAGAGGTTGACACAGACCAGATCGATCGGCGCGCCGCCAATCTGCGCGAGCTGGTGGCGGTCCTCGGCGAGATCGCGCGCCAGGATGCCGCCGTGTACGCGCGGATGAAGGGTCTTGACGCGGCCGTCGAGGATTTCCGGAGCACCCGTGTATCGTTCGACGTCGGTCGCCTCGACGCCGTGCTCGCGCAGCGCGCGGGCCGTGCCCCCGGTCGAAAGGATCTCGACGCCGTGGGTGACGAGGGCGCGGGCCAGCTCGATGAGCCCCCGTCGGTCGGACACCGAGATCAGCGCACGCCGGATTCGGTTCATCGGTTCCCCGAATCAACCTGTGCGCGCGGGGCGTGCAGGACGGTCGCCGTCACGGGTTTCGTTGCGCGGATTGCGTGCATCGACGTCGGTCGCACGGCGTCGGCGATTGGAGTCGCCCTCGGGCCTGGACTCGGACTGGGGCTCGGATTCCGACTCCGACCCGGGGTCGAACGAGAACTCGGTCATGGACTCTGACTCGGACTCGGGCCCGGGCTCGGACTCGGACTCCGATTCGGGCACGGACTTAGGCTCGGACTCGGGCTCGGTCTCGGGCTCGGATTCCGACTCCGACCCGGGGTCGAATGTGGACTCGGTCATGAACGCCGACTCGGGCCCACGCTTGTACCAGCATCGCTTGCGGCCTTGCTCGCCGTGTGCGCCGGGCCGGTCAGAGCCCCACGCTCCCTTCGAAGAGCAGCGTGCCGAAGAATCCGTGGAGGAAAAAGGACTGGTCGTCCGAGTCGGTGTCCGGATCGGCCTCGAGCGAGCCGGAAGCATACCCCCATCCGAACTCGCCACCGATTGCCGCGCCCCTGGAGACGAGGCCCCGCAGTCCGACGCCGAGGTTGACGCCGAACAGGAACGCCCCGTCGCGCTCCGTGGTCGTGCGCGATCCGCCCCGCACGCTGACCTGCGTGGTGTCTCCGAGCGTCCCGACGGTGAGCGCGCCCAATGCGTACAGCGCGCCGCCGCCGTCCGAGAGCAGGTCGAAGGAGGCCAGCGGCGTGAACGAGTAGCCGCTCGTCGTGGTCTCGTCGAACTCGCTGCAGTCGTCGTTCTCGCAGTCCTCGCTGCCGAACGCGTACTGGCCGAATCCGAGGCCGACGAAGAGCTTGCCGTCGAGCAGCCGTGCGCCGACGGTCGCCGTCGGCAAGAAAATACCCTCGAACACGAAGTCCCCGAGCAGGCCTCCACGAATGGAGAAGCCCTCGTTGACGACGTTGAATGCGTCTACGCGGGCCTGGAGCGCGAGGCGGGCTCCGCTCGAGCCACCGGTCGGCGAGGCCGGCTCGGTCTGGGCTCGGGCGGATGGCGCGGCCAGGGCCCCGAGGCTGGCAAGGACGGTCGCGAGGAGCGACGAACGGATCGGCGTGTCGCGGGCCACCATGTCTTCTCCACCTCCGGTGGCCGCGACGCTAGTACGTCGGACGACCGTGCGCCACAACGCACGGTTCGTTCGGGGCGCCGTGCGAGATGCGACCGCGATGCCGGGCACGGGGTCCGCGTTGAGCCGAGGCGATCCGCGCATCATCCTGCGAACCGTGGCGCAGACCCTCGCCGGTTCGTCCGAGGCCGCGGAGACGACGACGGTACTCGTCGTCGACGACGACCGCGCCAACCTCGAGTCGCTCGAGAAGCTGCTGACACGGGAGGGCATGCGCGTTCTGGTCGCCGACTCGGTCCGGCAGGCGCTCGAGCTGGCCCGGACGCACCGGGTCCATGTGGTTCTGACCGATCTGATGATGCCGGGCAGCGACGGCCTCGAGCTGCTCGAGGCGCTCGAGACCGTCTCTCCGGACAGCGAGGTCGTCGTGATGACCGCGTACGGCACCATCGAGACGGCCGTCGAGGCGATGCGTCGCGGCGCGTACGACTTCCTCGAGAAGCCGCTGCGGCGCGTCCATCTCGTCAAAACCATCCGCAAGGCCGCCGAGCGCCGCTCGCTCGTCGCCGAGAACCGCACGCTGCGCGAGGAGCTCTCGGCGCTGCGCGCCCGGCCCATCGTCGGCTCCTCGCCTGCCTTGCGCCACGCGTTGCAAATCGCGCGGCAGGCCGCGCCGTCCTCGGCCACCGTGCTCATCGTCGGCGAGAGCGGCACGGGCAAGGAGCTCGTCGCGCGGCTGCTGCACGCCGAGAGCGGCCGGACGGGGGCGTTCGTGCCGGTGCACCTGGCGGCGCTGCCCGAGACCATCGTCGAAGCGGAGCTGTTCGGCCACGAGAAGGGGGCGTTCACCGGCGCGCACGCGCGCCGCGAGGGACGCATCGCGCAGGCCGCGGGGGGCACCCTGTTTCTCGACGAGGTCGGGGATCTGTCACCCGCCGTGCAGGTCAAGTTGCTGCGCGTGCTGCAGGAGGGCGAATACGAGCCGCTGGGCGGCCGCACGCAGCGGGCGAGCTTCCGCCTGGTGGCCGCGACCCATCGCGATCTGCGCGAGATGGTCCGCGCGGGGGAATTCCGGGAGGACCTCTACTACCGCCTCCACGTCATCACCATTTCCTGCCCACCGCTGCGGGAGCGGCGCGACGACGTGCCGCTCCTCGTCGATCACTTCCTCGACGTGTATGCGCGCAAGAACGATCGGACGCGCCTCGAAGTGACGCGCGAGGCACTGGACCGGCTCATCGCCTACGAATGGCCGGGCAACGTGCGCGAGCTCGAGAACGCCGTCGAGCGGGCCGTGGTCCTCGATCGCGACGGCAGGCTCGGCCTCGACGACCTTCCGCCGTCGGTCGTCGAGCCCGCAGGCGGTCCTGCGGGCATGTTGAGCTTCGCGATCGGCACGCCTCTGGACGAGATCGAGCGGCGCGTCATCGCGGCGACGCTCGCGCACACCGGGGGTGACAAGCAGGCCGCGGCGCGGCTTCTCGGCATCAGCGCGCGGACCATCTACCGGCGCGTCGGCACGGAGTGACCACGGGGCAACGACCGAGCGCGACTCGGAGATCGAGACCGAGTCCGAAGTCCGGGCCCGAGTCCAAGTCAGAGTTTGAGCCTGAGCCCGAGGCCAACTCCAAGCTCGAGTCCGAACCCGAGCCCGAGCCCGAGCCCGAGCCCGAAGTCCGGGCCCGAGTCCAAGTCGGAGTCCGAGCCTGAGCCCGAGTCCGAGAACGCTTCTGCCAGTTTGTCCGATGCGCGGCCAGCTCCTGTCACGCTGTCGGATTCAGCTGCGGATGACGGTCGGGGTCGTCCACCGATCTCATCGAAACTACAGGAAATTATTTCGAGGCACGATAGTTGCTGATACCGATCCCGGTCGATGCCTGGAGTCGCGCGCACGCGTGTGGCGGTGCTCATCACGCTCGCGACGATCGCGCTCTGCAGCTATTTCCTTTCGAGCGCCGCGACGCAGTGGCTCGCGGCATCACTGATCGGGGTCGAGATTCCACCGGTCGGGCCTCGCGGCGATGCGCTGCCCCCGCCGCCCACCGTGCAGCGCACGGTGGACGGCACACGGATTCTCGCGCGGAACATCTTCGACCGGTCGAGCGGTGACCTGACGCGGCCCCCGCCGGGGGAACAGGAGCCCGAGCCCGCGTCGGAAAGCGCGCCGGCCGAGGTCGATCCGTTCGCTCCGCCCCCGCCCTGCGAGGGCGCCGTTCGGCTCGTCGCCGCCGTGGTTCACGCGCACGATCCCGATCGCTCCTTCGCGGCGATCACGGACGCGACCGGCAAGGCGATGCTGTACCGGCGCGGCATGCGCGTCGCCGAACGCGAGCTCGTCGACATCTTGCCCTCGTCGGTGCTGCTGCGGCCCGGATCGGGCCCGCTGTGCTCGCTCGCCATGTTTTCTCCCCAGGGCGGCGCGCGGCCCGGCTCGGGCCCGATCGCCTCGGCGGCCACCGTCGTGCAGGAACGACCGGCCGAGGTGGCGCTCGTCGAGCCGCCGGCCACTTCCAGCGGCGGCATCAGCGAGGCGGATTTGGAGGCCGGGATTCGCCAGGTCAGCGACACGCGCTACGCCGTCCAACGCAGTCTCGTCAATCGCCTGCTGGAGAACCAGGCCGAGATGATGCGGACCGCGCGCATCATCCCGCACGAGGAGGGCGGGCGCGTCGTCGGCGTCAAGCTGTACGGCATCCGGCGCAACTCGCTGCTCAGTCGGCTGGGGCTGCAGAACGGCGACATGTTGCGCACCATCAATGGCTTCGACATGACCTCGCCCGACCGCGCACTCGAGGCGTACGCGCGGTTGCGCGATGTGCCGCACCTGTCGGTCGCGATCGAGCGCCGCGGCCAGCCCATGACCCTCGACTACGACATCCAGTGAATCGCTTCCGTCTGCCCTCGACCCTCTCAGTGCCCACGGCCGCCGCCGTGCTGGGCGCGTGCGCCGGCGCGATGCTCATCGGTCTGGTCCACGCGCAGGAACGACCGGCCGGTCCGCGGCCCCGGCTTCCCGATGATCGGCTTGGGCCTCTGCTGCAGAAGCAACGTCCGCAAACGCCGACGGGGCCGACGGGGTCGGCGCCGGGCGAAGGGCAGCCCCCCGACGGCCAAGCCCGACCGCCTTCCGGGCCCCCCGCCGCGCCGGGCACGGGCACGGGAACGCGGCCTGCGCCGCCCGCGCTTCCCGGCAATCTACAGCCGTTCGAGACCGGCATCGATTACCGGCCCACGAGCCCCGGCGCGCGCGTGACGTTCAACCTCGAGGACGCCGACCTGCCCGATCTGGTGCGCCTCATCTCTTCCATCACGGGCAAGCGCTTCATCCTTCCCGGCAAGCTCCGTTCGATCAAGGCCACCGTGTACGCGCCCACGCAGGTGACGGCCGCGGAGGCCTACGAGGCGTTCTTGTCCATCCTGCAACTCAACGGGATGACCGTCGTTCCGTCGGGACGCTATTTGAAGATCGTCGAATCCGCGGGGATCGAGACGCAACCGCTGGCCATCTACGGCGATGCCGCCGCGGCGCCGGCCGACGACCGCTTCATCACGCGGTTGCACCGGCTCGAGTACGTCAGCGCCGAGGACGTCGCCAACCTGCTCGGTCGCTTCAAGTCGCGCGAGGGCAACGTCACCGCCTATGCGCCCACCAACACGCTGATCCTGACCGACACGGGCAGCAACGTTCGGCGCATGCTGCGCCTGGTCGAGGAAATCGACATTCCGCGCACGGGCGAACAGATTTGGGTGCATCCCGTCCACCACGCGAGCGCGACCGAGCTCGCGCAGCGGCTGCAGGAGATCTTTCCGGTGGGGCAGACGGGCCCGCCGGGCTCGGGGCGGCCTTCGCCTCCGCGTCCGGTGCGCCAGGGCGACTCGCCGGGTTCGCCACAGCCCGAGCCGGGCGCGGAGACGTTCGGCGCGAGCAGCGCCGAGTCGCGCATCAGCAAGATCCTGGCCGACGACCGCACCAACTCGCTCGTCATTCTGGCCACCGAGCGCGCGTACCTGCGCATCGTCGACGTGCTTCGCGAGCTGGACGTCCCGGTGGCGGGCTCCGGTCGCGTGCACGTGCACGACGTGCAGCACGGGGACGCCGAGGAGCTCGCCCAGACGCTACAGAACGTGATCCAGGGCGGGCGCGGCGGCGGGCAGGGGGGAGGGCAGGGCGCAGCGAGCGGGGGAAGTGGGCCCCTGTTCGAGGGCGAGGTGCGCGTCACGGCCCACAAGGCGCGCAACGCGCTCGTTGTCACCAGCTCGCCGCAGGACTACGCGGCGCTGCGCGCAGTCATCCAGCGGCTCGATCAGCCGCGCCGGCAGGTCTTCATCGAGGCCGTGATCATGGAGCTGTCGGTCAATCGCTCGCGGTCCTTCGGACTGTCGATGCATGGAGGGGTGGCGGACTTCCCGACCGACGGCTCGCTGTCGATCCTGGGCTTCCACGCGCAGGGCTCGCTCGGATTCGGCGGGCAGGAGGCGCTGACGAGCCTCGCGCTCGGCGTGCGCGGGCCGACGATTCCCGGCTCGCAGCAGCTCGTCGGCATCTCGGTGCCCGCGTTCGGCGTGGCCCTCAACGCGATCGCGACGAGCGGCGACGCCAACGTGCTCGCGACGCCGCACATCCTCGCGATGGACAACGTGGAGGCTGAGATCAGCGTGGGCGAGAACGTGCCGCTGCAGACCTCGGTCGGGCTTGGGGGGCTGGCGGGCCTCGGCGGGTTGCTCGGGCTCGGGGGACTGGCCGGCGCGCAAGGCACCGCGGGCGCAGCGGGCGCTGCGGGGCTCGCGGGCCTGGCGGGGCTGGCGGGCGGCTTCGGGACGGCGGTGCCGCGGCAGGACGTGGGCACCACGTTGCGCATCACGCCGCACATCAACGAGCAGGGGGAAATCCGCCTCGAAATCCAGGAGGAGATCAGTGAGGCGGGGGCCGCGACCGAGGGGACGCTGGGCGTGCGCTCGGTGACCAAGCGGACGGCCAAGACGCAGCTCGTGGTACGCGATCAACAGACCGTGGTCATCGGTGGCTTGATGCGCGACGTGGTGACCACGAGCGAGCGCAAGATCCCCATCCTCGGCGACATTCCGCTGCTCGGCGCGCTGTTCCGGCACAGCACGCGCGAGACGCAGAAACGCAACCTGCTGCTGTTCCTCACCCCGTACATCATCCGTCAGCCGTCGGACCTGCGCGCGATCTTCGAGCGCAAGATGCGCGAGCGGCAGGAGTTCCTCGACCGATACTTCGTCTTCGGCGACGCGCAGTACGAGCCCGCCATCGACTGGTCGCGCACGCGCGGGATGGTCGCCGAGATCTGGGGTGAGATCGCGCGGCTCGACGAGGAGGCGCGGTTGCTCGAGCAGGCCCGGTCGAGGCCGCCCCCGGCGCACGTGCCGCGGCCGGCGGTCGGCGCGTCACTCGAACCGGAGCCGGAAGCCGACGCGACGGTCATCGGTCCGGACGCCCCGCAGGCCAGTCCGCAGGGCGAGGGGGCGGCGGCGAGCGGCGCGCCGGTGGTCGTTTCGCCGTACGAGTCGAGATGAGCACGCCCTGGGTCGGAGAAGTCCTCGTGCGACGCGGTGTGGTCGCGCCGGAGCGACTGGCCGACTGCGTGGCGGTCGCGCGCGAGCGCGGGGCCGATCTGCTCGACGTGCTGCTCGCGACCCACGCGCTCGACGAGCGCACGTTGCTCGGCGCGCTCGCCGCGGAGGTGGGCGTGCCCGTACTCGCGCAGATCGCCGTCGAACAGGTGCCGGCGGGTCTGGCCGATGCGGTTCCCATCGCGTTCGCGCGCCAGCACCGGCTCGTTCCGATCGGCGAGCGCGACGGCGTCCTGTGCGTCGCCATCGCCAACCCGCTCGCGACGGCGCCCCTGGACGACCTGCGCGCGATGCTCGGGCGGCCGATCGCGGCGGTGGCCGCGCCCGGCGACGTGATCGACCAGGCCATCAACCGCCTCTACGAGCGCAAGGACGAGGCGGCGCTCTCGGAGGCGCGCGCGGGCGAGGACCAGGCCGACGAGCTGCGGGACCTCATCGACGTGACCGACGAGGCGCCGGTCATCCGATGGGTCAACAACCTCTTTTACACGGCGGTCAAGGAACGCGCTTCGGACATCCACATCGAGCCGACCGAGCGCGAGGTCGTCGTTCGCTACCGCATCGACGGTCGGCTCTATCCGCGCAAGACGGCCCACCGCGGCTTCCTGCCGTCCATCGTCAGCCGCGTGAAGATCGAGGCCGGCCTGAACATCGCGGAAAAGCGACTGCCGCAGGACGGGCGCATCACGAAGAAGATCGCCGGCAAGGTGGTCGACGTGCGCGTCTCGACGATTCCGACCGCGCGCGGCGAGCGCATCGTCATGCGACTGCTCGACAAGGAGCAGGTGCTGCTCGACCTGCCCGAGCTGGGTTTCGACCCGGAGCAGCTCCGTCAGATCGAGCACCTCATCACGCGCCCCGACGGAATCCTGCTTGTCACCGGCCCGACGGGCTCGGGCAAGACGACGACGCTGTACGCCTGCCTCAACAAGATCAACCACCCCGACATCAACATCCTGACCGTGGAGGATCCGGTCGAGTACGAGCTGCGCGGCATCAGCCAGATGCAGGTGCAGCCGAAAATCGGACTGACCTTCGCCGCCGGGCTGCGGGCATTCCTGCGTCAGGATCCCGACGTCATCATGGTCGGCGAGATCCGCGACCGCGAGACCGCCGAGATCGCGATCCACGCCTCGCTCACCGGGCACCTGGTGCTCTCGACGCTGCACACGAACGACGCGCCGAGCGCGGCGACGCGGCTGGCCGAAATGGGCGTGCAGCCGTTCCTGATGGCCAGCTCGCTGCTCGCGGTGCTCGCGCAGCGCTTGGTGCGTCGGCTCTGCCCGCACTGCCGCGTGCCGTACCGGCCCACGCCCGAGGACGTCCGTGCGCTCGGGCTCGACCCGTCCGCGCCGGCGCTTGCGGCCGCCTGCTTCCATCGACCTGCCGGATGCGAGCGCTGCGCCGGCGTGGGCTATCGCGGCCGCATCGGCATCTTCGAGCTGATGATCGTCGACGATGCGGTGCGGCGCGGCATTCTCGACGGCGTGGACGCGACGTCCCTGATGCGCATCGCGCAGCAACGGGGCATGCGGACGCTCCGCGAGGACGGTGCGCGTCAGGTGCTCGCCGGGCACACGAGCGTCGAGGAGGTGCTCGCCGCGACGCAGGGCGGCGAGATCGGCTGAGGAGGGCGGGATGGCCGTCTTCGCGTGGCGCGGAATCGGGCCGACGGGCCGCTCGGTGCGCGGTGTGCGGGACGCCGAGAGCCCGCGCGCGCTGCGCGCGACGCTGCGTCGGGAGGGGATCCTCGTCACCGAGGTGCTCGAGGCCGAGGCCGCGCGGCAGCGACGTCGGCGCGAGGTGGACCTGCGGCGGCTGGTGCGGGCGTTCTCCCGGCCGCGTGCGGAGCTCGCCGTCACGACGCGTCAGCTCGCGACGCTGCTGCGCTCGGGCGTGCCACTGGTCGAGGCGCTCGGGGCCTTGATCGAGCAGATCGAGCAGCCCGAGCTGGGCGCCGCGCTCACCCAGGTTCGCGATCGCGTCAACGAGGGCTCGAGCCTGGCCGACGCGATGCGGGCGCACCCGGCGATTTTCTCGCCACTGTACGTGAGCATGGTCGCCGCCGGCGAGGCGAGCGGCACGCTCGAGGTCGTGCTGGGGCGGCTGGCGGACTTTTTGGACGCGCAGTCGCGCCTGACCAGCAAGGTGCTCGCCGCGATCGCCTACCCCGCGTTCATGGCGGCGATGAGCGTCGTGATCCTGAGCATCATGATGGTCGTCGTCGTGCCGAAGGTCACGGCGATCTTCGCGGACTTCGAGCAGGCGCTGCCGTGGTACACGCGGCTGCTGATTTTCACGAGCGACGTGCTGACGGGATGGTGGTGGCTGCTACTCGGGCTGCTGGTCGGCGCGATCGCGTGGTTTCGGCGCTGGAAGCGCAGTCCCGAGGGGCGCCGGCGCTGGGACCGCTTCGTGCTGCGCGTTCCGCAGATCGGCACGCTCGTCGTGATGGTCGCCCTCGCGCGCTTCGCGCGCACGCTGGCGACCCTGTTGCGCAGCGGAGTGCCCGTGCTGCGCGCGATGGAGATCACGCGCGACGTGCTGGGCAACACGGAGCTGATGCGCGTGGTCGACGAGGCGCGCGAATCGGTCCGCGAGGGCGAGAGCATCGCGGCGCCGCTGCGGCGCAGCGGGCGCTTCCCCCCCATCGTCACGCACATGATCGCGGTCGGCGAGCGCTCCGGTCAGCTCGAGGAGATGCTCGAGCACGTGGCCGCGGCCTACGACGCGCAGGTCGAGGCGCGCCTGACGGCGATGACGTCGCTGCTCGAGCCGCTGCTCATCGTGATCATGGGCGGCGCGTCGGGCGCCATCGCCTTCTCGATCCTCATGCCGCTGTTGCAGATCAACGAGTTCATCGGGTGAGCCATGGGACGTCGAGGCGCACGCACGATCGCGATGCCGTGGGAAGGCCGCGCGGGCCGTCCGTGGGCGTCCTGGTCGGGGCGTCGCCGCTGGCTCGTGCTCGGCGCGATCCTGCTCGTCGTGGCTCTGGGTGTCGCCGGGCTCGCGCGGGCGCGGGCCGAGCGGTGGCGTCGAACGCGGCTCGCCATCGACGAGACGCGCCGTGCGCTTGCGGCGTTCCGCCGAGAGTACGGACGTTGCCCCGGCTCGCTCGAGGAGCTGGTGCGCGCGGGACGACCGGGCCGACGTTGGCTGCGCGAGCCGCCCCGTGATGGCTGGGGGCGCTTGCTGTACGTCCGATGCCCCGGACATTTCGATCCGGACGACGCCGACGTGCTGTCCGCAGGGCCCGACGGCGATTTCTTCGACGCAGAGAACGTGAGGTGAATCATGTCGAGGTACCGCGAAAGTGAGCGACGGCGTTCGCGCGAGGGAATGACCCTCGTGGAGATCATGGTCGTGGTCATCATCATGGCGCTCATCGCCACGGCGGTCGGCGTGGCGGTGCTGCCCAAGGTGCGGCAGGCGCGCATCGAGAGCACGCGCACCGACGCCGCGACCATCCGCTCGGCGGTCGAGTCGTACCTGGCGGGCTCGACGCAGGCGGGCACGGGTTGCCCCACCCTCGAGGACCTGCTCGAGAGCGGGGAGCTGCGTCGGGGCACGCGCACGACCGACGCGTGGGACAACCCCTTCGAGATCCAATGTCAGGGCGACGAGATCGTCGTGCGCTCGGCCGGCCCCGACGGCCAGATGGGCACGGAGGACGACGTCCAGTGACGCCCACCCGGCGCGCCGCGTGCGCGGCTCGCGCCTCGCGCGCGGGCATGACGCTCGTCGAGATCCTCGTCGTCGTCGCCATTCTCGGTCTGGTGGCGGGTGGCGTGGGTTTCGGACTCGGCGCGCTCGGGCGCAGCCAGCAGCGCTCGGCGGCGATGCGGGTCGCAGCCGCGGCGCGGTTCGCCTACGGAAGGGCGCACGCCCAGGGGACGACCGTCCGGCTGGTGCTCGACCTGGATCGGCACACCCTCGCGCTGGAGGAGGCCCACGGTCGCGTCGTGCTGGCCGCCGCGTCCGACCGCACGCGCCAACGGCTCGACGAGCACGAGGCGGCTCGTGCGGCCGTCGATCCATGGGAGGCGGCGCGCGCGCGGCTCGAGCGCACGCTCGATCCCTCGTTCGGCGAAAGCCCGTTCGGTCCGCTGACCGACGCGGAGGGCCGTCCGCTGCGTCGGTTCGCGGCCCGTTCGGTCTCGCGCTCGGGGGAGGTGCGTCTGCGCCGCCTCTACGTCGCGCACGAGCCCGTGCCGCGCGAGACGGGGCGCGGCGCGGTGCACTTCTTTCCGGGTGGCCGGGCGGAGCACGCGGTCGTGTGGATCGGTCTGCACGGCTCGGATCGGGTGCTGTCGGTCGAGATTCACCCGCTGACCGGTCGCGCGACGATCCACGAGGGGGCGTACGAGCCTCCGGATGCGGATCGCCTCGAGGAGCAGGCGCCGGAGCCGGTGTCGTGAAGCGCGCCACGGGATTCACGCTGCTCGAGGTCATGGTGGCCGTCCTTATCCTGGGACTCGCCCTGACGGCCATCTTCTCGGGCGAGGCCGGCGCGATCCGAACCGCGTCGCGTGCGCGAAGCTACGAGACGGCCGCGGTGCTGGCGCGCTGCAAGATGGCCGAGATCGAGGAGCGCGTCGCGGAGGAAGGATTGCCCGCAGTGGAGGCCGCGGACGAGGATGGCTGCTGCGAGCACGCCGAGGTCGAGGGCTTCCGCTGTACGTGGCGCGTCGAGCGCATCGTGTTGCCGGAGCTGGACGAGCTCGCGGACCCCGCAGTCGGCGAACCGGGAGCCGGGGAGGAGGCGTCGAGCCCGTCGCTCGAGCAGATTCTGGCGGGTGAGGCCACGGCCGGGCCTGGGGGGCTTGCGAGCCTGGCCTTCGCGCACGCGTTTCCCGTCCTCAAGCCGGAGATCGAGGAACGCGTCCGGCGGGCCACCGTGACCGTGCGGTGGCAGGAGGGGGAGCGCGAACGGAGCTTCGACGTCGTCCAGTACCTCGTCGGCGAGGGGCCGTCGCCGCCACCGTCGGTGCCCGGAGCTGCACCCGGAGGCGGCTCGTGATCGGACGCGGCATACGGCGGGCGGGCGTCACGCTCGTCGAGGCGATGGTCGCCGTCGCGATCCTCGCCGTCGTGGGCACGCTCGTCTGGAACGGTTTCTCGCAGACGAACCGGAACCGGACGCGTATGGAGCGGGCGCTCGAACAGACGCGCGCCGTGATGGGGGCGCTCGACCGGATGCAGCGCGAGCTGTCGATGGCGTTCGTCTCGGTGCACCGGCCCGACAACCCTTCGCTGCAGGTCGTGCGGACGGCATTCGTCGGCAAGGACCGGCCGGGCGGCGACCGCGTCGATTTCACGGCGTTCGCGCACCGCCGCTTGCGCCGCGACGCGCGCGAGAGCGATCAATGTGAGCTGGGTTACTTTTTGGCGCGTGACCCGGACCGGTCCGGGCTGCGGCGGCTGGTGCGTCGCGAGCAGCACCGGATCGACGACGACGCGACGCAAGGGGGTCGGTTCGAGGTGCTGCTCGACGGGGTGCGCGACTTGCAGTTCGAGTACCTCGACCCCGTCCAGGGCGAGTGGCTCGACGCGTGGGACAGCACGCAACCGGCCGCCCAGCCCAACCGACTCCCCGCGCAGGTGCGCATCCGCCTCACGGTCGAGGACTGGCGCGACGGCCGGGCGCGCACCTTCGGTACGCGCGCGCAACTTCCCATCGTGTGGGCGCTCAATCACGCCGCGTATCGGGCCCGATGAGCCGCGTCGCACCGCCTCCGACGTCGACGAGCGGGCCGCCGGGCCGCCGCGAGCTTGTCCGCGTGGTGCCCGGTGCGCGTCGCCGGCCACCGGGGGCCTCGCGCCGCGAACAGGGCGTGGCGCTCGTGCTCGTGCTCTCGACGGTCTCCATCCTCGGCGTGGTGCTCTACGACATGCAGGAGAGCGCCGCGGTCGCGCACGCCGTCGGCGTCGCGCGCCGCGACGAGGTGCAAGCCGAGTTCATGGCGCGCTCGGGGTTGCAGTTGACGCGCCTGCTCGTCGCCTCCGAGGAGCGGATCCGGACCGTCGTCGCGCCGCTCTACCAGATGTTGTTGCGTCGACCGCCGCCGCAGTTGCCGGTCTGGACGCTCGCCGACGAGGTGCTCGCGCCATTTTGCGACTGGTCGAACGCGCGCGAACGCGGCGACGAGGCCGGAATCGACTTCGGCGCCGCGCAGGGCCTGGGCGAGACGCCGGGGACCTGCTCGATCGTCGCGGTGGCGGAGAACGCGAAGATCAACGTCAACGATCCGCTGCTGCGCGACGGCGACGAGGCGCGCCGATCGGTGGCGATGCAGATGTTCGCGCTGATGGGCGGCTACCATGCGCCCTCGCCGTTCGACCCGCTCTTCGAGCGGCCCGACGCGGAGGGCCGTCACACCTCGCGGCTCGACGTCGTCTCCGCGCTGGTCGACTGGTGGGACGGGGACACCGAACGGACGCTGTTCGATCCGGGCGCGGGCCGCGTGCAATCCGGCGGCCCCGAGGACGACGTCTATCGCACGTATGCCGACCCGTACTTCGTCAAGAACGCGCCGTTCGACTCGCTCGAGGAGCTTCGGCTGGTTCGCGGCGTCGGCGACGACTTCTGGGCGACGTTCGTCGAGCCGGTGCCCGACGACTTGCAGGCGCGGACGGTCACGGTGTACGGCTCGGGCGCCGTCAATCCCAACGAGGCGCCGCCGGAAGTGCTGCTCGCGCGTCTGTGCTCGCACCTGGGCGATCAGCCGCTGTGTGCCGACCCGCGCGAGGTGGCCAAGTTCATCGAGCTGGTGCGCACCGTGCGCGCGATCGCGCCGCTGCCGTTTTTCTCGCGCGCCTCGGATTTCCTGACGTTCGTCGAGGGGGGCGGCGGCCCGCACGACCTGTACCCGATGCTGCGCGCCCTGCTCGGGGCCGACCACCCGTTGCTGTTCCGTCCGGTGACGATCCCCGCGGACCGCCGCGTTGCCATCGAGAACGATTTCGTCACCGCGGCGCGCATCCTCACCATCGAGTCGACGGGTGTGGTCGGCCGTGCGCGCGTGCGGCTGCGCGCCGTCGTCAACTTCCACGACCAGTGGACGCCGCCGCCGCCCAACGCCGGGCGGATGCCGCCGCTCGGCGTGGTGCACCATTACCGGGTGGATTGATCGCGATGGCACGCGTGCTGGGCATCGACGTCGGGGAAGCGAGGCTGCGCGCGGCGCTTGTCCGCACCACGCTGCGTCGCGCGGAGCTGCTCGCGTGCCTCGAGGTGCCGATCGCCCCGGCGTCCGGATCGCTCAACGCCGCAACGTCCGCCGGGGTCGCGCAGCCCTCGGACTCGCCGCGACCGAGCGCCCCCTCGGGTGGGGACGATTCGTTGCGCGAGGCGGTGCGAGCGCTTGCCCCGCTTGCGCGACCTGCTCCGCAGGCGGTGGTCGTGCATCTGCCGGGAGTCGACGTGAGCCTGCGGGCCGTCGAGTTGCCCGCGGCGGCGACGCGGCGCGTCGCCGAGGTATTGCCGCACGAGCTGGAAGGCGTGCTCCCGTTCGACCCGGAACAAGCCGTCCTCGCGTTCCAGCCGGTGCAGATCACGGGCAAGACGGTCCGGCTGCTGGCGGCCGCGGCACTTCGGGAACGGGTGGCCGCGCGGATCGCCCGGCTCAAGGCGGGCGGGCTCGAGCCGCGCGAGATGGCGGCCGGGGCCGCGGCGCTCGACGGGCTCGTTGCGCTCGTCCCCGAGCTGGCCAGCGGCGGACCGTGGCTGCTGCTCGACGTGGAGCCCGATCACACCGACGTGTGCGTACTGCAGGGCGGCAGGACGGCTTTCGCGCGCACGTTGTCGGCCGGCATGGTGCACGCCCGCGACGGTTCGCTCGAGGTTGCCCTCCGTCAGACGCTGGCCGCGTGGCTCGCCGCGGGAGGCGATCCGCCGGCGCGCGCGCTGCTCTGCGGCGATGCGGCCGACGACCCGCACGCACCGGGTTGGCTCGCGGCGCGTCTGGGTTGCGACGTCGAGCCGCTCGCGCTGCCGCCGGTCGCGGGTACCGACGGCGCGCCCGCACGCTTTGCACGCGCGGTGGCGCTCGCCGCACGCGTCGCGCGAGCGGGTCCGCGCATCGATCTGCTGCAGGGCGAGTTCGCACCGCGCGTCGCGCGGTCGCTGGTGCGCGAGCACGGCCGACGGATCGCGATCGGCGCCACCGTCGTGATGGCGTGTTTCGGGCTCTCGGTGTGGGCGCGGCACGCCGTGGTCTCGGCGGAGCACGAGACGTTGCGTGCCCGCCTGGGCGAGGTGACCGAGCGTGTGTTCGGCGAGCGCGTGACCGATCCGGCGCGCGCGCGCGAGTTGCTGCGCCGCGGCCCGCGCCAGACCGATCCGCTGCCGCGCTTCGACGCGTTCGACGCGCTCGCCGCCATCAGCGAGGTATTCCCGGCCGACGTCGGGCACGACGTGCGACGGCTGACCATCGAGCTCGAAGACGAGGGACCGGGCGGCCGCGTCGACCTGCATGGTACGCTCGCTAGCGTCGCCGAGCGCGATCGGGTCGCCGAGGCGCTCGAAGGGCACCCCTGCTTCGAGCGCGTCGAGAAGGGCCCCACGCGGCCGGGCCCGGGCGGCCAGGGTCTCAACTACGAGCTACAGGCGATCATCGCGTGTCCGGGCGAGACACGCGCGCCGGCGACCAAGACCGGCAGTCGCGTGCGACGGGGAGGCTGAGCGTGCTCGAACGGTTGCGTGGAGCGTACGAGGAGCTGACCGAGCGCGAGCGTCGGCTGGTCACGGTGCTCGGCGTGCTGCTCGGCCTGTTCGCGCTGTTCGTGCCTTCGTGGCTCGTGCTCGACGCGATCGCGACGCGCGAGGCGGAACGCGACGAGATCCGGGCCGTCCTTCGCGACATCGAGCGCGCGTCCGATCGTCTCGCCGCCGCGGCCGCCGAGCGGCGCGCGGCCTTGGCGCGCTACGAGACGCCTGCGCCGCCGCTGGGTAGTTTCCTCGAGGCGCGTGCGCGCGAGGCGGGGTACACGAACCCGCTCGAGGTGACCGATCAGCCGGACCGGCAGTCGGGCGGCTACACGCGGCGTTCGGTGCGCGTGACCCTGCCGGGCGTCGGGCTGCGCACGACGATCGGTCTGTTGTCGGCGGTCGATCGCGCGCCGTACCCCGTGGCCGTCGATCGCATCCAGGTGGACCACTTCCAGAGCGGCGACCGCTACAACGTGCAGCTCGGCGTGGTGGCCTTCGACCGCGTCTCGTCCCCCGGCGGTCCGGGTCCGAGCCGGGCGCGCGCCGCGGTGCGCGCGGGCGGTCGGGCGGGTCCCGAGGCGCCCTGATGCGCGCCGCGCGCACGTCGATGTCTCCGGCGCTTCGCTGGTCGCGCAGGCTGCTGCGCGTGGCGGGCTACGTCGCGTTCGGGGTCGTCTGCCTCGTGGTCTCGGCGTACTGGACGTTTCCGTGGGAACGGCTCGCGCTCGTCGCGCAGGCGCACGCGGCGCGGCAGGGCTGGGAGCTAACGGTGGGCGAGCTGGGGCCGTCGTGGCTGACGGGGTTGCGGGCGCGCCAGGTCCTGCTCGTGCGGCCGCGTGCAGGCCCCGACGCGCCACCGGTACGGCTGCACGTCGACGAAGTGTCGGCGCGCCTGTCGGTTCTTTCGCTGCTCGGCGGCGATCTCGGTGGGAGCCTCGAGGCGCGCCTGGGCGATGGCCTGGTGCAGGCCGACGTCGTCAGTGGCTCGGACCGGGTCATCGAGCTCGAGGCGACGATCGATCGGCTCCCCCTTCGCGAGCTGCCCCTGCGTGCGATGCTGCCGGTGCCCGTGCAGGGGCTCGCGCGTGGTCGGATTCAAGTTCGTTACGAAGCCGATCCGGCGAATGCGTCGGGTGCGATCGAGCTGACGATCGAGGGGCTGCGCGTCGGCGACGGCCGCTCGCGCATCCCCATCGAGGGAATGCGCGAAGGGTTGACGCTCGACCCGGTCGACGCGGGGACGCTCGAGCTGCGCGCGCGCATCGAGCAGGGCACGGTGCGGATCGAGCGGCTGCGGGCAGTCGGTCGCGACGTGCGGCTGCAAGGGGCCGGAAGCGTGCGCCTGGGTCGGACGCTGCGCTCGACCCGCCTCGACGTGCAGGCGCGCGTCGCGTTCGAGGATGCGTACCGCAATCGCAACGACCGCACGCGCGGGCTGTTCGCGCTGCTCGACCTCGCTCCGCAAGCGCGCGCGGCGCGCACCCCCGACGGCGCGCTGCAGTTCCGCATCGTCGGCTCGCCGGCGACGCGCGTGGAGGTGCGGCCCGACGGAGCCTCGCGCATGGCGGTGGACGGCGCGCGCTGAGGAGACCCGGCTCGCGCGGTCGGCGCCCGGGGAAAGCAGGACCCGAGTCCGAGTCCGAGAGCGAGACCGAGTCCGAGACCGAGACCGAATCCGAGTCCGAGTCCGAGTCCAAACCCGAGTCGGGCCCCGCGTTCGAGACCGAGACCGAGACCGAGTCCGAGCCCAACTCGGAGCGCGAGACCGAGTGGACGGTGCGATCCCCCAACCTGGCCGGCGCGGTCAGACTCGCGCGCGTGCCCAGTCGCCCCGGGCGAACAACCAGCCGGACAGACCCGCTCGCACGATCCAGTCGACCGTAGATCCGAGCCACACGCCGGTCAGGCCGAGCCCGAGCCCGAACACGAAAAGCGCCGTCGCGCTCAGGCGCACGAGCAGGCCGCCCATGAGCACCACGAGGAGCGTTGAGCGCGTCGCGCCGGCCCCGCGCAGCGCTTGGCCGAGTACGTCCGCGGCGGCCATGAAGGGTTGCGCGGTGGCCGCGACGAACATGCACGGCAGACCGGTGCGCACGGCCTCGGGTCCCGGGCTGAACGCCGAGAGCAGCGCGCCCGGAAGCGTCGCGAAGAGCAGTGCGACGAGCAGCGCGAATCCTTCGGCCATGGCGAGCGCGACGAGGGCGCCGCGTCGGGCCTGCGCCGGATCGGCGGCGCCGAGTTTCTGCGCGACGACGGCGGCTGCGGCCGTCGCGAATCCCTCGATCGTGAGAAACGAGACCGATTCGAGGCTGACCACGGCCTGATTGGCGGCCATCGCGAGCGGACCGAGCGCGCCAATCATCGAGACGAATCCGAGGAAGCCCGCGTGCTGGGCGACACGCTCGACCAGCGCGGGGAGCGAGACGCGCGCGATGCGAACGGCCGCCTGGCGTTCGCCGCCCGCTCCGGCAAGCGTGACGGCGCCGTCGGACCGACGCAGCACGAAGAACAACACCGCGAGCTCGACGAGCCCCGCGGCGGCGGTGCCCGCCCCGGCGCCCGCCGCGCCCATCGAGGGCAGGCCCGCGTGGCCGAAGATGAGCAGCCAGCCGACCGCGACGTTGACGGCGTTGGCGAGCAGCGCCGCGAGCATCGGCGAGCGCGTATCGCCGGCCGCGGCGAGTGCGGCGCCCGCCGCCGTCGCGGCCATCAGTGCGGGCATCGCGGGCGAGGCCCACGCGAGGTATCCGCGCGCGGCCGCCCACGTCGCCGCGCCGGCTGCGGGAAACAGCCTGTCGAGCCCGTGCGAGAGCGCCAACAGAATCGCCGTGCAGAGCGTCCCGAGGACGAGCGCGAGCGCGAGCGCGGCGCGCACCGCGGCGGCGGCCAGCGCGCGGTCCGAGGCGCCCACGGCGCGCCCCACCAGGGCGACCGTGCCGATCGTGAACGCGCCGAGGACGCTGCTCGTCGACCAGAGCAGCGGGCCGCACAGTTGCATCGCGGCGAGCGAATCGGTCCCGTGGCGCGCGAGCATCGCTCGGTCGGCGAGGAAAACGGCCGTGTGTAGCAGTCCCTGTGCGCTCGCGGGCACCGCGAGACGGAGCACGACGAGCGGCAGCATCGGAGCGTTCGCGGGGGCCGCCGCCGCGGGGTTCGCGGGCACCGCGCGGTGGTTGGGGCTAGCGCTGGACGCGCATCTGCGGGCGAGGCAGCAGCCCGCCGCGACGCAGCAGCTCCCGGGCCATTTGCACGAGCTCGGGGTTCTTGCTCTTGACGAAGGCGGCGACCGCGTTGGGCTCGATCTGGAGCAGCGCCTCCATGGCCTTGCGTGCCAGGCCCCGGTTGCGCGTCGCCGCGTAGGTATAGACCTGCGCGCGGTACAGCAGCGCCGCGACCTCACCGTAGGCCGGGTCGGTCGGCGGGTACGTCTCGAGCAGCGTGCGCGCTTCGGCCGGCTTGCCCGTGCGCGCGAACGCCTCGGCGATCACGGCCGCGTACAGCGCCTTGGCCTTGGGCTGCGGCTGCCGGTCGAGGCGGATGACCTCGGCGAGCGCCCGCGCGTCCGTGGTGCGGCCGACCACGAGGTACAGCATCGCGAGGTTGGCCCGCACGTCGTCCTGGACGAGCACGGGCGCACGCCGCAAATCGACCGCCTCGAGCACGCGGATGGCCTCGTGGGGGTCTTCCTGGGCCAGCAACTGGCTTCGCGCGAGCGCCGCGAGGGCGTCCTTGCCATCGGCGGCCAGCTCCGCGAGCGCTTCGGCCCGGCCCTCGCTCGTCGTCGCCTTGCGCAGCAGCTCGACCATCCGACGCGACCGACGCATCAGGCGCCACGCGTACAGTCCGAAGCCCGCGACGAGCGCGGTCAGAACGGCGGTTCCCGCGACGCCCCACCAGCCGATCCACGGCCGTAGCCCGAACGAAAGCACCCAGAGCGCGACGAGGACCGCCGCAACTTGCGCGACGATCTTCCAGCGCACCGTGGGCGTCTCGAGCTTGCCCAGAACCTCGGCCGGATCGCGCGGACCGAGCTTGCGTTCGGGCCGGGGAGGCTTCGCGGACACGCTTCGCTGATACCGTCCCCCCCGCGGAGCGGCAAGCGCGGGCGACACGATCGCGCCCTCGTGCTTGACCCCCGAACTTGCGCGTGAAACGGTCGGTCGCCGTGAAGCGGTCGGCGTGGTGTGTGCTCGGCGGCATCGCGATCGGGGGTGGGCTACTGCTTTGGGCCGGTGCGCCGTCCGACGCGCAGCCGCCCGCAGGACAGGCGCAGGCCCCAACGGAGCAGGAACGACGCGCGCGCATCGTTGCGCGCGTTGGAAAGGTCACGATCACGGTCGGTGACCTCGAGGACGCCATCGCGGCGCAGTCGCCGTTCCTGCGCGCGCGGTTCCGCGACCGGCAGGCACTGCGCGAGCATCTGGAGCACACGATCCGCTTCGAGCTGCTGGCGGCGGAGGCGGAGCGGCGGGGATATGGGCGCGACCCGACCGTCGAGCGGTCGGTGGCGCAGAGCGCGGTGCAGTGGTTCCTGCGCCGCGAGTTCGACGAACGCATTCGACCGGAGACGATTCCCGACGAGGACGTCCGAGCCCATTACGAGTCGCACCGCGACGAGTTCCATCGGCCCGAGATGGTGCGTGCCAGCCACGTGCTCCTCGCCACGCGTCAGGAAGCCCTCGAGGTGATCCGGCAGGCCCGCGAGGGCGACGCGCGAGCCTTCCGCGAGCTCGCGCGGCAGCGTTCGCTCGACGCCGAGACCAAGCTGCGTGGAGGCGACCTGCGCTACTTCGATCGTCAGGGCCGCTCGACGGTTCCGTCGGAGCGACCGGTCGATCCGGCCATCGTCGAGGCGGCCTTCGCGCTTCGCGAGCTGGGCGACGTGGTCGCCGAGCCCGTGCCCGTGGGGCCGCACTGGTCGGTGATCAAGCTGACGGGTCGTCGACCGGCCGAAACCCGCACGCTGGAACAGGCCGCCCCCGACATCCGGCTGCGCTTGTGGCGCGAGCGCAGGCAGCGAGCCATCGACGATCTGGTGGCGTCGCTGCGGCAGCGCGTCGCGCCAGTCGTGTACGAAGAGCGGATGCGCGCGATCCGGCTCGACCCGACGCCCTCGCCCGAGGAGCGCAGGGGACTCGGGCACACGCACGGCGAGCACGGAGAGCCCGCGGCAGGGTCCGAGTCGAGCGCGATGTCCCCGACGAGCGCCCCGTTGGGCGGCGGTGGAACGAACTGACGCTGAGCGCGCGCGGCGCGCCGCGTGAGAGCCGTCGGACATTCGAAATTACCGAGTCCGAGTCGGACGACGAGACAGAGCCCGAGCCCGACACCGACTCCGAGCTCGAGACCGAGCCTGAGACCGAGACCGAGTCCGAGTCGGAGCTCAAGCCCGATATAGAGAGCCTGAGCCCGAGTCCGAGTCGGAGTCCGAGACCGAGGCCGAGTCCGAGCTTCGCGACGGCGCGACCGCAAGGGCGCCGTCAGCGGGCACGACGCCTTGAGGCCCTGCGTCGTCGTGCGTTTCCAGTGGCGTCGGGCACCGGCGAGTCGTCGTCGGTGAGTGGCTCGATGCGCTTGGCGACCGGCCTTGGCGCCCGCGCCTCGTCGTCCCTCACGAGGGACCAGAGCCGCACGAGCGGTGCGATGGACTCGGTCCAGTACTTGACGTTGCCCCAGAGCAGCTCGGGGCAGTACTGCAAATCGGTCGCTCCGGGCATCCGCGTGATTCCTGCGGCCTCGAACGCCATCGCGACCAACGCGGCACGCGGATGCGGCGTGCGGTCGAGCAGCGGGTGCGGCCTGCTCTCCGGAGCGGTCACGAAGGCGCGCCAGGCTGCCAGCCATCGCCACAGGGGGAAACGCAGCGCGTCCCGGAGAGGATTCGACGCCGCCTCGAGCACGGATCGGGCCGCCTCGGGAGGCGACGATGCGTCGCCGCCGCGCGAAAGTGCACGAGCCCGTAGCAGGTGCCGCAGCCGGTGCCCATCCGGTACGCGGCGGACCAGCCGGCGCGCGGCGGGCGCGTGGTGTCCTCGAGGTCGTGGCTGTGCTGCGGCTCGCCCGCGCCCAGACCGACGGCGTGGCCGATCGATCCGAGCAGGCTTGGGATCGACACGAGCGTCGACGCGGTGACTTCGTGGACGACGCGCCGCGTGCGCGTGTGGATGCGCAACAGTCGGCTGTAGTGCACGTCCCCGCGGAGCACGAGCACGTCGAAGGGTGCGCGCTCGAGCGCGTCACAGATGCGTGCGTAGTGCGCGGCGAAGTGCGAGACGTTGTGGTCGCCGCGGAACGGGCCGGCGTGGCTCACGGGCTCGATCCACAGCGGCTGGCCGATCACGAGCACGCCGGGGCCTTCGAGCGTGCGCGCCCCCGCCTCGAGGGCTGCGAGATCCGCCTCCGGCATGAGCCGGCCGCTCGGTGCGTCGGCGGCGCCGCGGTCGGTTCGCGTGTCGACCACGAAGGACGAGAGGGGGCGGCACGTCGACGCGGAAGGCATGGACGGCGCCGGGAAGCGGGGCGGGATTGAGCGGGCGCTGAAACAGATCGAGACATTGTCGTGCCGCTCGTGCGAAGTCGGGCGCCTCGTCTTCGGTGAGCCACAGGAAAAGGGCACCGACCGCTCCGGGAAGTCGTTCCAGAGCTCGTGGTCGTCGAACGTCGCGAACGACGGCAGCTGCGCGCGCAGCGCAGCGTACCCATCGTCCAGATAATAGTCGAGATAGCGGTCGACGACGGCCGCGGCGTCCTGCAGGCGCGGCGGCGGCACGTCGAGGTAGACGTTGTCGCCCACGTACAGCGCGAAGCTCGGGACCTGCCCGAGAACCGGGAACCGGTCCAGATGCGCCGCGATGGACCGGAAATAGGGGGGCCAGCGGTACGTGCAGCTCGCGAGCAGAACCGTGATGCCGTCGCGCCCCGCCGACGGCAGGCTCGCGGGGAGCGGCCGTAGCGTGCCTGTCGAGCGCCACAGACGCCGGTGCGGGTCGCACGCGTCGAGCATCAAGGCATGGGGAAGAGGCACGCAGGCGTCGAACACGCCCACGTCGCGCGCGCGCAGCGCGGGCGCGATGTCGGGACCCGGACACAGCTCCCGGGGCGCGATCGGAGTGCTCATTCCCTCCGCCTCGGCGGGACGCCGCGCGAACAGACGTGGCGGCTGCCCGCCGAGCCCTCGGGTGACGAGGAGAACCCGGACTGTGGAACTGGATACTCCGCCGACGACGATCGCGATCTTCGGCGACATCGTCTCGAGGCCGCGGGCGGCCATCGCAAGCCGAGACCGCAGCGGTCAAGGGGGTGTCACGGCGCTCTCCGGTACTCGACCGCCGCACGACGGTTCGGGGTGGGGACCGTTGACCCCGTCGGGGCGTCGAGGCTACGTTCCCCTCGCGATCCCGTGTCGCGACGGGCAGGCCCGGCCCCATGAAACTCGAAGCCGACTCGCCCACGAAGATCGTCTACATCCCCGGCCAGCCGCCGACGCTGACGCTGCGTCGGTGCAAGCTCGAGGTCATTCGCGACGGTCGGACCGAGGAGCACGTGTTCGACCGCGAGGTCGTGACCGTGGGCGCGGCGGCCGACAACGACCTGGTCATTGCGGACGACGACACCGTCAGCCGCCAACACTGCCGGATTTTCCTCGAGGGCGACCATTTCATGATCCGCGACCTGGACTCGACCAACGGGACGTTCGTTGATCGGGTCCGCGTGCGCGAGGCATGGCTGCGTCCGGAGCAGGAGGTGCTGATCGGCAAGACGACGTTGCGTTTCAGCGCGGTCGACCAGCGCGTGCGCATCGTGCCGTCCGAACGCGACCGCTACGGCGAGATCATCGGTCGCGACCGCAAAATGCGCGAGATCTACGCGATCCTCGAGAAGATCGCGCCGACCGATGCCACGGTCGTCATCGAAGGCGAGACGGGGACGGGCAAGGAGGTGGTCGCGCGCACTATTCACCAGCAGTCGAGACGGCGCGATGGGCCCTTCATGGTGTTCGACTGCGGCGCGGTGCCCGAGAATCTCATCGAGAGCGAGCTGTTCGGCCACGAGAAGGGCTCGTTCACCGGCGCGGTCGCGACACGTCAGGGGGTCTTCGAGATGGCCGACGGGGGCACGGTCTTCCTCGACGAGCTCGGTGAGCTGGCCCTGGAGCTGCAACCCAAGCTGCTCCGCGTGCTCGAGCAACGCGAGGTCAAGCGCGTCGGTGGCGCGCGGCCCATCAAGGTCGACGTGCGCGTGGTCGCGGCGACCAATCGGGACCTGGAGGCCGAGGTGCGGGCGGGCCGCTTCCGGGAGGATCTCTTCTACCGGCTCTCGGTCGTGCGCGTGCTGCTGCCCCCTCTGCGCGAGCGCAAGGAGGACATCGAGCTGCTCGTGCGTCATTTTCTGCGCACGGGCCAGTTCAATCGCACGCGCGACGGTGGTCGGCGCGTTCAGCGCGTCTCCCGCGAGGCGCTCGATCGGCTCCTCGCATACGACTGGCCGGGCAACGTGCGCGAGCTGCACAATGTGATCGAACGCGCCGTCTCGTTCTGCGAGGGCGAGTCGATCGAAGTGCACGACCTGCCCGATCACGTCGCCCGCGCGCGTGGGCGTGTGTCCGAGGCCGTCGCCGGCGCGTCGGCCGAGACGCCGGCTCTCTCGGAGGGCTCGGGGCGCTCTCCCGTCGTCTCCGGGCCGTTCAAGGACGCCAAGGAAGCGTGGATCGCGAGCTTCGAGCGGGAATACATCGAGCACCTGCTGCGCAAGAACAACTTCAACATCTCGCACGCGGCGCGCGAGGCCGACATCGACCGCAAGTATTTCCGCAAGTTGATGCGCAAGTACGGGTTGGGTGGCGCCGCGGCCAGCGAAGAGGGCGAGGAGGACTGACGGCGCCGATTGGGTTCTTCGAGTGCGGCGAGGCGGTTCGGCGAGGCCGGATCGACATCGGGCCCGAGTCCGAGTTCGCGAAAGAGTCCGAGCCCGGGACCGAGTCGAAGTCCGAGGCGGAGACCGAGTCCGAGTCGGAGCCCGAGACAGAGTCCAAGTCCGAGCCCGGGACCGAGTCCGAGTTTGAGTCCGAGCCCGCGTCGAAGTCCGAGCCCGTCAGTCTCGCTCTCGGTGCTCCAGATGGCGCGCGAGCGCGGTGGAGACGCTCGTCACGTTGGCCGCGATCTGACGCGCGAGAAATTGCTCGACGGTTCGGCCCAAGGTCGCCGCGAGCACGCCCGGCACCAGGCGCGTCGCGGGCAGGTCGATCTCGATCTCGCCGCGGATCTCGAGACGCGTTCGATCCGGCGCGAGCGAGATGAATCGGTTCAGCCCACGTGCGCGCACGGCTTCGGGAAACGCATGCGAGCGGATGGTCCAGTCGCACTCGTATCGCTCGGCGTCCCACGTCGCGTGATCGGTCCACTGCAGCATTTCGGGCCGCAGGATCGAGCGCACGGCCGCCGGGATCTCGCCGCCCCCCGTCCAGACGTTGACGAGGCGTACGATCGGACCCTCCTGTTCGCGTTCGACCACTTCGATGCGCTGCACGTTGGGCAGGTACGCACAGAGCGCGGGGAGCTCGTCGCGCCATGCCGCAAAGGCCGTCTCCCGATCGAAGCGCAGAACCGCGTCGGCCTCGAATCTCACGTCGTCGACTCCGAGGGTCGCGCGCCCCGCAGCGTCGCCCGCTGACGAACTGCCTCGCGCTCCAGTTGCTCGAGCGCGGTGTGCAGCTCACCCGGATCGAGCGACTCGGTGGGCAGTTCCACCGAAAGCACGACGTCGCCGTCTTCGTCGTACGCGAACTTGATCTGGCGCATGTCGCGGTTTTGCCGCAGCAGCCACCGCGACAGCTCGAACGAGGGACTGCCACCCGTGGTCAGAAACGGGACGATGGACGCGACGAGCCAGTTGTCGGTCCAGCGCAGGTAGACGTCTAACGCTCCCTCTTCGGTGCTGCGGACGCACCGGAACGTGCGCCGTCCGCGCGGGGAGACCGACCAGCCCATCGCGTCGAGCCAGCGTACGAGCGTCTCCCCGTCGAGCATCGGACGCATGGTGCCCCTCCCGCAGTGCGGTTTGTCAACCCCGGTTCGTCGGGCCTGGCTTGGCTTCTGTCAGCGGATGCGTGTACCGGGCGCGACGTCGCGATCGGGTGAGAGCAGCGCCAGACGCTCCCCATCGCCCGCGGCGAGCACCATGCCCTGGGATTCGAGCCCCATCATCTTGCGGGGCGGCAGGTTGGCGACGATGGCGAGCCGACGACCGACGAGCACCGACGGGTCGGGATAATGGGAGGCGATGCCCGCGAGAATCTGCCGCGGTCGTCCGTCACCGGCATCCACCTCGAGCCGGACGAGGCGATCGCTGCGAGGCACGCGCTCGGCTGCGAGCACGAGCGCGACGCGCAGGTCGACGCGAGCGAATTCGTCGATGCTCACGAGGGTCGGTCCGTCCGGGGTCGTGCCCGTCGCGGACGCTGTGGGGGTTGTGCCCGAGCGCGTCCCGGTGTCTTGGACCGCGGACGGAGTTTGCGGTGGCGCGGCGGACGGCGCGCGTTCCGGCTCGGATTGCGGGCCACTCGATGCGACCTGAACGCCGAAGCGCTCCAGCAATGCGCGTTCCGCCGCGGGATCGAGCCGTGGGAACAGGGGCTCGACGGGGCGTGTGCTCGAGCCGGAGGCGAGTCCGCCCCACGCCGCAGGCCAGCGATCGACGCCCGGTGTCGGCCACGGCGGCGGCAGTCCGAGCGCGGCGCGCAGCGCGGTCGCCTTGCGCGGCATCACCGGCCACAGCATCAGCCCGATCCAGCGCAGCGCCTCAAGCGCGTGGTAGAGCACTTCGCGCAGCCGATCGTCGCGTCCCGCGCGCGCGAGCGTCCACGGCGCGGTCAGATCCACGTAGCGGTTCGCCGCGCCGACGAGGCTCCAGACGGCGTCGAGCGCGCGATGCGGCGCCGTCTCGTCGAAAGCGCGTGCCGCCTCCGAGGCGGCACGCGTCGCGGTGGCTTGCAGTTCGCGATCGGCGGGGTCGACGGGCTCGCCGGGCCGCGCGGGGATGCGGCCGCCGAGGTGGCGCGGCACGAGCGTGGCGACGACGCGCTGCAAGAGATTGCCGAGGCCGTTGGCGAGCTCGCCCTGGTAGCGCGCAACGAGGCTCGCGTGCGAGAAGTCCCCGTCCTGCCCGAAGGCGACCTCGCGCATGAGGTGATAGCGGAGCACGTCGGGGCCGCCGAACGCGTCGCAAAGAGGTCCGGGCGGAATGAAATTGCCCGCGGACTTGCTCATTTTCTGGCCGTCGACCGTGAGCCAGCCGTGGGCCCAGATGGTCGTGGGCGGCTCGACGCCCGCGGCCATGAGGAATGCGGGCCAGTAGACCGCGTGGAAACGCAGAATGTCCTTGCCGACCAGATGGACGACTTCGCCCGAGGGCGTCCAGAATCGCTCGAACAGCGGCGCCTCGCCGGGCGCGGCGATGGGTCCGCCGAGCGCGCTCGCGTAATTGGTGAGGGCGTCGAGCCAGACGTAGATGGTGTGCTCGGGGTGATCGGGCACGGCGATGCCCCAGCGCTCCGTCGTGCGCGACACCGAAAGGTCGCGCAGTCCCTCGCGCACGAACGCGCGCACTTCGTTCAGGCGTCCTTCCGGTTGCACGAAGGGCGGGGAGCGGTCGTAGAGCGCGAGCAAGGGCCCTTCGTAGCGCGAGAGGCGGAAGAACCAGCTCTCTTGCTCGAGCGTCTCGACCGGCCGGCGATGCACCGGGCAAAGTCGCTCGCGGCCTTCCTCGACGAGCTCCTTGTCCGTGTAATAGCTCTCGCACGCGACGCAGTACGGCCCGCTGTAGCGGCCCAGATACAGATCGCCGTCGCGCTCGAGCCGCCGCCACAGCGCCTGCACGCGCTCCTCGTGGCGCGGCTCGGTGGTGCGGATGAAGTCGTCGATGCCGCAGTCGAGCTGCTCGCACATGCGGCGGAAGGCCGGCGCGACGCGATCGACGAAGGCGCGCGGCTCCAGGCCCTCGGCGGCCGCGGCGCGCGCGAGCTTGGAGCCGTGCTCGTCGGTACCCGTCAGCATGCGCGTGGGGCGTCCGCGCAGCGCGTGGTAACGGCGGAGCACGTCGGCCGCGAGCGTGGTGTAGGCGTGACCGATGTGGGGCCGGTCGTTGACGTAATAGATGGGCGTCGTGACGTAGAAGGGCTTCATCGCGACCCGTGCCCGCGCGCCGCAGTCAAGCGCGACCGAGGGCGAAGAGCAAGGCATCGAGCGCGCTCTCGGCGTTGACGCTGCGGGCAAGATCGTGACGGACCCGTTCGACGAGCAGCGCGCGGCGCGCGGCGGCGGCCGGGTCGAGCCGGCGGGCCGCCTGCGCGATCGTGTCGGCCGCCGGACGGAGCGCGAATTTCTCGGGCGGGGCGCCGAGGCCGGCGAGCGCCACGTCGCGGTAATAGAGCACGAGCACGTCGAGAAGCTCGTCCCGCCGCTCGTCCTCGCTCCACGCGTGCGCCGCATCGACGATGGCGCCCGGCTCGGCGTCCGAGGCGATCGCATCGAGCGCCGCGGCGCGTCCGACGAGCTCGTCGAGCCCGCCCAGACGGGCCAGCTGCAGTGCGCGCTCGGCCCTCCCGTCGGCGAGCGCGACGCAGGTCGCGCGCACCGACGCCTGCACGCCATGACGCTCGAGGATGCGCTCGAGGGAGGCGGGCGAGAGCCGTCCGAAGTGTAGGGTGGAACACCGCGAGCGCAGGGTCGGCAACACGCGCTCCGCGCGCTCGGTGGTCAGGACGAAATACACGCCGGGACGCGGCTCCTCGAGGTTCTTGAGCAACGCGTTGGCCGTCTGCGCGTGCTCGGGCGGCAGCGCGACGTCGGCGTCGCGGACGACGAGGAACGCGGCACGCCCCTCGAACGGCGCGAAGCGGAGGAAGGGAAGGATCGTTTCGCGGAATTCCTCGATCCGGATGTTGCGGTGTCCCTCCTCGCGAGGACCGACCTCGCGCACGTCCGGATGCAGCCCCTCGACGATGCGTCGGCAGACGCCACAGCGTCCGCATCCGCCGTCGCGGGGATTGGCCTCGGGGCAGAGCACCGCCGCCGCCAGGGCGCGTGCCGCCAGGGCCTTGCCGACTCCCGATGGACCGACGAATAGGTGCGCGTGCGCGAGCCGCCCCGCGGCCAGCGCGCGTCGCAACGCGTCGATGGCGCCTGGTTGATCGAGGATCGCGTCTAGCTTCATGGCGTGGCCGGCTCGAAGAGCGCGGTGGCGATCGCGAGAACGGCCGCGACGACGTCTTCGTGCCGCAGGGCGTCGGGATCGACGAAGACCTGCATGAGAAGCCCGTCGAGCAGGCCGAGCAGCAGTCGGGGGAGCAGCTCGGCGGGCACGCGGGGACGCAGCCCCGCGGCGACCAGGTGCTTCATGAGGTGTTCGTGGGACTGGGCGGCGGCGTAGCGGTAGTAGTCCGCGAGGCTCGGGCGCAGGGTCGCGTCGTGCTGGCTGTGTGCGAGCAGGTCGGCGATGACGCGGACCTCGTCGGTACGCTCCGCGCGCACACGCCACAGCTCCTCGATGGCGGCGCGCAGCGCGGAAAGCGGGTCGTTTCCACGACTCCAGGCCTCCAGCGTGCGTCGCGCCACCGTGTCGCACGCGTGCTCGAGGACCGCGCGGACCAGCGCGTCCTTCGTCGGGAAATGGTAGTGGACGGCGCCCTTGCTCATGCCCGCCTCGACGGCAATGTCGTGGAGGCTCGTCCGTGCGTGGCCCTTGCGCGCGAGCACCCGCAACGCCGACTGCACGATGAGCGCGGCGCTCCGCTCGCTCTTGGGGTACCGACCCACCGCGCGGGCAGGCTGTACGGGCGGCGTGCCGCGCGTCAAGCGTGAGTGCGGAAATGCCGTCGAGTCCGCCAGACGGATCGAGTCGGAGTCCGAGACCGAGTCGGAGTCCGAGACCGAGTCCGATTCCGATCCCGAGCCCGAATTCGGCTGACTCGCGCTGCGTCTGCTCCGCTGGGTGCCGATGTCACGCGTCGTCGTCGTTCGCGTCGGACGGGTGCACGCCGTGCTTGCGCGCGAGCTTGTGTAGGTACTTGCGGTCCATCTCGGCCGCTCGCGCCGCCGCGCTGATGTTGCCCCCGTGTCGCGTGAGCAGCCAGCGCACGTAGCGTCGCTCGAAGTTCTCTTCGAACCGGGCCTTCTGCTCGCGATAGCTGAGCGAGGGGTCGAAGGGCTCCGATCCGTCGCCCGTGGTGGGAGTCGCGAGCGGCGCGGTCGGTAGCCCGACGCGGACCTCGTTCTGCCCGGCGGCGATGGTCAGGTAGACCGCACGCTCCAGGACGTTGCGCAGCTCGCGCACGTTGCCGGGCCAGTCGTGCGCGCACAGCGAGTCGAGTGCGCCCGGCGCGAGCCTGGGCTGGGCCGTCGAGCTCCCGGCCGATTCGGCGATGCGCGCGAGCAGGTGCTCAACGAGGAGCGGGATGTCCTCGCGCCGTTCGCGCAGGGGCGGAAGCTCGACGGGGACGACGGCGAGCCGGAAGTAGAGATCTTCGCGGAACTTGCCTCGTTCGACCTCGAGGCGGAGGTTGCGCTTGGTCGCCGCGATCACGCGGATGTCGACCCGCAGGTCGCGGCTGCCGCCGACGCGCCGGATCGTGCGCGTCTCGATGGCGCGCAGAAGCTTGGGTTGCAGGTCGAGCGGCAGCTCGCCGATCTCGTCGAGAAAGAGCGTGCCGCCGTGGGCGAGCTCGAAGGCCCCCTGGCGCTGGGCGATGGCGCCGGTGAATGCCCCGCGTTCGTGGCCGAACAGTTCGCTCTCGATGAGCGTGCCGACGACGGCGCCGCAGTCGACCACGATGAACGGGCGACTGCGCCGAGGCGAGTGCTCGTGGACCGCGCGGGCGAGCGCGTCCTTGCCCGTGCCCGTCTCGCCCGTCAGCAGCACGGTCGCGTCGGTGGGCGCGATGCGCTCGAGCAGGCCGAAGATCTCGCGCATGCGCACGGACCGGCCCACCACGCCGCCGAACCGCTGCTGCTCCGAGGGCAGCAGCTCGATGCGCTCGGCGTAGGGGCGGATGCGCAGCTCGACCTTGCCCACGGTGAGCAGGGCGCCCGGCCGCACGTACGCTTCTCGCACCGCGGTGCCGTCGAGCAGCGTTCCGTTCGTCGAGCCCAGATCGCGCACCAGGTAGCCGCGCGCGTCGCGGACCAGCTCGCAGTGCGTCCGCGAGACCGTTGGATCGTCGAGCACGACGTCGCAGTCGGGGCTCTTGCCGATTCGCACCACGTCGCCCGACAGCTCCCACTGCCGTCCGCGCTCCGGTCCGGCGAGCACGACCAGCGCGCAGCGCGACAGCTCGATCGCGCGGCGCTCGCCGGCGACCTCGGTCCGGGCTTGACCGGGTGTGGTCACCATGGCGCCGTGGCGAGTCCCGTTCGCAGCTCGACCGGACCGTCGGCGGGCACGTCGAACGCGCCGCGGCCGTGGCGGACGCTTCCGTCGCGCAGCGTGGCCGAGACGTGGGCTTCCCAGCGACCGGGCTGCAGCGCCACGCGGTGCCGCACCGGATCGGGCGCGCCGCGCGACCAGTGCATGCGGGCGACGTGGGCGGCGCCCTCGCGATCGACGTACGTGAGATGCAGACCGACGACCTGCGGGGCCGTCTCGCCGAGGTAGACGTGCACGTCGGTCGGTCGCCGCCACGCACGATGCAGCGTCAGCGTGACGACGGCGACGCCCGCGGCAAGCACGAGGGCCGCGACGCGACGCCTCCACGGGGGCGGGGCCGTTGCGCCGGTGCCGGATGGCCGCGCGCACGGCGGTGCGACGACCGGCGCATCCGGCTCGTGGCTCGGATCCGGTCTCCCCGTCATCGCGGTCCGATGATAGCAGCCGTGGCGTCGCCCGGGGGCCGACGCGGCCGGCCGTGGTGTGGTAAGCACGACGACGTGCCGCGTGCCGCCGGGACGCGCATCGGAGGCCACGTTCGGCGCGCGCCGATGACGGAGGTGGCGCGTCGACAGCAAGGGACGGTGGCGTCCCGTGCGAGTGGCGACCTCGCGCTTCAAAGGGATCCCTCGTGAACGCGACGTCGCGTGCGGCGCCTCTTTCGAGGGCGGAGAGGTGGGCGGCCGGCTGGGTGGTTGCGGCGGCCGTCCGAGCAGACGGCTGGGGACGCGCGGCATTGCAAGGATGCGTTCCTTCCCTGCGCCGTCAGGTCGAAGCGCTCGCCCGTGCACATGGGCTCGACGACGCCGTGCAACGCCGTCGTGCCCTCCCCGCCCTCGCCGTGCTCGTGGTGCGTCGTCCAATCGACGCAGCGGCCGACCTAGACCCTCGCGCACGCGCGCTGCTCATCCTCGAAGTCGACCGGGATACCGGGGCACGGTGGCTCGCCGAAGCCCCCCTGGCGCGACGGGGTTGGCGGCCGCAGCCTGGCCTCGTGGCGGCGCTGCGGCGGGTGGCGAGCGCTGCACCGCGATTCGCCGAGGACCCGGACGTCGCGCGGCTTGAGCGTGGCCGAGGACGCGAGTGGCTCGTCGCGGCAATCGCAGGGCTCGATGCGGACGCTCGCGGTCGATGGCTCGCGGCCCTCGGCGAGTGCGAAGCCGCTGCCGTGCTCGCGATGGAGGCGGTGCCCCGACGCGAGCCCGGTTCACCACCGGGCGTCGCCAGCGCCGCAGCCTGGTTCGCGCTCGCTTCGTCGCTGGCGACCGAGCCCGAGGAGCGCAGCCGCGTCCTGGGGGCACTCGTGTTCGGGGCCGAAGGCGACATGAACGGCGACGGGCGATCGTGGCGCTGGCGAAGGGCGGGAGCTCAGATGCGTGCGCTCGAGGAGAGCGAATGGCTCGCGTGATCCGCGGGCGCGGAGGGCACGTGCTGACGCGCGAGGTCGCCGACGCGCGGCTCGAAGCGCGCCGGGTCGTCGAACGTGCGCGCGCGGAGGCCGAGGCGCTCCTCGCCTCGGCGCGCGACCGGGCCGATGCGATCCGCGAGGAGGCTCGCGTGCTGGGTGAACGGTTGGGGCG
>JANWZI010000039.1:14992-34210 GCA_025054695.1 Myxococcota bacterium | reverse complement strand
GAGGACGAGCCCATCGGCAGGGCGCTGCTCCGCTTCGACCTGCGCGCGGATCTGGGCGCGCTGCTGCGCAGCATCCGGGTGCGATGAGGGCGCCGCATCCGGTGGTCGTCGTGCACGGCGGGGCGGGTGACGTGCCCGTCGAGCGGCACGCCGAGGCCGTCGAGGGCTGCCGACGAGCCGCACGCGCCGGGCTCGAGGTGTTGCTCGCGGGCGGCAGCGCGCTCGATGCGGCGCAGCGCGCGGTCGAGGTGCTCGAGGACGATCCGCTGTTCAACGCGGGCACGGGGGCGTGCCTGACGGAGGCGGGCGAGATCGAGCTGGACGCGAGCGTCATGGAGGGGACAGGACTGCGCGCCGGCGCGGTCGCGGCGTTGCCGCCGTTCCGCAATCCCGTGCGGATCGCGCGCGCGGTGCTCGAAGAAGGCCGTCACGTGATGATGTCGGGACCGGGCGCCGCGGCGTTCGCACGTTCGATGGGATTCGAGCCCGCCGATCCCGAATCGATGATCACCGAGGCTTCGCGGCGCCGACTCGAGACGTGGAAGCAGGGACGCGCGGAAGCGGGTTGGGCGGGCGGCACGGTGGGCGCGGTCGCGTGTGACGCGAGCGGGCGGCTCGCCGCGGCGACCAGCACGGGAGGTCGTGTCGGCAAGCGGCCGGGGCGCGTGGGAGATTCACCCGTACCGGGCGCCGGGACGTTCGCGGACGACGAGGCGGGCGCGTGCTCCTGCACCGGTGATGGCGAGGCGATCCTGCGGGTGGGGCTCGCGCGCCTCGCGGTGGATCTGCTGCGCGTCGGATTGCACGCCGACGAAGCCGCGCGAGCGGCCATCGCCACGCTCGGGCGGCGCGTCGGTGGCACGGGTGGCCTCGTGCTGCTCGATCGCCGCGGGCGGTTCGCGGCCTGCTGGAACACACGGACGATGAGTCACGCGGTCGCCCGCGCGGGCCAACCCGTGGTCGGAGACATCGTCGCGCCGCTGCAGGACGTCTGACGTCGGCGTGCGGTTGGGGGCCTGAGATCGGGGACCGAGTGCGAGTCGGAGTCCGAGTCGGAGACCGAGACCGTGACCGAGTCCGAGACGGAGCCCGAGCCCGAGACGGAGTCCGAGTCCGAGCCCGACTCGGAGTCCGAAACGGAGCCCGAGTCCGAGTCCACCTCACTGCCGCAGCAGGCCCCAGGTCATCGCCGCGACGCGGTCGAGCACTCGCTCCGCCTCCGCGACGTCGTCGACGTAGCCCCACGCCACCGCCACGCGCAGCCCCACCCGCGCCTCGCGAAGGGAGCCCAGCGCCGTGTGCAGCCGTGCACGCCGAGTGCCTCGGTCGCTTCCATCGGCCTCGGCCAGATTGAGCGCCGCGCTGCTGGCCGCGCGGCGGATTTGTCGCGCGAGGTCGCGGTCCCGCGATTCAATGGAGTCGACGATCGAGCGCATCCGCGCGATCGTGTCGAGCAACAGTTGCAGCGCCTCGAGCCGAAGGGGGGTGTGCATGCCCCCTCCCGAGCGAAAGAACCGTGACAGCGCCGTTGGCTGGCACGCGTTCTTTCGCGCCTTCCGGCTGCACACCCCCCTAGGCGACGAGGCGCGGTGGTGCGGGCACCGTGCATTCGGAGCCCGAGCCGGAGTCCGAGTCCGATTCCGAGACGGCGCCGGAGCCCGAGTCCGATTCCGAATGCGAGTCCGACTTCGCGAGCGCGGCCGTCACACGGAGATGGAGCCCTTGCGGAACTCGCTGCGCGAGAGCAGCACGTTGATGCACACGGGCTTGCCGGAGCGCGCGATGCGCCGCGCCTGCTCGACCGTTTCGGCGATCCGCGACTCGTCGTCGAGCAGAAGGCCCTCGCCGCCCCAGCCGCGAGCCACCTCGTGGTACGCGGTGTCGCGCAGGCACGTGCCGACGTCATCGCCGAGCAGCTCGACCTGATCGCGCGCGATCTGTCCCCACGAGGCGTCCGTGCCGACGACGGCGATCGGGCTCATGCCGTGGCGGACGAACGTGTCGAGCTCGGCGATGCTGTAGGCGGACGAGCCGTCGCCCCAGAGGATCCAGATCTCGCGATCGGGGCGCGCGGCCGCGGCGCCCAGCGCGAAGCCGCCCCCGACCCCGAGCGTGCCGTAGACGCCGGGATCGAGCCACGAGAGCGGTCCGCGCGGCCGCAGGATGTACGACGCGGTCGCGACGAAGTCGCCGCCGTCGGCCACGAGGATCGCGTCGTCGGGCAGCAGGCGCTCCAGCTCGACGAAGAAACGCAGCGGCGAGACGCGGCCGGCAACGGGGGGCTCGCCGCGCTCGATCTCGGCGTCGCGCGCCGCCTCGCGCGATCGTAATGTGGAATACCATTCGCTCCAGTCCGCGCGCACCGGCCCGCGCGCCCCGAGCTCGACCAGAAACTGGCCCGGATGCATGCGGACGGCGAGGTCGGGGATGCGGTTCTTGCGCAAGGCACGGCCGCTGAGGTTGACGGCGACGAGCGTGGCGCGGCGCGAGATCGCCTGCCCGTACTTGAGCCGGAAGTCGAACGGGAAGCCCGCGACGAGCACGAAGTCGGCTTCTCGGAGCGCCTTGGCGCGCTCGTGGCGGAACTGCACCTCCGAGCGGCGACCGAGCAGCCCACGCGCCATGCCGCCGAGGTACGTCGGCACGCCGAGCGTCGCGATGGCCCGGGCGACGCGCTCGGGCTCGGTCTCGTTGACGAGCGCCTGGCTGCCCACGACGAGCACCGGTCGGCGCGCCCGGCCGAGACGTTCGTGAATCTCGTCGATTCGCGAGCGGGCCTCGCCCGGCACCGTCCAGTCGATCGGGTCGGGCAGGGGCGGCACGTGCAACGGCAGATGCGGCTGGTGGAACTGTCGGTAGAGGTACGCGCGCAGGGCGGCGCGCAGGGCCTGCCCGGCGAGCCCCTCGAGCCGGAACTCCTTCAGCGTCCAGTCGCGCACGGTCGACTCGGGGTAGAGCAGGTCGATCGGCACCTCGACGAACACGGGGCCGGGGACGCCCTCGCGCGCGAGTCGCAGGGCGCGCTCGATCGTCGGCGCCAGCGCGCGGTAGGTCGTCACGCGCGTCGCCCACTTGGTCACCGGCGCCAGGATCGACATCTGGTCGATGTCCTGCAGCGCGCCGCGACCCCGCAGCAGCGTCGCCGTGGCGCCGCCGAGCACGAGCAGCGGCGATTCGGCCATCTGGGCGTTCTTGACGGCCGTCACGGTGTTCGTGACCCCAGGACCCGCCGTGACGGCCGCGACGCCGACGCGCCCGGTCAGCCTCGCCCAGGCGTCGGCGGCGAAGACGGCGCTCGCCTCGTGGCGCGTGTCGACGACGCGAACGCCGCGCCGCTTGGCGCCGACGAGGATGGGCGAGATGTGGCCCCCACAGAGCGTGAATAGGGCGTCGATGCCGTGCTCGACGAGCACGCGCGCGACGAGGTCGCCACCGTGCATGGCGGCCCTTGTAGCGCGCGAGCACGCCCGTCGGTAGCCTGTCGGCAAGCGTGGCGAGTCGGGAAACGGCAGCGACGGTTCTCGCGGGCGTCACCGATCCGGGCGTGGTCTCCGCGACCCGACGCTGCAGCCGCTGCGAGCAGCGATTTCCGGCGGACTATGCCGTCTGCCCGCGATGCGCGGTCCCCCTCGAAGGGGAGAGCGCCGCCGACGATCCGCTGCTCGGCCAGACGCTCGGGGGCACCTATCACGTGCACTCCGTGCTCGGCGAGGGTGGGATGGGGCGCGTCTACCGGGCCCGTCACGTCCGGCTCGATCGGTTTTTCGCGCTCAAGGTGTTGCACCCGCATCTGGCTTCCGACCGCACCGCGCTCGAACGCTTCCGGCGCGAGGCGACGGCCGCGAGCGGCGTGCGCAGCCCCCACGTCGCGCAGGTCGTCGACGTCGACGTCACGGCCGATGGGCGCCCCTTCATCGTCTCGGAGCTGCTCGAGGGCGAGCCGCTCTCGGCGCGGCTCGAGCGCGAGAGTCGGCTCGATGTGCCGATCGCGGTGGGCATCGCGCGCCAGATCGCACGCGCGGCGGCTGCGGCGCACGCGGCCGGCGTCGTGCATCGGGATCTGAAGCCCGACAACGTCTTCCTCGTCGAGGACGGAACCGGGACGCCGATGGTCAAGGTGCTCGACTTCGGAATCGCCAAGACGTTGACCGGAGGGCCCTCGGTCACGCGCACGGGGCTCGTCGTAGGCACGCCCGCGTACATGGCGCCCGAGCAGGCCGCAGGAAACAAGGACGTCGATGCGCGCGCGGACGTCTACGCGGTCGGCGCGATCCTGTACCGGATGCTGACGGGACGGCGCCCCTTCGAGACCGAGGACATCGGTGCGACGCTGACCGCGGTCCTGACGCGGGAGCCGACGCGCCCGAGCAGCCTCTGCACGGACCTGCCGGTCGAGCTCGAGGCCGTCGTGCAGCGCGCCATGGCCAAGAACCCCGCCGAGCGCTTCGCCACGATGTCCGAGCTGGACGCCGCGCTCGCGCCGTTCGAGGCAGCGAAGGACGCCCCGGCGCCCGTCGCGATGGATCCGTCGGTCGCAGCCGTGCGCTGGGCACGACCGCGGCTCGTGCTCGCGACGGCGCTCGCGTGGATCTGGTCGGTCATGGCGATCGCGACGATCGGGGCGTATCTCGTGAGCCACGTCAGCCGGCCGCCCTGGGGTGTGCTCGAGCGCGTTCTCGTCGCGGTCGTCGCGCTGGCGACCACCGTGCCGCCGCTGGTGGCCTGGGTTCGCGCCATGCGCCGCGGCCCTTGGCAGAACACGCCGCAGACTGCGCGTCGCGCCAGCGATCTCGAATGGCCCGTCGGCGCCGCCGTGCTCGTGTACGCGCTGTCCCTCGCCGTGGGGCGCGTGAGCGCGATCGCGACCGGGGGTGGTCCGACGCCCGAGGCGCTGGAGCCGGCGGCCGCCGCGGGATCCCTGCTCGGCGGGGTACTCGTGTGGCTCCTGCGGCGCCGTCCTCGACGCAAGGGAGCGGTCGCGTCGTGAGCGGTTGGGCGTCGGAGCCCGCGTCCGAATCGACGATCGGAGCGCGAGCCCGAATCCGAGAGAGTCGACGCGTTCGCACGCGAGGGTCAAGCACGATTTGTCCGGACAGACCGCCGTCGGTGACGGCAACGAGGCGACCGAAGGAAGCGTCGCATCCGTGACGAGCGTGCGTGCGTCGTCGACACAGACGACGCGGTCGAATCTCCACGTCGAGGGTCGAGCGCTCGAGGCGCAGGGCGCGTCGGTGTCGACGCGCGCGGCCTATCCGAAGGTGCCTACTGGCCGCTCGCGACTCCCGTCGCGTCCGGGAACGTGCCGGCGATCCACTCGGCCGCCGCCCGGCGTAGCGGTGGCTTCCAGGGCGTGTCTCGGATGGCAACGGGGACGAGCCCATTCGCGAACCGTCACCCACAATCGGGCTGGCGGTCGATGGGGCCCCGATGCCGCGTGGTACGATGTGGACCGATGCGCGCAGGGCTGGCGCTCGCAGTGGTCTGCGCGGGATGCTCGCTCGACGCGCACGGCCTCGGGGCCATGCGCGGGGCAGTGGATGCGGCGATCGAGATGCCGGGCCTGACGGACACGTCGCCCGAGTTGGATGCGTTCGCGGACGTGGGGCGCGACCCGCCGTCGGATACGCCCGAAGCCGGCGAGGACGCCGTGTCGCGCGATGCGGGCACCGATGCCACCGCGCGCGTCGACGGGGGCGGGCCGGACGCGGACTCCTGTGCGTGCGAACCGGGTCACGAGGAATCACGCGAATGTGGCCCATGTGATGGTGGCGTTCAGGAGCGGAGCTGCGGTTTGGATTGTCAGTGGAGCCCCTGGTCCGAATGCACGGGCGACGTCGCGTGCAGGAAGCCGGACGGGTGCCCGGGCGAAATGCATGAGATCGTCGTTTCTGGCATGGCCATGATGGACGATCCCGTGGAGCCTCCGGTGATCGCGCTCGAGTGCTGCTCCGACGGCGCCTGGCGTCCCGTCGGAACGTGCATGTGACGCAGTCCGTGGCGACTTCCGTATTGGTGGCGACCAGCCGGTCGAATGGGTGGGCCGACGCCTTGATGGTGCTCTCCTTCGGAGGTCCGGACGGCCCCGCCGAAGTGTGGCCCTTTCTGGAGCGGGTGACCGGTGGGCGCATCCCGCGCGAGCGGCTCGAAGCCGTCGCCGCGCGGTACATGCGCCTGGGCGGGCGTTCGCCCATCCACGACGAGGACGCCGCGTTCGTCGCCGCGATTCGCGAGGAGCTCGACCGGCGGGGGCCCGCGCTGCCGGTCTACCTCGCGCACCGTTTGAGCCGGCCGTTCGTCGACGAAGCGCTCGCGGCGATGGCGCGGGACGGCGTGCAACGCGCGGCGGTCTTCGTCACCAGCGCGTTCGGCAGCCCACCGAGCTGCCGGGCCTATACCGAGGCGCTCGACGCGGCTCGGTCTCGCGCCGGATCGTCCTCGCCGCAGCTCGCGCGGCTCGGCCGCTTCGCGCTCCATCCCCTCTTTCTCGAGATTTGGATCGACAATCTGCGGGCCGCCCTCGAGCGAGCGGGAGCAGCCCGCTCGGGCGTGCCCGTGCTCTTCACCGCGCACTCGATTCCGCGGTCGATGGCGCGAGTCTCGCCGTACGAGCGGGAGCTGCGCGCCGCATCCGAGGCGGTCGCGGGCGCATGCGCCGTGGAACGATGGGAGTCGTGCTGGCAATCGCGTTCCGGCCCTGCCGACACGTGGCTCGGGCCGGACGTCGCCGAGCGCGTCGAGACACTCGCGCGGGAAGGTCATCGGGAGCTGGTGGTGGTTCCCATCGGATTCTTCTGCGACCACATGGAGGTCGTCTGGGATCTGGACGTGGAGCTTCGCAGGGTGTGCGAGCGGCTCGGGGTTCGCATGCACCGCGTGGCCACACCGGCGCGGGATCCGCGGGCGGCGGCGCTCGTGCGGGAGCTCCTGCTCGCAGGGCCTTCGTCATGCGATCCCGGATGCTGTGTGGCGCCGGAGCGGCCACCGGATCGGTAGGCTCGGCCCAAAGGGTCGCCGTTCGGCCGGACGATCCCGGTTTCGGGATCCGACGCGGGTTGCGATTCGGGCTGGGATGGGGACTCGGGATCGCGCCCTGCTTGCTGCAATCGAGCCCCGCGCTCGGCGCCGCCGGTCCGCCATCAACGATGGCCTTCTTCGGATGTCGGCGCGCCCGCCGCGATCCATCCGGCGAGCAGGTGACGCTCTTCGAGCGACAGCTCGGGAAGTCCGGACGCCGGTGGCGGCATCGGCTCGCCTGCGATGCCTGGCTCGCCGGTGACCTTGTAGACGAGGTAGCTCCACGCCGGCCGGCCCGCTCCCGCCACGACGTCGATGAGGGGTAGCCCCACCAGGACGCTCGCGGCGCGGGTTCCTTCGCCGGAAACGGGCGCCGCGACGCCGCGCGCGGGGACACCGATCGCGGTCGTCTCGACGCCTTCGGCGGACCCGAGGTCGAGTCCGACGGCGCGCGTGCGCTCGTCGTGACAGCCAGCCGTCGCGCAGGACCGCGTCAGGAGCGACCTGATGCGGCTCCAGCTCGGAGTGGGCCGCGACTCTTCCGATGGCTCGCCGGCCTCCCGCCCGGTCCGGAAACGGATCTCGACAGGCTCGATTTCGACGCCATCGAATCCTCGGATCCCCTCGAGCCGCAGGCGATACGTGGTCTGTGGCTCCAGCAGTACGCCCTCGAGCGGAACGGCGACGATCCGCCGCTCGACGGGGTCGACGCGTACGGCGAGCGGATGCCGCGTCGCTCCGGATTCGAGTCGGACGCTGCCGCGGTGGACGCTCGCCGGAGCCGGGGTGCGGTCGAACCACACGACGAACGGCCCGCCGCGGGGCACGTCGGTCGCATCGGCGGGCGGCTCCGAGCGCAGCAGCACCGGGCCGCCGGGCGGGTCGCGCGGCGTCGGGCCGAGGTCGCATCCCGCCGCGATCAGGACTCCGAGTACGTGGCGAGCTGCTCTCGCAGGACCTCTTCCGTGATGCCCGTGGCGATGTAGTCCTTGAGGCAATCGGCCACCGTGACAAGCATGTCCTCGATGCCTCGATCCTCGATGAGCTTGTTGAGCAGCGCTCGCGCCTCGCGGCTGTCGTCCTCGCGCAAGAACTGGCGCACCTGCTCGATCGTGATCCCGCCCTCGAAGTCGACGCAGAGATTCTGAAGCAGGAAACGGGCGAGCTCCCTCACCGGGTGTCCTCCTTGGGGTCAATGGGTTTTTAGACCCCTCGCTCGGTCGCACGCAAGGAGAATCGTCGCGTCTCCGTTCGACGCCCGTCGCTCGGCTCGCTACACCTCGACGTCGCGATGGCGCTGCGCGTCCTGGCGGCGGTCATGGCCCCGGTGCCCGGCTCCGCGAGCCACGGCGCGGCGCTGCTCGGCATGGGCGCCGCGCTCCACGCCGACATCGACGTCGTCTCGTCGCGTCGGCCCGGACTTGCACACGCCGAACGGCGGGGCAACGTGCGGTTGTTGCGGGTGCCCGAAGCCGGCGGGACGGCGGAGGAGGCCCGGCAGGCTTTCGTCCGTGCGCTCTGCCGTCAGATCGATGCCCAGGTGTACGACGTGCTCCACCTGCGCGGCCCGTTCTTCGAGGCCATTGCACACGCACGGCGGGGCCCGTCGCCGCCGCGGATCCTTTACGAAGTTGCGACGTTTCCCGACGAGAGCGAGGGAGCCCACGCGGAAACGCTGTGGAACGAAGCACACGAGCGGTGTCTGGATGCTGCGGACCTGATCCTCGTTCCCACGCTCGCGGCGGCACGTTCGCTCGAGGAGCGTGGCTGGGGGGGCAAGACGGCCGTGGTGCGTCCGGGCGTGGACGTCAATCGCTTCGACTGGTGGCCCGCAGCGACCGACGAGGTGCACCGCTTGTTGTTCCTCGGCAACTTCGCGGCGGATCGCGACCTCGGCACGGTTCTGACCGCCGTGCGCTCCCTCGTCTCCCGGGGTCGGAAGCTCCGGGTTCTGCTGGCCGGTGAGCCCGACGCGTCGCGTCGCGAACGTACGCGACGGCTCGTCACGTCCTTCGACCTCGCCGACGTCGTCGAGGTGCGCGGCGAGCCGGTTCCGGGGGCCGTCGCGACGGTCGTGGCGGCGGCCGACGTGTGCATCGTGCCGGCGGCGCCGGTACCCCGCTTCCAGGATCACGGCGACCTGCCCGAGCCGTTGCTCGAGTACTTCGCGTGCAAGCGGCCGGTCGTCGCGGCCGGTGTGCCTGGCGTCGGAGAGGTGCTGCAGGACGACCGCGAAGGACTGCTCTACCCGCCGGGGGACGAGTCGGCGCTCGCCGACGCGATCGCGACCCTGCTCGACGATGCCGCGCTGCGCCAGCGCCTCGTCGACGCCGCCTACGCACGCGTGCGCTTCGAACTGTCCGAGAGCGCGCGTCGCCGCCGCATCGCCGAGGTCTACGAGATGCTGATGCCCGGCTCGCAGCTCTTCGACGCGTGGAGCGGGTCGTTCGAGCGGGACTCGTCGGTGATCGTCGCCCTCGACGACACCGGTTCTCATCCGGTCGTCGAGGAGTCGAGCACCGACGCGATCGCCCTGCTGTCCGACTCCGAATTGAACGCCGTTCGGGATTCGAGCCCGGAGACGACCACGACCCCGGGGGAAGACACGAGCCCGGGAATCTCCGCGTTCGAGACCGATCCCCAGGCCGAGCTTCCCGGCTCGCCCACCGTGGTCTCGCGTCCCGAGGAGCCGCCGGAGCCCGCCAAGGATTGACGGGGGTGCTCAGGTTGCTTGAGGGCGCCGTGGGGTGTTGCCAGCCACAGGCCGAGTCCGAGCCCGAGTCCGAGTCCGACCCAGAGTCCGAGTCTGATACCGAGCCCGAGACCGAGCTGGAACCGCGATCAACCAACCTGGCCTCCGCTGTGATGGGGGCGATCGCATTTCTTTTCTCGAGTTCCGATTCGGTCTCCGTCCCGGGCTCGAGCTCGGACGCGAGCCGGGCCTCGGGATCGAACACCGTCCCGCGCCATCGACCCACTTCACCCCCCATCAGGGACAAAGCGCGTCGGTGTTTCCGTGGCATCGCACGCATGCGCGTGGAGCGAGCTCGCGCGCCTGGCGGCATTGCGCGCGAAAACCCGGTGGATGCGGCGACAGATCCGCGCCGATGCCCGGGGCCCCGTGGCAAACGACGCAGTCTCGTTCGGTATGGCAGCCGGTGCACGTGTGCATCGCGATTGCCGCCTGCCGCGCGTGCAGGACCGGGCCCGCGATCCACTGCGAGGCGGGTGGATGGAACCGGCCGGACAACCGCGCCGCGGGGGCCGACGTGGTGGCGAGCCCCAGCCGCGCGTGGCACTCGCCGCAGAACGTCTGCGGCGTGTGGCAGCTGGCGCACCGGCTCTGCGCGCGCAGCGCCTGCATGCCGTGGCTCGCGAGGAAATCACCCGGGTGCACGCGCACGGGACGGGTGCGCCCGTCGTGGCAGTCCTCGCACTCGCGCTCGGCGTGGCAGACGCCGCAGCGCGCGGGCTCGTCGGCCGCGATCCAGCGATGGCGGACGAGGAAGTCGCGGTCGTGGTGCATTCCATCGAGCCAGGAGGGCGGATTCATCGTGCCCTCGGGAAAGTGAACGCGCAGGAGCCCTCCCGGTCGCCGCTCGTGACACAGGCCGCAGTCGGACCGCACCCGCTCGTCCTGCCCGCCGTGGCAACGATGACAAGAGCGCATCGTCGGCAGTGCGCCCCCGTCGGTGCGCTCGTCCGAGCGGAGGACGGCTTCGTGGCACGCGACGCAGCGAATCCCGAGCCGGGCGTGCGCTGCGTGGGAGAAGGCGATGCGAGGGGCGGGACGCGGCGCGATGGTGGAGGCGAGGAGGCGCTCGCGCTCGGAGGCGTCGTGGCACGGGACGCACGCCTCGACGGTCGGCACCAGGACATCCGCGCTGCGCGTGCTGCGTGAGGCTCCGCGATGACACTGCTCGCAGCGCAGCTCGCGGTGACCCTCGATGCCGTGGGGCATCGGGACGATGCGTTCGCCTCCGGGATAGACGATCCGCGACCGCGGCTCGGGCCGTCGCGCGACGGAGCGATCCGGGGCGAGCGGACCGCCCGATGCGGCTCCGATCCATGCGGTCGCACCGAACGTCGTGGCGACGAGCAGCCCGGCCGCACGCGACCTCATCGCCACACCTGCACGCCGAGCGAGACGACGCCGCGCAGGCGGTGACCGGCACGCTCCCCCCACGCGTGCTCGAGGGTCGCGCCGACGACGGCGTGCTCGGACAGCCGCACCTGCACCTCGGTGGCGCTCGACACGCTCGTGCGACCGGCCCCTCGTGCCTCGCGATGGTGGACCGTGCTCGTGTGAAGCGCGACGGAGACGTCCGAGCCGAGCGGGCGGCGCGCCTCGACGCCGCCCACGAACGTGCCGGCCGCCCAGCCCTCGAGCCGCGCTTCGAGCGTCCACGGCCGGAGGCGGAGCCACGCGCTCGCGCGCCCGAACGGTTCGACCCGCTCGCCTCCGTGTTCCCACCAGCGCAGACCGGCGTGCACGCCCGCATCGAGGTCGCCGCGGACCAGGCGCGCGCCCAGGGCGAGCTCGTCGCGGGCCGGCAGGTCGAACCAGGCCCAGATCGTTCCGAGCGCGAACCGCGGCCTGTGGCGTGCCGCCTCCGCACGGAGGCGGAGCGGCGTGCCGAAGTCCACTTCCGCCGCGGCGACGGCCTCGACGACCCTCGGCTCGAGCGCCACGTCGAGCACCCCCGTCGCGTCGAGGCCCGCCCCGTCGAGGGGCAGCAGTCGGAGCGCGCCGAACGCAAGTCGTTCGACGAGATCGTCGGGCTCGCGCACGTCGCGCAGCCCGATGCGCACCCGCGCGCGATTGCCTGCGGACAGCTCCATCGCGGCGCCGGCCGCGCGCGCGGGCACGGGCCGATCGGCCCACGGGACGCGTGACGGGTCGATGCCCTGCAGATCGAGTTGCAGGGCGCCCCGCGGCTCGTACGCGTCGCTGCCGCCGAGGGTCGCGCGCCGGACGACGCGACCGGCCCACAGACTCGCTCCGAGCCAGCGCCACGGCGCGACGCGCACGCTCGCGCCGTCGATGCGCGTCAGGCCGGCCGGCTCGAGCACGGACTGACGGCCCACGCGCAGCCGCGACGCCGTCCGCGATTCCCTCAGCTCGACCCACAGCTCGGGCGCGTCGAGCTCGCCGTCGGTGGCGAGGGGCACCCAGCTCGCGCTGGCCCGAGGATCGGCCTGCCGGAAGCACGCCTCTCGTGCGACGTGACAGCTCTCTCCGAAATCCTGGTCGAGGCGCAGGCGGACGGCCGCCGAGACGCGTGCCCCCTCGCGCGCATCCAGCGCACGGGACCACCATAGCGCGACGTCGTGCACGAGCCGCCGTCGTGAAAGCACGACGGGCGCGCGAGGCCCCCGGACTTCGTACAGCTGCATCGAGGCGTCGACGTCGAGCGCGACGTCGTCCGCACGCGCGACGTTCGTGCCGACTCGCCCCAATCCGACGAGGAGCATGAGCGCCGACGCGACGCACCCGTTCACGGTCGTGCGCAGAGTGCCACGACGCGGCTCGTGGGAGGATTGTCCGCGCAGGATCCGGAGCAGGGTCGAGTCCGAGTCCGAGCCCGAGACCGAGACCGAGTCGGAGACCGAGTCCGAGTCCGAGTCGGAGACCGAGGTCGGGTCAACAAGCTTCCGCCGTCAGAGCCCGGGCAACGTCCCCGCCGGCACCGGCATGCCGGCCTCCTCGAAGACGGCGTCGGCGACGAAGATGGGCGCGTCGTGACCGAGCGCGACGCAGACCGCGTCGGACGTTCGTGAATCGAGCCGGTGTGTCGTTCGCCCGTCCCACACGAACACGGATCCCACGAAGATCCCGGAGCGCAGCTTGTTGACCTGCACCATGACCACGCGTGCCCCGAGTGCCCGCAGGATCGAGTCGAGCAAATCGTGCGTCAGGGGCCGCTCGTAGCGCTCGCCGCGTAGCCGCAGGTCGATCACCATCGCCTCGGCGGCGCCGATGCCGACCGGCAAGGCCCGCTGGCGGCCTTCGTCCACGAGCAGCAGCAGATGGCCGCCGGTCGGGTCGGGCGCGACGCCCGCAACCGCCGCGCGCACGTAACCCGCAGGCGCCACCGCGGTGGGCGTCGGCTGCGCGCGCGGTTGGGGAGCGTCCGTGACCGCCGCGTTCACGGTGCCCGGCGTGGGTTGCGGGACCGTTTGGGCCGCGCCGCCGCAGCCACCGACCGTGAGGACCGATGCGAGCCACGTACCGCGCACCTACCCATCGTACGTCGGCGGCTCGGTCGAAGGCCATGGGCTCGGGCGACCCGCACTCGACCGCGGTGGCGGCCGTCGGGTGGATCGTCATGCGGGGCGCAGGGTCGGCTCGTTGGATAACGACGCGACGAGTTTGGACTCCGAGCCCGAGCCCTTATCCGAGCCCGAGTCGGAGCCCGAGCCTGACCCCGACCCCGAGCTCCTGGCGAATCGGTCGACCTCGCGCCGCGTATCGCCGGGACGCCGAAGAGCGCGAAGCCCGCTCTCCCCGAAGGGCGCGGGCCTCGTGGTCGGAGGGCCTGTAAGCCGAGTTCTGTCGCGGCCGCGTCGCCGCCCTGCCGCGTGGTACGCATTTCTCTGGGACGCGCGTCGCCGCGCGCCTCGAGCGACGAACCCGGAGGCTCGGGCGGGCCACCCTCGAACGCCTCCCTATTCCGTCTTGCTCCGGGTGGGGTTTGCCGTGCGACCGGTGTCACCACCGGCCCGGTGAGCTCTTACCTCGCCTTTTCACCCTTACCGTGCGCCCGCTCGCGCGAGGGCCCGGCGGTTCGTTCTCTGTGGCACTTTCCTCGGGGTCGCCCCCACCAGGCGTTACCTGGCACCCTGCCCTGTGGAGCTCGGACTTTCCTCCCGGCGAGCCGGAGCCCGCCGAGCGCGCACCCCGACCGCTCCGACGCTCGCAAACGTAGCACCGCCCGTTCGCGCGACAAGAGTCGGGCGCGACCGCGTGCCTTGCCCCGTGGCCGGCTCCGACGCAGCCTCGATGCGGGTGCGCCCCACGGATGGTCCCGTGATCCTGTTCGACGGCGTCTGCGCGCTGTGCGACGGCCTTGTGCGCTTCGTCGTGCGACGCGACCCGGTCGGGCGGTTCCGGTTCGCACCGCTGCAGTCGAGGGCCGCGCGCGATCTGCTCGAGGCGCTGGGGCACCGTGCACCAGCCGATCCCCCTGCGAGCGTGATGCTCGTCGAGAACGGCCGCGTATACGAGGCTTCCGATGCCGCCCTGCGCATCGCGCGCTCCCTTCGGGGGCCCTGGCGCGCCCTCTGGATCCTCGCGCTCGTGCCTCGCCCGCTGCGCGACGCCGTCTATCGTTTCGTCGCCGCGCGCCGCTATCGCTGGTTCGGTCGCCATGACACGTGCACGGTTCCCTCGCCCGAGCTGCGTTCGCGCATGCTCGAGTGAACCGCCGCAACCGCGTCGGAGACCGAGACCGAGTCCGAGTCGGAGTCCGAGCCCGAGCCCGAATCCGAGTCCGAGTCCGAGCCCGAGTCCGGTTCAGAGCCAGAGTCCGAGTCCGTGGCCGGCTTTTCCGGTTCTCGTCGGCGCGTCAACGCGCCGAGCCGAGTGCGAGGGCCTGCGCGTCCGCACGCTCGATGAAGAACAGGAGCGGTAGATCCTCGCGCGCGGCGGGGACGGTGTCCGGCGGGGCGCCGGCAGCCCCGGTCGTACCGACGAGCAGCACCATCTCGCGGGGCTCCTCGGTTCGACGTACTCGGAGGCGAAGGCTCACGGCGCGAAGCGCGAGGCGCTCGAATCGCACGGTCCGTGCGCGAAGCGAGGCGAGGGTGTCGACGAGGCGCCGGGTCGCCGACTCGTCCGGAGCGGGCCCGGCGCGCGCGATCCATCGCTCGGCGTCGCGCACCAGCTCGACGACGCGATGGCCCTGCTCGATCCGCACCGATTCGAGCGCGCTGCTGCTCGTCGCGAGCAGCGAGCGGTTGACGAACGGCTCTGCGAAACGCTCGTAGAGTAGGCTCGGGGCGACGAAGACCGGTCCCTCGTCGACGCGCGCGAACCGCCGGCCTTCCACGAGCGGCCCGACCCGGATCACGTGCGTGCGCCCCGAGCTTGGTGCGCTCTGGCCGGAGGCGTTCGAGGCGGCCTCCGAGGGAGGGCGCACCTCGACGGCGATCTCGAGCGCCGGCGCTTGCAGGCCGTGCTCCGCGCGCGGGGTGCCCGCGACGACCCGTTCGGCGCGCAGCGGCGAGAGGGTCTGCAAGGCATCGGCGACCGCGACGCGCTCGGCGGCCACGGACACCGGCTCGAGAAGCCGCCACAGCTCGCCGTCGCGCTCCAGGCGCTCGGTCACGGTGCCGCGCGTCACGCGCAACGCCCTCGCCTCGTCGGTCCGTAGCTCGAGCATCCGATGCGGGACGAAGCGCCAGTCCAACGCGTCGAACAGTTCCCGCTCGCTCGGTTGAAGCTGCATCCACTCCGCCTCGTCGCCCCTGCGCGCGCTCCATCCGTCCGTACGACGCACGAGCGCGACGGCGAGTGCGGGGCGCTCGTCGACGCGGTGCAGCTTCAACGTGAGCGTCACCGGCTCCGACGGCGTCGCGGGCACGAACGCGCTCGCGGTCGACCGACGCAGCGCCTCGAACCACGCTTCGACGGCCTCGGCATCCGCCTCGCGCGGCTCCGCCTCCCCGCTGCGCAGCTTCCAGCCACTGCCCTCGCGACGCAGCTCGATGCGCGGCGCGCCGCTCCGCTCGATCTCGACGCGCTCGATTTCGTCGTCGGCGAGCACCAGCAAGCGACGATCGCGCAGCGCCTCCACGTCCCGCTCGAGCGCCGTGACGGCCGAGGCGCGCACGCAGACCACCGGCCCTTCGTCGCGGCGCGCGTACCGCTCCTCGGCGTGTCCTTCGCAGGGGCCGCCCAGACGCAGGCTCGCGGACCGCCGGCCCTCGTTCCCCTCGCCCCCTTGCAACTGCACCTCGAGCGCAGGCGGCTCCAGGCCGTAACGCGCCGGCTGCTGCGGCCGCTCCTCGACGAACCGCGCCGCGCGCAGCTCGTCCAGCGCGCGGAGCATCCCCTCGACGGTGCTCGTCGCCGCCACCGATCGCACCGGTGCCTCGAGCCACCACGTCCCGTCGCGCCGCCCGAGGGCGATTTGCGCACCGCCACTGCGAACCAGGCGTACGCGCTCCGCGCCCCACGCCCCGAAGTCGCCGAACAGCTCCTTGCTCCGCAGCGCCGTCGCGTCGCGGTCGAGCGACTCGAGCAGGTCCGAACCGACGACCCGCACCTCCGGTTCCCCGCCGACGCGCGCGTAGACCCCGGCCCCGCGCGGCTCTTCGCCGCCGAGATGCAGCTCGACGGTCTCGCGCCCCACGCGGAAGCGCGCCACGAGCCGCGGAGGATGCAGCCCGAACCGACGAAGCTGGGCCTCGTCGACGAGGCCGACGTTGCGGCGCGCGTCGGCCCACTCCACCGCGCCGAGCAACGTATCCACGGCGTCCTCGTCGGCGTGTGCGCGCACCGGCTCGACGAGCTTCCAGTCGCCGAGCTCGTCCTCTTCGGCCCGTTCCCGTTCGAGCACGATGCGTGGCCGTCCCGGAACCTCGATCTGCACCTGGTCGCACCGCGCGCGCACGAAGCGCCGGAGCAGTCGTTCATGGCGAGACGACAGTTCCGATGTCGAGATCTGATGCCGTTCCCAGAACCAGATGAACGCGAAGAGGCCGGCGGCGACGGCGCCGAGAAGGACGACCGTGCGGGGCTTCATCGACGCCTCGACCACCACACGCCGAAGCCGAGCAGCGCCGCCGACAACGGCAGCAGCACAAGCACGTCCAGCGCCAGCCGACCCAGGTCGTCCTCGGTGATGCGCATGGCCACGTCGTCGAGCTTCTTGGGGCCGATCGCGATCAGACTGCGCCGTTCGGTCAGCCAGCCCGTCACGGCGGCCACGAAATCGGCGTTGGCGAAAACGGGCTCCATCAGCTCCGGTTGCAACAGGTCGCTGTCCCCGACGACGACGACGCGTCCGCCGCGACGTGCCGTGCCCGCACGCGACGTCCCGGCGTCCGCCGCGGCCCCGGTCCCCGCATCGGGAGCGGCAGGGGCGCTCGCGGCTCTCTCCGCGGAGGCTTCGTCCGCGGCCTCGACGGGAACCTCGAGCGCGACGGCGACCGCGACCGGCCCCCGGTGGTCGCCTTCGCCCGGCTCCGGCAGGCGCTGCGCGCCGAGCAGTTCCGCGGGCGTGCTCTCGGCATAGCCGCGCTCGCTCGTCAGGAGCAGCGGGCGGGCTCGCTCGTCGCGCGGCCGCACGCTGCGCGCGAGCAGCAACGCGACGGGCACCCGCTGGGCGAGCACGCCCTCGACGATCGCGTGCTCGCCGTACGCGGCCAGGAACGGGCCCGCATAGTTGGGCGGCGGTACCAGCACGCGCGGATCCCGCTCGAGCACGACCGTCGCGTCGAGATCGACGCCCCAGTCGCGCAGCAGCGCCTCGAGCCCCGTGGGCACCACGCGGTCGTCCTCGAGAACCGGATCGAGCGCGAAGAGCGCGTTGCCTCCCTGGGTCACGTACGAACGAATGCGCGCCACCTCGGGCTCCGAGAAGGCGCGCAGCGGCCCGAGCACGAACAGGGCGTCGCAGTCCGACGCGATGGCCTGCACGGCGCGCGTCTCGACCGTCTCGAGCGTCACGTTCTCGCGGCGCAGCGATTCGCGCAGCGCGTGCAGCGAACGCTCCGCACCCTCCAGCCCCCACTCGCCGTGGCCCGCGCTCACGCACACCTTCGTCGCCCGTCCGGTGCGCAGCTCGACGATGGCTCCTGTCAGCGCCTGTTCGGCCCGCACGTCCACCTTCGGCCCTTCGGCGTCGTCGAACGAGTCCAGGTCGTACGAGAGAAACTCGTCGCGCGTGATCTTCCAGTGGCGGTCGCCCGAGGCGACGACGACGGCCACGTCGGCGAACGCGCGCCCTCCGACGTCGACGCCGGTGCCGACGTCGAATCGCTGCGCGAGCACGCGGTACTCGGCGGGGTTGCGGTCGGGATCGACGAATCGCACCGAGATGCGTGCGCTGGCTGCGCGGTAACGCTCGAGCAGCTCGCGGACCTGGTCGTAGTGCGCGTCGCCCCGCCCCAGGAAGACGTAGACGTCGACGGGCCGGTCCAGCTCCCGCAGCTCAGCGAGCGTGCGCTCCGAGAGCGTGTACAGGCCCTGGCTCGTCCAGTCCCAGCGCACGTAGTGCCGCATCGCGAGGTAGTTGACCATCAGCACGATCGCCGCGACGAACAGGCTGCCCAGGCCGCCCCACGCCGTGGTGGCCGCGGCGCTGCCCCGCGCGGCGCTCACGAGCCGTGCCTCCACGACTCGACGACGCGCACGCAGAGAAACAGCGCGAGCGCCGCGAGCGAACCGTCGAAGACGAGCCGGCGCGTGTCGACGATGCCTTTGGCGAAGTCGGCCATGTGCCCCCACAGGCTGATGTATCCAAAGAGGTCCTTCGTCGGCCCCTCGTCGATGACCATCTCGACGACCCCGCCGAGGAACAGAAGCGCGAGCACGAGGAACGTGAGCACCGCCGCGACGATCTGATTGCGCGTCACGGCGCTCATCAGAAGCCCGATGGCGATGTAGTACAGGCCGGTGCCCATCACCCCGACGTAACTGGACGCGACGACGCCCGGGTCGATGCGGCCGTAGCGCGAAATGATCCAGACGTAGAGCAGCGTGGGGGCCCAGAGCGCGGCCCACATGATCAGGCCCGCGGCGTACTTGCCGGCGACCAGGGCCGCGTCGCCGACGCCGGCGGTGCGCAGCGGCTCGATCGTGCCCGTGCGACGCTCCTCGGCGAACAGCCGCATCGTGAGCACGGGCGCGATGAAGATGAGCACGAGATAGAACAGGCTCGTCTGACCGAAGAACATCGACAGCGGCGTGTTGGTCGGATCGAGCCCGGGCTGTGTCGCGTACCACGTGGCGAGCAGGTACAGCGTCAACCCCTGCACGAAGAGCCACACCGTGAGCAGCACGTACGCGATGGGCGAGAGAAAGAACGCGCGTACGTCGCGCCACGCGATGAGCGCCGCCGTCCTCATGGGGCCGTCTCCCCCGCGCCGCGCCCGGCACGCGAACCCTCCTCGGACGGATCGGGCGTGGGGGGGGGGGGGGGGGGCGGGGGGGGGGGCCGCGCCCCCGGCCGCGCGCCGGGGGGCGGCGGGGGGCGG
>JANWZI010000039.1:0-14982 GCA_025054695.1 Myxococcota bacterium | reverse complement strand
GGACGGATCGGGCGTCGCGGACTCGCCACCGCGTGGCTCGTCCGCAGACCGCGGGCCGTCTTCGGGCGGCGCGGGCACTTCGGGCTCGGCTCCGGGCTCTCGCGTCGTCAGCTCGCCGAAGACCTCCTCGAGCGAGGTCGCCTCGCGAGACAGCTCGCGAAGACGCAGCCCCTCGCGCACGACGGCGTCGAAGAGCCGCTCGAGCACGGCGTCGCCGGGTTCCGTCGTCAGGCGCACACGCCAGACGTCCTCGCCCAGCGGCTCGACGGCGTCGACGGAACGGACGCCCGCCACGGCGCCGAGCGCGGTGCGCCAGCCCGACTCGGGGCCTCGCCCGACGAGGCGCACCCGCTGCGCGTCCCCCCGACGCGCCCGCAACCCTTCGGTCGTCTCCTGCGCGACGATGCGGCCGCGCGCCAGAATGACGACGCGGTCGCAGCTCGCCTCGACTTCGGGAAGGATGTGCGTGGACAGCAGCACCGTCTTGCGGCCCGCGAAGGAGCGGACGAGCGCGCGCACGGCCCGGATCTGATTCGGATCGAGCCCGGAGGTCGGCTCGTCGAGCACGAGCAGCGGCGGATCGGCGACCAGCGCGTCGGCGAGCCCTACGCGTTGCCGGTAGCCCTTGCTGAGCTGACCGATGACGCGGTCGCGTGCGTCGGTCACGAACGCCTGCTCGAGCGCGCGTTCGACGGCCGGCCCCACGGCGCGCCCGCGCAACCCTTTGAGCCGCGCGCGATGCCGCAGGTACTCCTCGACGCGCATCTCGGGATACAGCGGAACGCCCTCGGGCATGTACCCGATGCGCCGCTGGGCTTCGACGGGGCGCGCGACGGCGTCGATGCCGTCGATCTCGATGCGGCCCGACGTCGGGGCTAGGTACCCGGTCAGCATGCGGAGCGTGGTCGTCTTGCCCGCTCCGTTCGGCCCGAGGAAGCCGACGATCTGCCCTCGCTCGACCTCGAACGAGATGCCGTCGACCGCCGTACGCGTACCGTAGAGGCGAGTCAGTCCTTCGACGCGGATCATCGCGCCCGGGCGCGGCTCGTTAGCCCATGGCACCGGTTGCGGCAAGCGTGCGCGATCAGCGGGTGGGGGCCGGCCCGACCTCGCGCACCGTCTCGAGGGTGCGCCGTTCGACGAACCACAGCACGATGGCCCCCAGACCGCACGCGAGCGCGGAGCCGAGGGCGATGTCCGAGGCACGCGCGAAGCGCCGGGCGGCTTGCAGATCGTCGTCGACCGCGCCGGCCGCGCGCACGCCGAAGTAGCCGCTCGCGCCGAGCGCGGCGACGCCGAGCCCACCGGCGATCCACGCCCAGAAGGGCCGGCCGCGCACCGCGCGGTAGCGCGTCGCGGGTTGCAGGCGCACGTGCGCGCCGGTGTGCACGCCCGGCTCGATCGAAACCTCGGCGCGCGCCGGCACGTATCCCTCGGCTCGCACTTCGAGTCGGTGCGTGCCCGCGGGCAAGGTCATCGGCACGTCGAGCGGCGTCTGCCCCGCTGGGCGTCCATCGATGGCGATCGCGGCGCCGTCCACGGTCGCGCGGACGAGCAGCGTTCCCGTGGTCGGCCGGTCGCGTCGCGCGGCTCGCTCGGCCTCGATGCGTTCCTCGAGGGCGGCAATGTGCGCCTCGACGCGTTGACGGTCGGGCGGATCGACGCGATCGCGCAGATAGCGGCGGTACTGCTGCACGGCGGGCTCGAGCTCGCCGAGCTCCTCGTGCGCGCGCGCGATGTTGAACCAGAGATCCGCGCTCGGCACGAGGCTGCCCGCGAGCTCGAACGCGCGGATGGCGTCGCGAAACCTCCGCTCGCGGAAGTGGACGAGGCCCGCCTGGAAGTGCTCGCGCGCCTGGCGCGCTCGCTCGGCGCTTTCGAGCTCCGGGGGGGGTGCGCCGGCCTCGGTCGCACGCGGCGGGGCTGGGTGCGGCGATGGGGAGTCCGGGCTCTGGGCAAACGCGCCGGCCAGCAACGGGCCGAGCAGGCTGACGACGGCGAGGCCCATCGAAGCGACCGTACCATGAGGCGCGCCGTAGCGCGCGCGTGCGCCTCGAGACGTGCATCGGCCCTCGGTCGCGATGCGCCGCGCCCCGGCAAACCGCGAACCTCGGCTACCCCCTTTTGCCGCGCCTCGGCCTCGTGCTACGTTCCGCTCGTGGACGTCGTCTTGCGGAAGGTCGGACGCAAGATGGGACGCGCGGTGGTGGGTCGCCTGCTGAGGGCTCCCCGCAAGGGTTCGGTGGTGGTCATCGAGTTCCCCGACGGGTTGCACGAGTACGTCACGACGCCGGTCAAGCGCATCCTGCGGCTGGTCGGGCGGGAGGTCTACTACATCCAGACCGCCAACAGTCGCTACCGGCTCGAAGTGCGTTCGGGAGAGCCGTCGGCGATCGAAGCGCCGGTCGCCAAGTAGAACCGCCTCGCGCCATCCGAGCTGACCGCGGCCCTGCGTGCGTGGTCGGCGGAGTGGCGCCGCAGGCAGCCACCTCTTCGATTCGAGCAAGCGATTTCGACCGATCGCGATCGAACGGAACGGTTGGAAGGATCGGTGCGTGTGCGCGAACACGCCGCGGCGCGATCGGCCCACGGTGGGTGAGCGGCAGGGATTCGAGGACCGTTTTCGTCGGGCGGTGGTGGCTGCGTGGACCTCGACTTGAGGGTGTGACGGAGCGCGACGTCCGAGTCCGGGTCCGAGCCCGGGACCGAGACTGAGTCCGCGACCGAGTCCGAGCCCGTGACCGAGACCGAGTCCGAGGCGGGGCGGCTACTCGCGGCGGGCACCCCCCTCGATCCACTGCGCGACGACATCGAGAATCGCGTCCGGCAGCGCGAGCGCCGCAGCGGGCATTGGCTCGCCGCAGTCGAGATCCGGGGCGCCGTCCTCGTTCCAATCCCGGCTGCCGGCGAGCTTGCGCAGCAACAGCGACGCCTCGGGATCGCCGGGGGCAACACGCATCAACCCCGAGTCCGCGCAGCCGTCCCCCTCCTCCGTGTCGAGGCCCATCGCCGCGACCCCGACGAGCGCGCGGTAGGCCTCCTCCTCGGTAGACAGATCGAGGCGATGCCAGTCGAGGTACTCGTTGGGCGGTCCGGCGTGACAGCTCCGCCCGCACTGGGGGGAGATCACGACCCGGTAGATCGACTCCCACGTCGGTGCCGGAACGCACGGCGACTCGGCGACGATGCAGTCGCCGACCTGTCCGTCCATGCAGTCCGCACCGGGCGGGTCGGTCTCGGTGGGGCCCATGGTGGCCTCGACCACCGGCAGCCCCGCCGCCAGCCAGTTGCGGAAGATTTCCCGACCCTCGGCGGTGGCCAGCGTCGGAAGCGGACGAGCCGGCGTGCCGAGGCTCGGATCCTCGGGGAACTGCCACGCGTAGCGACCGCTCTCGTTGCGGGCGTTGGTCAGGAACAGCGCGTCGAACTGCGCCGAGCGCGGGGGCATGGCCTCGGCGGTGACGAGTTGCCAGGCCGCGTGGCGATACTCGAAGAGCCGTCGCTGGCCTTCGCGGAGGCGGCGGACCGAGGAGCGCATCGGGTCCAGGTCGTCGCAGCTCGGCTCGAGATCGAAGTTGCCTTCCGCCGGCGCGCCGTGACGCGCGACGCCACGAGCCGCCGAAGAATGGCAGAACGCGCCGCCGCCGCACGACATGAAGGCGAGGGCCTGACCCGCGTACATCGGGGTGCCCGCGCTCGAGAAGACGAGCGTGCGCGCACGCACGAGATCGCCCGCCCCGAGCCCCTCGCATCCGGCCAGGAGCAGGATGGCGACGGTGCCGACTGCTCCTCTCACGGTTCGACGTCGCGCGTGTTCGTCTCGGCGGTGCGTCGGTCCTCCGCGTGGCGCGAAGGTGGCGCTGCCGGCTCCTCGGTCACTTCGAAGATGTCGAGCCCGACCTTATGCGACCACCACAGCAGACCGACGAGCAGGTAACGGCGATCCTCGAAGAAGCTCGGTTTCTTGCCCTCCGCGAGATGTCCGGCGAACTGGAACGCCCAGCCGACCCCGAACATCGCCACGGCCAACGGAAGACCCACCACCGTCGCGCCCACGGGAATGGAGGCCGCGATGAGCGGAATCCCGATCGCGTGACAGGCCTGGTTGACGGGATGGCTGTGATCCTCGCGATACTGGCGCAACATCGCGCTCCATTGCGGCCCGAGTCGAATCCACGCCATGGTGTTCGCTCCCCGGCAGGCTGCGGCCGGTTATCGGCACGCCGGCCGGCGGCCAGCGTAGCGTGCGTCTGGACGGGGATCGAGCGCTCGCGTCGTTCGAGCTAGCCTGTCGGACCACCGTGCCGACTCTGCCACGCCCGCGGGCGCACCCCCGCGATCCCGAGCCGACGCGGCAGCGCATCCTCGACGCGGCCGAAACGCTGTTCGCCGAGCGCGGGTTCGAGGCGACACGGCTGCGCGAGGTGGCGGCTGCCGCGAAGGTCCACCACGCGCTGGTCTTGCACTACTTCGAAAGCAAGCAGGGACTGTTGCGTGCGGTGCTCGCGCGCGCCATCGGCGCGATCTCGATGCGTGCCTTCGAGGTGCTCGGCACCGCGCGTTCACTCGAGGAGCTCATCGACCGGCAGGTCGAGCTCACCGTCGACCATTTTGCGCGCAACCGCAACCTGCTTCGCATCGTACACGGGGCGAGCCGCTGGCCAGGCTCGCCCGCTTATGCTGTATGCATGGACGTTGCGCGCCGGCTCGTCTGGCCCCTGCTCGAAGCGACCTCGGCCGCGCTCGAGCGCTTCCAGCGCGAGGGTCTGGCACGCGCCGACGTCGATCCACGCCGGCTCGTCGTGGTGGCGCTCGGGGCGATCGCGCACGTCTTCCACGAGGAACACTTTCTCGGCGCGTTCCTCGGGGCCGACGTGCGTTCCGACGAGGCGCTCGCCGAGCACCGGCGCGTCTGCTGCCTGCTGCTGCGCGCGGCAGTGCGGGCCCCGCAGGCCACATGCGAAACCGATGCGACGGGCTCCGGCACAGGTGGGGTGGCCCGATGACCGCGGTGGCCTGGGGCGATCCGGTCGAGGGCGTGCGCTTCGGGTTGCGCGCGCCGCAGGAGGCGGAAGCCGGAGGCTCCATCGTGCTCGAGCTCGTCTGCGAGAACCGTTCGACCGAGCCCATCGCGCTGTTCGGATTCCGCGCCGGTTATCCGCGCGCCTTGCGCCTGTCGCCCCCGCGACCTCAGCGCCCGTATCTCCGGATCGCATTCGCGGACACCGCGGTGCTGCACCCGCCCGATGCTTTCCTGCGCCTCGCACCGGGCGGCCAGGCGAGCACCGGCCTCGACGTGTCGTGGGCGTTCGACCGTCGCGGCGCCGGGCGCTGGCCGGTCGTGTTCGTCTACGAGCCGGTGCGAGCCGCCGGAGGGTTGCGTCCGTGGAGCCCGTCGGGTGAGGGGGAGGCCAGAACCGGGCTCGCGGAGCTGGTGGTGACGCGCGCACGCTCGCTGCGCGAGGCGGGCATCGACGAAGCGCTCGAGGCGGACCTGGACGCGGCGATGCTGCGCGGGGACCCCGACGTCGTCGAGCGGCTCCGGGCGGCCGGTCCGGGAGGGCTGCTGCTCGCCGCGCGTCGCGTCGGGCGCATCGTGGCCTCCGGCAGCGAATCGATCCTCGGCTGGCGTGCGCTCGATGCGCTCGGGCTGCTGGGTCCACCCGCGCTGGAGGCCATCGCGCGCTGTCGCGAGGAGCTCCCGCACGCGGCCACCGCCTACGACTACGCCGCGGACTGGCTCGCGTCGCGGCAGGGACATCCGACGCCGACGCAGCACATGCCCTTCGTGACGATGCTCGAGCGCCTCGTCGACGATCCCAGCGCGCGGGGCAACTTCCTGCTCGGATGGACGCCGCTCGAGGGTCCCCAGCACGGTACGCGGCGACTGCAGCTGCTGGGCACCGGCGAGTGGCTACTCAGCAGCCGGCCGCCGGGCGCGCCCGTCATCTCGACGCGGCGGGGGCGCGTCTCCGAGCGTCAGATGCAGGCGTTGTTGCTCGCGATGCGCTACGCCGCCGTCTGGCTGCTGCGGCCGCTGCGCGAGCAGGGGCTGCCCGACGAGCCCCGGCCGGCGCTCGAAGTCCAGCTCGCGCTGGGGGACCCGTATTGCCGCCGCGTCGCGCTGTGGAACGGCGAGTGGCGACACGGGCCGGCCGCCACGCTCGCCGACCTGCTCGACCGGCTGTGTGACGAGCCGGGCTCGATCGTGCCGCCGCCGCCCGTCCGGCCATGAGCGAGAGCTTCGAGCTGCGACGCCCCGACGAGGCGCGCGCGTGCCCCGTGCTCGTGGAAATTCCCCACGCTTCGACCCACGTGCCCGAATCGCTGCGCGATGAGCTCGACGTGCCGCCCGACGCGCTGTGGCGCGACGCCGACCTGCACGTCGACGCGCTGCTCGCGGACGCTCCGGCGGTCGGCGCGAGTCTGCTGTGCGCGCGTCATTCCCGGTACGTCGTCGACCTGAACCGCGCGCCGGACGACCTCGGCACGGTGGGCGGCCCCTCGTCCATGCCGCGATCGGGCGCGCGCGGTGTCGTCTGGTCGACGACGAGCGACGGCCGCCCCGTGTTGCGCCGTCCGCTCGACGAAGGACTCGTTCGCGCGCGCGTCGAGCGCTTTCACGCCCCATACCATCGCGTGCTGCGCGAGGAGATCGAGCGGCTGCGCGATCGCTGGGGCTGGTGCGTGCTGCTCGCCGCGCACTCGATGCCGTCGGTCGGTCGCGCCGGACACGCCGACGCGGGAGTCGCGCGCGCCGACGTCGTGCCGGGGAGCCGGGGCCGGACGAGCGCCGACGCGCGGGTCATCGATCTCGTCGACGCACACTTCCGCGCCGCCGGGCTCGTGGTCCGGCACGACGAACCGTATCGCGGCGGTTACACGACGGCGCACTACGGACGCCCCGAGCGGCACGTTCATGCCATCCAGATCGAGCTGAATCGCGCCCTGTACATGGACGAGCGGACGGGGGAGCGGCGTGTGGTGCAGTTCGAGTGGCTCGCCGCATTGCTTTGCGGGCTGGTCGCCGCCCTGGGCCAGCTCCGGCTGCGCTGAAGGGCGGGGCCCGCGACGCGGCGGGCTCGGTCTCGGACTCGCTCTCGGGCTCGGACTCGGGCTCCGACTCGGTCTCGGACTCGGTCTCGGGCTCCGACTCGGTCTCGGTCTCGGATTCGGTCTCGGCCTCGGGCTCCGACTCGGTCTCGGTCTCGGTCTCGGACTCGGCCTCGGTCTCGGTCTCGGGCTCGGGCTCGGGCTCGGGCTCGGGCCCGGACTCGGCGTCGGGCTCGGACTCTGGCTCTGGCTCGGACTCGCTCCCGAGATGCGAACGCCACGGCGTCGTCCATCACCGCAACGAGCGCCATCGGCTCAACCAGTCGACCGGCGCGCCGGCCGGCGCTACACGAGTGCCCCGATGGCCTCCATTCGGTGGCTCGATGCGTTGCGCGCGGGCGGCGTCGTGCTCGACGGCGCGATGGGCACCGCGCTCTTCGAGCGCGGGCTGCCGTTCAGCTCGTGCCTCGACGCGGCGAGCCTCGAACGCCCGGAGCTCGTCCGCGCGATTCACGAGAGCCACGCGCGCGCGGGCGCCGACGCGCTGCTCACCAACACGTTCGGGGTCAATCGCTACCGGCTCGCCCCGCATGGACGCTCCGGCGACGTGGAGCGGCTGTGCGAGGCCGCCGTGCGGATCGCCCGCGAAGTGCACGGGCCGCGTTGGGTTCTCGGGTCGGTCGGACCGACGGGCCTGATGCTCAAGGCCGTCCGCGACGAGGAACGCGCCGAGATCCGCGCCGCGTTCCGCGAGCAGGTGGCCGCCCTGGCGCGTGCGGGGGTCGACGGACTGGTGCTCGAGACGTTCCGCCAGCCCGCGGAGCTGCTGCTCGCGATCGAGGGAGCGCGCGAGGCGGCGCCGTCGTTGCCGCTCGTCGCGAGCTGTTCCTTCGATGCGTTCGGCACGATGGCCGACGGGACGGGGCCCGAGGCCATGGCAGAGCACCTCGAGCAAGCCGGTGTCGACGCGCTCGGCGTCAACTGCGCCGACGGACCGGCGGGCGTGTACGAAATGGCGACGCGGATGCTCGGCGTGGGACTCCCGGTCGTCGCGCAGCCCAACGCCGGTCTGCCGCGGCGCGTCGAGGGCCGCCTCGCGTACCTCGCGAGCCCGGAGTACTTCGGCCTGTATGCGCGGAGGTTGTACAAGGCGGGCATCGCGGCGGTCGGCGGCTGCTGTGGCACCACGGCGGACCACGTGCGCCGGATCGCCGCGGCGGCGCGCATGCGCGGTGCGCAGGCGGGAGATTCGGACGATGCCGGCGGCGGCATGCGCGAGGAGGGCCCATCGATCGGCGCGGCGCGCGAGGCGGGCCTGCCGCCCGTTCCGACGAGCGAGAAGGGGCCGCTTGGGGCCCGGCTCGGGCGCAAGCTCGTCGTGAGCGTCGAGGTCAACCCGCCTCCGGGTCTGTCGCTCGACAGGGCGCTGCAGGCGGCGCGCATGCTTCGCGACGCCGGCATCGATGCGATCAACTGCGCGGACGGTCCGCGTGCGAGCGCACGCATGGGCAACCTCGCCTTGTGCTACCGCATCGAGCAGGAGCTCGGGATGCCCGCGCTGCTGCACGTGACGACGCGCGACCGCAACCTGCTCGCGCTGGTCGCCCACCTGCTGTGCGCGCACGAGCTCGGCGTGCGCAACCTCGTGTGCATCACGGGCGATCCGCCCAAAATGGGCGACTTTCCCGATGCGACGGCCGTCTACGACGTCGATTCCATCGGGCTGCTGCGCATCGTACAGGGCCTCAACCGCGGTCTCGATCCGGGCGGCAAACCCCTGGGGGAGCGGACGGCGTTCCTGTGCGCGACGGGGGCCGAGCCGGCGTCGCGCGAGCTCGACCGCGAAATGCGGCGATTGCGCGCGAAGGTGGAGGCGGGGGCCGAGCTCGTGATGACGCAACCGGTCTTCGATCCCGAGGTGCTCGACCGGTTCCTTGCCGAAGTCCGCCCGCTGGGGGTGCCGGTGCTCGTCGGCCTGTTGCCCCTGGCGAGCTGGCGGAACGCGGAATTCCTGCATCACGAAGTGCCCGGGATGCAGATCCCCGAAGAAGTCCGCGAGCGGATGCGACGCGCCGGTTCGGGCGAGGCCGCACGCCGCGAGGGTGTCGCGATCGCGCGCGAGATGGCGCTCGCGGTGCGCGATCGGGTGCAGGGTTTCTACGTCATGCCCCCGCTCGGACGCTACGAACTCGCCCTGTCGGTGCTGGAAGGGATCATCTAACGCGACCGATTCGGACTCGTGCTCGGACTCGGGCTCGGACTCGGGCTCGGACTCGTGCTCAGACTCGGGCTCGGACTCGTCCTCGGTCTCGGCCTCGTTCCCGCCCGCACTCGGAAGTGGGTCGCAGGGCCCGGCGCCCCTCTAAGCACGTGCCGGCCAGCGCGCATTGCGGGCGGAGCCCGCCGACGCGTACATTTTCACGAGTGAGCGGCGCACGGCGCGTGGTGGTGGTCTGGCCCGGCGTCAGCGTCGCGCGCGACTTCATCGACTACCCGTGGTTCGCCGATCTGGGAGCCGTGCAGATCGCCGCCGTGCTGCGCGCGGCCGGCCACGACGTCGCGCTCGTCGATGCCTACGCGTTGCCGGGTGCGACGCTGACCTGGCGTTCCGACGGTCGCGCGCGGCTCGGTGCGCCGCGAGAAAGCATCGTCGCCGCTCTCGACGCCGTCGAGGCGCGACGCGCCGATGCGGTCGTCGTCGCTCTCTCGCCGTTCCATCGGCCACCGGCACGCGACGACGTGCTCGCGGAAGCCCTTGCGTCCGTCGCGGGCGCTCGGGTGCTGCTCGCGGATCTGTACCAGTCGGGACAGCACCACGTCGAAGCGGACGGCGCCGCGGTGCTGCGCGCGTATCCCGAGGCCTGCCTTTATCTCAAGTACGAAGCGGAGCGCACGCTCCCGCAGCTCGTCGAGGCCGACGCGCTCGCTCCGGGCGTCGTGGCCGGAGAGCCGCCTGCGGTTCTCGACGAGCTGCCCTTGCCCGCATGGGATCTCGTCGATCTGGACGCGCACGACCGATTCCGCGCGGCGATTCTCGAGCGGCTTGGCAGGCGCCGCTGGGAGTTTCCGATCGACGGCCGCACGCTGCCGCTGATCACGTCCCGCGGTTGCCCGTACCGTTGCATCCACTGCTCGAGCAATCCCGGCCGGCGGCCGGGTGAGCCCAAGACGCAACGTCGGCTGTCCGCCGCAACGATGCGCGCGCACCTGCGCGCGCTGGCACACGTTCACGGCGCAGGGCGCGTGCACCTGCTCGACGAGATGATCAACGCCTGCCGGGCTCACTTCGAGGCGCTGCTCGACGCCTGCGAGGAGCTGGATCTGCGCGTCGAGATTCCCAACGGCGTGCGCGCCGACCACCTCGAAGAGGCGGACCTCGCGCGGCTGCGCGGTCGCATCACGACGCTCTCGATCTCGGCCGAGAGCGGCTCGCAGCGCGTGCTCGACGAGATCGTCGGCAAGCGCCTGCGGCTCGACGACGTGGAACGCGCGGCGCGCATGGCCCACGCGGCCGCCGTGCCGTTGCTCGTGCACTGGATCATCGGGTTGCCGCGCGAGCGGCCCGAAGAGATCAACGAAACGCTCGAGCGTGCCGTCGCGCTGTACGAACGCTACGGCGCGTGGCCCGCCGTCCAGTTCGCGACGCCGCTGCCGGGTACGCGCCTGGCCGAAGGCCGCCTGCTGCCGGTCGTCGACGACTGGGGCCCGTCGTTCCAGCGCCGTCCGTCGCAACCCGATGCGCTCGTTGACGCCCGCACGCTGCATGCGTTCCGACACGCGTTGCAGGTACGCCTGCGCGCCGTGCGTGGGCCCGAAAAGCTCATCGTCAACGTCACCTACGCGTGCAACAACCACTGCCGCTTTTGCGCCGTGGGCACGCGGACGCCCGTGCACGGCTGGACGCCGCGCCTGGTCGCGCACCTCGTGCGTCACCGCCGCGCCGGCGTGCGCCATGTCGATTTCGACGGGGGCGAGCCCACACTGCACCCGGACCTGCTCTCCCTCGTCGGACTCGCCCGCCGCCTCGGCTACGAACGGGTCCACGTCACGACCAACGGACGGCGACTGGCCGATCCCGACTACGCGCGCGCCCTGCTGGGCGCGGGCGTCAGCAGCGTGCTGTTCTCGTTGCACGGCGCGAGCCCTTCGAGTCACGGACGCGAGGTGGGCGTCGCCGAGGCGTTCGGACAGACCCTCGACGGGATCCGCAACGCCGTGCGCCTGCGGCCCGACGGCGTGGAGCTGGGCGTCAACGTCACGCTCACGCGCGGCAACGTCCGCGAGCTCGGTCGCCTCGCCGAGCTCGTCTGGAGTCTCGGCTTGCGCTGGCTCAACGTGCAGTGGCTGACGCCGTTTGGCCGCGCCACGCGATCGCTCGTTCCGGACGAGACCGTCGCGGCGATGGCCACCGCACGTCTGCTCGATGCGTGGGCCGACCGCATGAAGTTGCAGGTCGTCAACTGTCCGCCGTGCTTGCTGCCCGGCTACGAGCGCTTCGTGCTGCCCGATCTCGGCAAGCACGCTCGGAACATGGTCTTCGTCAACAACGACGAGGTCAATCTCGCGCAGTACCTGGGGGAGCGACGCGTGCGTCGGCCCGTATGCGCGCCCTGTCCGCACCGCGTCGCCTGCGGCGGCTTCTACGAGCTGGACGATGTACCCGAGCCGCCGTGGATCGTGACGCCCCAGGCGCTGGTGCGCCCGGTGCGCACCGCACGTCTCTGACCTGCGCCGCCACGCTCCCCGCATTGCACGCGCGGCCCCCGAACCGTTCCCGGGCTCGCACTGGGGCTTCGACTCACGGCGGTGGTCACCTGCTCGACGTGGCGGAGGGGTCTTGCGAGCCCAAGACCGGGTCCGAGTCCGAGGCCGTGACCGAGTCCGAGTCCGAGACCGAGTCTGGACTCTTCTCGTACTTGAAATGCCCCTCGCCGCCCTCGAGCGACGCGCGAGGCGCCGTCAAAGAGTCACGATGGGCGACGCGGGCAGTCCGAGCAGCGCGGCGCGGGCTTCGGCGAGCGTGAAGATGGAACCGGCGACGACGACTTCGCCCGAGGGTCCGGCCATGCGCCGGGCGAGGCGCAGTGCGGCGCCAACGCTCCGGGCCTGCACGCCCGGATGGACGGAGGCGAGCTGGGCGGGCGAAAGCGCGCGCGGTGTCTTCGGGGCCGCGTAGACGACCTGATCGCAATGCGGGACGAGCTCGGCGAGCATGGCGCGCACGTTCTTGTCGGCCATGGCTCCGAACAGCAGTACGCGTCGGGGTGGGCGGCGGCGTGTGCTCAGAAACGACGCCAGGGCTTTGCACCCATCGGGATTGTGCGCCGCATCGAGCCAGACCGCGGGGCGCCGACCGATGCGCTCGAGGCGGCCGGGCCAGCGCGCCAGGCGGATGCCTCGCGCGATGGCCTTGCGGGGTATCCCGAGCACCTCGAGGATTGCGCGCGCGACGGCGGCGTTGTCGCGCTGGTGCGCGCCCGGCAGCCGCGGTTGCGGATCGTCATCGCGCGGGCTGGCCACGATTACCGGCACACCGAGCGCGCGGGCGCGTCGCTCGATGACGCGGGCGGCCACCGGATCGCGTACGCCGCTGACGAGCGGCACCCCCGGCTTGAGAATGCCCGCCTTCTCGCGCGCGATGGCGCCGATCGTGTGTCCCAGCCAACGCTCGTGATCGAGCGCGATGCGCGTGATTGCCGTGACGAGGGGCCGCGGCACCACGTTGGTCGCGTCGAGCCGGCCTCCGAGACCCGTTTCGAGCACCGCGACGTCGACGGCGGCCTCGGCGAACAGCTCGAAGGCGAGGAGCGTCGCCCGCTCGAAGAACGTGAGGCGCTCGATCACCGGATCGCCGACGAGCTCGCCGACCACGCGTGCGATCCGGCGCGCGGCGACGGGGCGTCCGTCGATGCGGATGCGCTCGGCGAAGCGGTGGAGGTGGGGCGAGGTGTACAGGCCCGTGCGCAAACCCGCTTCGCGCAGCGCGCGCTCGACCATCGCGCACACGCTGCCCTTGCCGTTGGTGCCGGCCACGTGGACAACCCGCAAGCGGCTGTGCGGATCGCCACGACGTCGCAGGGCGCGGCGCATGCGACTGAGCCCCGGTCGGATGCCGCTGGCGGTCGCCTGGAACAGCCACGCGATGGCGCGGTGCGGACTCACCCCACGAGCCAGTCGAGCAGCCGCGCGAGCGTCGCGCGCATCTGACGGCGCTCGGCGATGAGGTCGATCATGCCGTGCTCGAGGAGGAACTCGGCGCTCTGAAAGCCTTCGGGCAGCTTCTGGCGGATCGTGTTCTCGATCACGCGTGGACCGGCGAACCCGATGAGTGCGCCCGGCTCGGCCACGTTGACGTCTCCCAGCAGCGCGAAACTGGCCGCCACGCCGCCCGTCGTCGGGTTGAGCAGCACGCTGACGAACGGAACGCGCGCTTCTTGCAGTCTGCGCAACGCGGACACCGTCTTGGCCATCTGCATGAGCGAGACGACGCCTTCCTGCATCCGCGCACCGCCCGAGCTCGACAGGATGACGACCGGCTCGCGGTGCTCGACGCCGCGCTCGAACAACCGCGTGACTTTCTCGCCCACGACGGAACCCATCGAGCCGCCCATGAACCGGAACGCGAAAACGCCGAGCAGAATGGCGCGTCCGTCGAGCCGGGCCCGTCCCGTCAGGATCGCGTCCTCGAGGCCCGTCTTGCGCATCGACTGGCGGATGCGCTCGGGGTAGGGGGTCCCGTCGCTGAACCCGAGCGGATCGCCGGAGACGAGCCCGCGGTCGAGCTCTTCCCAGCTACCGGGGTCGATGAGCAGCTCGATCCACGCTTCGGCGCTCAGCCGATAATGCTGCCCACATCGCGGGCAGATCTCGAGGTTGCGCGTGAATGCGTCGGCGGGGAGCGTCTCGCCGCATTTCTCGCAGCGACGGAACACGCCTTCCCCCAGCGTCCGTTTCTCGGCCGCGGAGATCTCGACGCTTTTCTTCTCGAAGCGCGCCATTGGTCGGCGTCGCGCCCTGCGGCCCCGCGCTTAGCACGGAAGCGACTCGGACTTCCACCGGGCGTTTGGGTGTCGTGGATCGGTCTCGGTGTCGGTCTCGGTCTCGGGCTCTGGCTCGGACTCGGACTCCGACGCGGACTCGGACTCGGACTCGGGCTCTGACTCGGACTCGGACTCGCTCTCGGGCTCGGACTCCGACGCGGCCTCGGACTCGGAATCAGTCTCGGCCTCGGACTCGGATTCGGTCTCTGGCTCGGCCTCGGCCTCAGACTCGGAAGCAGTCTGGGCCTCAGTCTCGGGCTCGGTCTCGGGCTGGAACGCGCAATCCGGGTGCCGGGGCTCAGGACGCGTTCCGGTCGGCGGCGCGCGCCACGATCACCGACAGGTGCCGCCCCGATCGCGTGCCGTCGCGCCGGTACGAGAAGAAGCGCGTCGACTCGGCGAAGGTGCAACCGCCCACGTCGTCGATGCGTTCCGATCGCATGCCTGCGGCCAGCAACTGCGCGCGAACCGCGATGGCCAGGTCGACGTGGGGCCGACCCGGGCGACGGACGAGCGCGCGCGCCTCGCCCACCGCGGCGACGATGCGCCCGGCGACGTCGTCGGCAACCTCGAACGCATCGGCGCGGATGTGCGGACCGATTGCGGCGATCCACTCGCTCGGCCGGTTGCCGCAAAGCGTCGCGAACGCGCGCAGCGCCGCCGGCACGATCCCTGCGACGAGCCCACGCCAGCCCGCGTGGAGGGCCGCGACGGCGCCCGTCCGCACGTCGGCGAGCAGCAGCGGCACGCAATCGGCAGTGCGGACGCCGAGGGCCAGTCCCTCGTGCCGGGTGAGCAGCGCGTCGGCTTCGACGGCGCGCGTCTCGGCCGCCGTCGATCCGGCATCGACGTAAAGCACGGCGGCACCGTGGACCTGGTGCGTCTCGCG
>JANWZI010000038.1 GCA_025054695.1 Myxococcota bacterium | reverse complement strand
CCGGCGTAAATGACGTTGTTGACGATTTGCAGCGCGCTTGTGCCCCCGCTGACGTAAATGGCGTAGCTATTGGCCCCCGGGCTCGAAGCGTCGGCTCCGTCGACGATGAATCCCTCGAACACGGTGCTCGTGGAGATTCCGGTCGCCGTGACGGTTCGGCGGTGTCCCGATCCCGAGGTGCCGCGGATCGTGGTCAGCGTCGTGCTCAGGTGCCGCTCCCACGTGTCGGCCCGATAGCCACCGTACAGACTGATTCCGGCGACGAGGGTCACGTTTTCATTGTAAAGAGCGTCCGCGACGAGGACGCGCGTGCGGCCGGTCGCCATCGCGCGCATGATGCCGTAGCCGATGGAGCTGCACGGATAATGGCCCGCGCCGGTCCCGACCGGCCCGAGCCCGCAGCCCGCGTTGTCCGCATCGCGACCGGTCGGATCTTCGGCCGAGACGTAGATCGCGCCTGTATCGAGCGTGAACTCGCAACCGTCGTCGGGGATGCCGTTCAGATTGAATCGGCCGGGATTGCAGTTCATCACGCATCGCGGGCCCGACCCGGCGAGCTGACACGTGCCGAACGCACCGGGAAGTGCGTAGATGGCCGTGCAGTCGACGCCGCAGGCGCCACAATGGCGGTCGCCCGTGTAGCGCCCCATGCCGTCCACGAAGCCGTTGTCCACGACGCCGTTGCAATCGTCGTCGAGGTAGTTGCACGTCTCGCCCGTCGGCGTGCCCGGCACCGCGTCGCAGTCCGCCGCGCCACCGGACGTGCAGACGACCACGCCGCCTCGACGGCAGACGCCGAGCCCCTCAGCACAGGCGGCGCCCACCGGATAGCTCGTGCCCGGGTTGAGCGGATCGCCCGACCAGGTGACTCCGTCGTCGACTGCGCCGTCGCAATCGTCGTCGATGCGGTTGCAGATCTCCGCCGTCGGCGTTCCGGCGGTCGCGTTGCACTGCGTGCCGCTGCCCGCCGCATTGCAGACGCGGACGCCGGAGCGCTGGCAGGCGCCGACGCCGACGGTGCAGACCGTACCGAGGTCCGCGAAGTCCTCGTCGGTCGACCCGTCGCAGTCGTCGTCGAGGGCATTGCAGCGTTCCGCCGTCGGTGAGCCGGGCATCGCGTCGCATTGGGTACCCGAGCCCGTCGCGTTGCAGACGACGACCCCGGCGCGCCGGCATTCGCCCACGCCGACGGCACACGCGGTTCCGAGACCCGGGAATCCGTCGTCGATGGTGCCGTCGCAGTCGTCGTCGATGCGATTGCAGGTTTCGCTCGTCGGCGTGCCGGCGGTCGCGTTGCACTGGGTGCCGCTGCCGGTGCCGTTGCAGACGCGAACGCCGGAGCGCTGGCAGGCACCGACGCCGACGGTACAGACTGTGCCCAGGTCCGCGAAGTCCTCGTCGGTGCGGCCGTCGCAGTCGTCGTCGACGCCGTTACAGCGTTCCGCGGAGGGCGATCCGGGCATCGCTCCGCATTCGGTTCCCGTTCCTGCGGCGTTGCAGACGACCACGCCGGAGCGCGCGCATGCGCCCACGCCCACGGTGCAGACGGTGCCGAGCCCTGCGAATCCCTCGTCGGTCAGGCCGTCGCAGTCGTCGTCGGCGTAGTCGCAGGTCTCGGCGGGTGCAGGGGTGCCGGGCACCGCGTCGCAAATCGGTGGACCGGTCGGGCGCGCCGGATCGCAGACGCGGACGCCGGGCCGCCGGCATTCGCCCAGCCCCGAGAAGCACGGCGTTCCGAGCCCCGCATAGTCCTCGTCGCGGCTCCCGTCGCAGTCGTCGTCGAGCCCGTTGCATTGCTCGGGTCGCGTGCCCGGCGCGACGTTCGGGGCGCATTCGATTCCGCCGCGCGCGCAGCGCGTCCTGCCCTCGGCACAGATTCCGGGCAGGGGCGCCAGGCAGGCGATGCCGCCGCCCGGGTCGCCGTCGTCCACCATTCCATCGCAGTCGTCGTCCTCGCCGTCGCACGCCTCCTCCGATGGAAGAACCTGCCCGATGCACGCGCGGTACTCGCCACCCGCGCACGTCTGGACGCCCTCGACACAAACCCCGACGCCGGCCGTGCCGGCCGGTCCGTCGTAGCAGGCGCGGGTAAGCGCGAATCCCGCCTCGTCCTCGTCCACCTGCGAGTCGCAGTCCTCGTCGCGCCCGTCGCACGTTTCGGTGGCGCCCATCGCGTCGGGCTGACAGACGATGAGCCCGCCGCGGCACACCGTCACGCCGCTGCTGCACACGCCGGGCATGCCGGTCGAGCAGACGAGACCGCCTCCCGGATTGCCCTCGTCGACTTCCATGTCGCAGTCGTCGTCGCGCCCATTGCATTCCTCGGTCGCGCTCGCGTGGATGCGCCGATTCGTTTCGTCGCAGTCGAGCCCGCGGCAGCCGACGCCGACGCCGTGGTCGTCCTCGTCGAAGTCCACGCAGCAGCGCTCGCCGATCGGGGCGCAGACGGGATGCGGAAGCGGCGTGATGAGACTCTCGACGCAGTCGAAGCGCGGCGGACAGTCGGGCAGATCGCGGTCGCAGATCCGCAGGCAGACTCGCCCTCCCGACGGCAGTTCCACGCACGGATAGCCCGGATCGCAGTCCGCATCGGTGGTGCACGCGATGCACACGAGCTCTTCGCCGCCGTCCGCGCCGTCGTCGCCGGGACCGTCGCCGGGCGCTCCGTCGAGGCTCGCTCCGTCGAGGCCGGGACCTGCGTCGCCGTCCGCGGTCGCGCCGTCCGCTCCGATGCCGTCTGCGGCCGCGTCCGCCGCGCCTCCGTCGATCGGTTCGCAGCGCCATCCCTCGGGGCACATGAAAACGTGCGGGCGGCGGTCCTTCGCGGCGCAGCCCGCGAGCCCGAGGACCACGCCCACGAGACAGGCGAAGAGGGAAGCGCGTAGGGAGCGACGCGGCGCGTACGGCATAGTTCGGAGTGTACCAATCCGAAGTCAGCGGCTGAATCCCCCGATCCGCGCAGATGGAGTCGGCCGCCCAAAATCGGCCTGCGGGCCGGAATTCGTCGTCCTTGCGCGGACTGTGACCCGCGCTAAGACGCCGCGCCCTTTCATGCGGCGTGTCTACGTCACGGGGATGGGGGTCGTCTCGCCCATCGGCATCGGATGCGAGGCCTTCTGGCGCGCTCAGCTCGAGGGTCGCAGCGGTGCGGCGCGGGTGACGCTATTCGATACGGCGGGCCTCGACCGCGACGTGGCGTGCGAGGTGAAGGGCTTCCGCGCGCGCGACCACCTGACGGCCGCCGAGGCGCGGCACACGGGGCGCTGTGCGGCCTTCGCGCTGGCCGCGGCGCGCGAGGCGGTCGCGCAGAGCGGCTTGCCGCCGGCGCGCCTGGCCTCGGAACGGACGGCCACCGTGCTCGGAACCACGATGGGCGAGGCCAACCTGCTCGGCGAGCTCGAGAGCGCGTGGATCCACCGGGGCGAGCACGCCATCGTGCCCGCGAAGATCGCGCGGTACGGGACCACCCTGCTGCCCATCCACGTCGCGCGGGCCTTCGGCGCGCTCGGGCCCGTGCAGACGCTGCCGGCGGCCTGTGCGGCGGGCAATTACGCGATCGGATTTGCGGCGGACCTCATCCGCGCGGGGCGGGTCGACGTCGCGCTCTGCGGTGCATCCGAGATCATCGAGAAGCTGCAGTTCGCGGGCTTCGTGCGGCTCGGAGCCCTGGCGCCGGAGCGCTGTCAGCCCTTCGACGTCGATCGCAAGGGGCTGTTGCTGGGCGAGGGGGCCGCGATGTTCGTGCTCGAGTCGGAGGAAAGCGTCGTGCGCCGGGGCGCGACGCCGCTCGCGGAAGTGGGCGGCTACGGCCTGGCGTGCGACGCGCACCACATCACGCGCCCCCACCCCGAAGGAGAGGGCAGTGCCATCGCGATGCGACGCGCGATCGAGGCCAGCGGCATCGGCCCGGACGAGGTGGACTTCGTCAATGCCCACGGCACGGCGACGCCGGCCAACGACGTCATCGAAGCGCACGTCGTCAACGAGGTCTTCGGCGGGCGTCGCGTGCCGGTGTCCGCCATCAAGTCGATGACGGGCCACTGCATGGGCGCCGCCAGCGCCATCGAGGCCGTCAGCTGCATCCAGTCGCTGCTGCACGGCGTGCTCCCCCCCACGATCCACCTCGAGCGGCAGGATCCGGCTTGCGACATCGACGTCGTCGCCCATGCACCGCGGCCGCACCCGTGCCGCGTGGTGCTCAACAACGCGCTCGCGTTCGGCGGCTACGACGCCGTGCTGTGCCTGGCACGGCCCGGCGTGCTCCCGCCGACGGTGGGCGAGGGCTAGCGCGCCGTGCGTCCGCTCGCGATCACCGGAGCCGCGGCCGTCTCCCCCTTCGGGGTCGGCCGCGAGGCGTTCCTCGCCGCCATGCGGGATCCGCAGGCCGCGCGCCGCCGCGCGTTCGGTACGCCCACGGTGCTCGACCCCCAGCGCGTGCCCGGTGCGCGAGCGGCCGAATGCTGGGACTTCGATGCGCGGCAGTGGCTCGGCGACAAGGGGCTGCGCAACCTCGACCGGCTGACGCGGATGATGATCGTCGCCAGCCGCCTCGCGCTCGAAGACGCGGGGATCAAGCGGAACGGAGCCTTCGTCGCGCACGGGCCGGGCCGGGTCGGCATGTGCTCGTCGACGGCGTACGGTTCGCTCGACGCGATCACGGAGCTGAACCTGGTCGCCGAGCTCGAGGATCCTCGCTACATCAATCCGGCGCGTTTTCCCAACACCGTCATCAACGCGGCCGCGGGTTACGTCAGCATCTGGGAAGACCTGCGCGCGCCGAACGTGACCATCGTCGATGGCAACTGCGGAGCGCTCGACGCGGTGCTGTCCGCCGAGACGCACCTGTCGCACGGGCGCGCCGACGCCTTCGTCGTCGGGGGGGCCGAAGTGCTCTCCGAGCCGCTCTACCTCGCGTTCCGCAAGCTCGGCGTGCTGCCTCCGGAAGGCGAGCCGGAGCGCATGTGGCTCGGCGAGGGCGCGGCCTACGCCGTCGTCGAGCCCGAGGCCGTCGCACGGGAGCGGGGTGCGCGTGTGCTCGCGCGCATCCTGGGCTACGGAACGGCCTACGAGCCGCCGCCGAGCGACGCGCTGCTCGTGCACACATCGCCGGAGGCGGTTCGTCGCGCCATCGTCGCGGCGCTCGCGGACGCGGGCGTGCCCCACCGGCGCGTCGACGCCGTGGTCAGCGCCGAGAACGGCCTGGAGCGCCACGACGCGGCTGTGCGAGCGGGCATCGAGTCCGCGCTCGGTCGGGGTCCGATCGTCGCCGCGCCCAAGCGCTTGACGGGCGAGACGTTCGGTGCCTCGGGGGCGTTCGGCGTCGCCCACGCGCTCTGCTGGATGTACGGCGCGCCGGTGGCGCCTGTTGCCGACGGCGGCGCGCCGCTTCTGCGTCGCATCGACGTGGTGGTCGTTACGGCCGTCGGGTTCTACGGCAACGCGAGCGCCATCGTGCTCGCCCGGGGGTGAGATGAGCTGGATTCACGACAAGGCCCATCGCGAGCTTGAACGGGTCGAGCGTGCGCGCGCGCTTCAGGTCTATCCCTACTTCCGCCCCTTCGAGTCGGGTGGGCTCCGCACGAGCATCGCCGGTCGTCCCATCGTCAACTTCAGCAGCAACGACTACCTCGGCCTGACCACGCACCCGCGCGTGAAGGAAGCGGCCCGGGCCGCGGTCGATCGATTCGCATGCGGCCTGTCGAGCTCGCGCGTCCAGGCCACCACGACCGCGCACGTCGAGCTGGAGGAGCGGCTCGCGCGGTGGCTCGGCTACGAGGCGTGCCTGCTGTTCACCACGGGCTACCAGGCGATGGTCGGCACGATCATGGCTCTGGCCGATCGCGACACGACGCTCGTGCTCGACAATCTGTCGCATGCGTGCATCCTCGACGGAACGTTTCTGGCGGCCGGCACGCCCCAGCGCGCGCCGGAGGTGCGCTTCTTCAACCACAATTCGGCGCGCTCGCTCGACCGCGTGCTCCGCACCCGAGAGCGCCCGAACGCACTGGTACTGTTCGAGGGCATCTATTCGCTCGACGGCGACGAGGCGCCGATCGTTGAGCTCGTCGAGGTCTGCGAGCGACACGGAGCCGTCGCGCTGTGCGACGACGCGCACGGCACGGGCACGCTCGGGCCGACCGGTCGCGGCATCGTCGAGAAATACGGCTTGCAGGGGCGCGTGCCGCTGCTCGTCAGTACCTTCAGCAAGAGCCTCGGCGGCATTGGGGGCATGCTGCTCGCGGATCGCGTCGTCGTCGACCACGTCAAGCACCAGGCGCGCTCGTTCCTGTTCAGCGCGAGCCTGCCTGTTCCCATCGTCGCCGCGGCAGCCGAGATCCTCACGATGCTCGAGACCGATGGGGCGACGCTGGTGCGCGAGCTACACGACAACGCGGCCTACATGCGGCGGGGGCTGCTCGAGGCGGGGTTCGATCTGGGCAAGAGCAACACGCACATCATGCCCGTGATGTGCCGGGACGAGCGCAAGGCGCTGTTCATGCACCTGGCGCTGCTCGAAAACGGCGTGCTGATGGTTCCCATCACGTACCCCGGGGTCAAACAAGGCGAGGAGCGGCTACGCCTGAACGTGACGCGCGGCCACACGCGCGAGGAGATGGACCGCGCGCTCGAGCTTTTGCGCACTTACGGCGAGGCCTTCTACGTGCTGTCGGGCGAGGATCTCGGTCCGATGGAGGAAGAGGCGCGCGGCGCCGATCACGCGGGCTGAGGGACGGGCGCGGCGCCGAGGCCAATTCCGATTCCGAGTCCGAGACCGAGACCGAGCCCGAGTCGGACTCCGATTCCGATTCCGAGTCCGAGACCGAGATCGAGCCCGAGTCCGAGTCCGAGCCCGAGCCCGAGTCCGAGACCGAGTCCGAGACCGAGACCGAGTCCGAGCCCGAGCCCGAGACCGAGTCCGAGCCCGAGCCCGAGTCCGAGCCCGAGCCCGAGTCCGGGTCCGAGCCCGAGTCCGGGTCCGAGTCCGAGTCCGAGCCCGAGTCCGACTCCGACTCCGACTCCGACTGCGAGTCCGTGGCCGGGTCCGATCCCGGGTTCAAACGGTGTTCGATTGACGGGTGTCTGATGCCGCAGCTAGTTTGCCGATCATGACTCGGAAGGACGCACTTCGCTTCGGGCCGCTCGTGCTCTTCGCAGCGCTCGGCGGTTGCGGCGGGAAGGACAAACCCGTCGTGGACGCCGGGACGGACACGGGCTCTGCCGAGGGTGGGGGCATGGACGCAACCGGAGCCGAAGGGGGGACGGAGGCGGGGCTCGACGCCGGTGGGGATGCACGTCGCGACGCGGGGCCCCCACGGCTGCGGGAGTGCGATCCGTGGACGGAGGGTTCCTGCGGAGCCGAGGAAAAATGCTCCGTCGTGATCGACGTCCTCGGCCCCGAAGACGCGGAGGTTCTCTTCGCGTGTGTGCCGCGCAGGCTCGGCGTTAAGGAGGAAGGCGTCGCCTGCGCGCGTTTCGGGCGCGACGCGACCCCAACGACGATGGGCGATGACGCCCGGACCGACGACTGCGCGCAGGGACTGTTCTGCTGGCGCGCGCCGGATCGGCCGACCATCAGCGTCTGTCAGCGGCTGTGCGGGGCCGAGGGCATCGACTGCATGTCCGACGAATGGTGCGCGATTCTCAACTCCGAGCCCCGCTTCGGCACCTGCCGCAGGGCGGAGGGGTGTGACGTCGTCTTTCAGACGGGTTGTCGAGAGGGTTCGGGTTGCTACGTGGTCCCGAGTACCCAGGGCGATCTTCTCGGGGTCTGCCTCGAGTTCAGCCCTCCGGACGGAGGCACCGGCGCGGTCGGCGAGCCGTGCATGTTCCTCGACTCGTGCCGTCCCGGCACTCAGTGTCTGAACGAGATCCTGCCCGATGGGGGACTCGGCGGCGAGGCACGTTGCCGCGAGCTGTGCCGCGCTGCGGGTGGCAGTGCGGACGGCGGCACGGACGAGGACGGTGGCACGGCCGGGCTCGACGCGGGACCGGCCCCCGATGCCGGAGTTTCGGGCGATGCCGGGAGCGTGAGCGACGCCGGGACGATGCGCACCGGGCGCTGTCCCGAGCCGCAGCAGTGCCGCGCGATTCCGGTGGCGAGCGGGCGAACGGCACGGGTTCCCACACCGCCGGGCGCATGCATGTGAGCCGTAGGCAGCCCGAGCGCGGAAGGCGATCGGTGCGCTTTCACGAAAGGAGGCCGGGTCGGGCTATGCCTGCGCACGTCGCGGGATTTCGACGGCCCAACCTTCCGGGCTAGACTCGGGGTCCAACGGGCGGAGCGATGCCCATCCAGTGCCAGCGCTGCGCGTACTCGAATGCCGACGGCTCGCGCTTCTGCCTGCATTGCGGCTCGCCGCTGCCGCAGGTGGAATCGGAGCCGCCCGACCCGCTCGTCGGTCGCGTCATCTCGGGACGCTATCGCATCGTACGCGTGATCGGCGAGGGAGGCATGGGAAAGGTCTACCTGGCCGAGCAGAAGATGGGCGCGACGGCGCGCAAGGTCGCGATCAAGACCCTGCAGACGGCGCTCGTTCGCGACCCGCAGCTCGTCGCCCGCTTCCACCGGGAATGCGAGACGGTCATCCAGCTCAGTCACCCCAACACCATCACGCTCATCGACTTCGGCGAAATGGAGGACGGGACCCTCTACATCGTGATGGAGTACGTGGAGGGTCACTCGCTCGCGCGCGAGCTGGAGCGCGGGCCACTGCCCCTCGAGCGCATCGATCGGATCCTTATCCAAATCTGCGGCTCGTTGCACGAGGCGCACGGTCGCGGGATCGTGCACCGCGATCTGAAGCCCGAGAACATCCTGCTGACGACGCGCGGCGGACAATCCGACTTCGTCAAGGTCCTCGATTTCGGCATCGCCAAGCGCCAGGACGCCGAGGACGACAACCGTCCCAAGCTCACCATGCAGGGCACGGTGCTCGGCACGCCCCCGTACATGAGCCCCGAACAGTTCGGCACGGCCCAGCTCGACGCGCGCAGCGACATCTACTCTCTCGGGCTCATCGTCTACGAGATGGTCTGCGGCCGGTTGCCCTTCGAGGCGAGCACGCCGTGGGAGTGGGCGACCCGTCACCTGTCCACGCCGCCGACCCCGATCGAGGCACACCCACACGGCGCGGCGCTCTCGCCCCAGCGAAGGGCCGCGGTCATGCGCGCGCTCAGCAAGGACCGCGAGCAGCGGCAGCGGACCGTCCTGGAGTTTATGTTCGAGTTCACCGGACAACGCGATCCGCAGCTCGCCTGGACCGGAGCGGCACCGGCCGTCGGGCAAACGTCCATCCCGCCCACGGCCACGTTCGAGCCGCAGCCCCAGATTGCGGCGCGCGCCCCCGTGGGGACTCCGGCGCCGATCGGTGTGGGTACGTTCGGGCCGCAACCCGCTCATGGTGGCCACTTGTCGCTGTCCGGAGTCGAGGCGTCTACGGCGCCCCGTCGCAGCAACACGGGCATCGTGATTGCGCTCGCGGTCGTGGGGGTGTTCCTCGTCGGGGGTGCCGCCGCGGGCGGTCTATTCTGGTGGGGGCTGTCGGGAGACGACGCGCCGCAGGTTACCGCCACCGATCCGCCCCCGCGTCCGCCTCCATTGCCGCCGTTCCCTCGCACGCACGAGCCGACGCCGACGACCGGAACGACGGGTACGCCCATCGTGCCGCCTCCGGCTCCCAACGTCCCGGTCACCCCTCCGGGACCTGGACCGGTCGTCGAGGGACCGCCTATCGCGCCCCCTACGGCCCCCGGCACCGATCCGCAGTTCTCGAATGGCGACGACCGCGGCGGGCAGCAAGACGAGGGACCGCAATCCGGTTCGCAGGGCGGCGGGCCATCGGCCGCGGACGTCGCGCGAGCGCAGAGCCTCGCACAGGCGGGAATGGCCGCGCTCGGCCGAGACGACCTGCGCGCCGCTGCTACGTCGCTGGCTCAAGCGCAACGCCTGGTCGGCCGTTCTCACCCTGTGGTGCGTGCCCTCCGCGCGGAGCTCGCGCGCAAGGGTCGCAATGCGGTCGGGATTCAGCTCCAACGCGGCCAGTGCGCGCAGGCTCAGGAGCTCTATCGCCTTCTTCGGGAGGCGGGAGTCGAACGAGGAATCGGGGAGTACTTCGGCGACTGGTGCCGCAGGCCCTAGGGGGCTGACCATCGTTTTCAGTTGGTTCCTCTCTCTTCGGGGTGCTGGTCCCGCGGCGCTTGTCCGCGGGCCAGGCGTCGCCTCGGCCCGGACGCGTGGCGGTTCGCGGCGTCGCTCACGGTGCCGACCGTGTTGGTGGTCCCGCGGGGACTTTTGGGTCCGAGCCCGCGTCGGAGACGGAGTCCGAGACCGAGTCCGAGACCGAGCCCGAGACCAAGCCCGAGACCAAGCCCGAGACTGATACCGAGTCTGAGCCGCGATCAACGAACCCGGGCGCTGCCCGTCAGTTCTCGCAGAAACGGATCGCGCAGTGCCGCTGACCGTTCGCGCGGATCCGCTGACACAGATCGACGAGGCTCGAGTCGGCGTCGACGACCGCTCCCTCGATCGGCTGACCCGTCTCCGCATCGAATGCGCAGTCGTCGAGCGCCAGCCACTGCCCACGCCACTCGGCGCGCCGGCAGATTTCCTCCCACTTCATGCGCTGCTGTTGCATGCGTGCATCGGGCTCCTGCCCCCCCGGGTGCCACCGCCGTCGAGCGCGCGGCGTACGCTACGAAGTCAAGCCTTCGCGCCCATCCGGTGGGCACCGTCGTCAGCAGTTTCACCCCGGTGACTTCGATGCGCAAGTCCAGGCGGGAGCCCCAGGCGAGGTCGAGTTCTATCTTGTCGACATCACTCATTTTTGTGACGTTTGCCCACGCTACGGACTGGCGCTCCGCGCTTCGGATCGCGCGTGGGTCACCGTTCGGGCCGTGCGCCGGCTTCGCTCCCGGATTCCGACTCGCACCCGGTCGTCGTCGCTGGCTCGGTCGCCATGGTCTCCACCCGCTCGGGCGATCGCGAACGGCGTCGTCGGCCTCCTCCGTGCCGATCGCTCCGTCAGCTCCACGCCGGCGGAGTCGAGGTGCGGGGGGCGGTGCCGAGCGCGGGCTGGAGGGCGGCTGCGGTCAGTCCCAGCACGAAGTTTTCCGGGGAAAGGCTGGGAGGGCGCTCGAGGCCGAGTCGGGCACGCAAGTACGCCTCGAGGCGGCCGAACAGCTCGTGGCGCGTCGCGACCGGGAGCTGGTCTCGACGACGGGCGAGAAGCAACATGGCGTCACGCTCGCGGGGGGAGAGCCTGCGTGCGGCGTGGACGACCGCTGCGGACCGAGCGAATGCGAAGGCCTCCGAGTCCGGGGCCACGACCGTCCTGGGGGCGACGGGCGGGCGATCGCGCACGACGAGGGTGCCGGCCGCGATGTCGCCGAGCCGGCGCGCCCGCGGATCGATCAGGACGCACAGCCCGCCCACGAGGTAGAGGGCGGGTAACAGATCGACGATGCCCACGAGGTGTCGCAGCACGGTCTGGGAGAGCCGCACGCGCAGCCCCCGTGCGTCCACGACGCGGATGCCGACCAGCCGCTTTCCCGGCGTCTGCCCTCCGAGCCACCACTCGGTCAGCGCCCGGTACCACCACTGGGCGACGAACGCGAGCACGAAGAACAACGCGTGTGCGAAGCCCCCGAGGGTCTGCAGCCTGCTGGCGATCAGGCACGCCGAGAGCCCCGTGAGCGCGGCGATGACGGCGACGTCCGCCGCCCATCCGAGCGCGCGGGCGGTCGGTCCCGCCAGCTCGAGCTCGAACGGGACGTTCTCGGGCGTGACGATCACGTGGACGCGGCGCACCCTTCCTCGTCCGTAGCACGGGGTCGCCGCCCCTTGAAGCGCTGGGGGCGAGGTCGCGGTAGTCTTGCGCCGACGTGACCGGCTTCGACGTCCAGTCGTTCGTTCGCACCCGCCAGCCGCTCTGGGAGCAACTGGAGCGCCTGCTCGCGCGTTGCGAAGAGGGGGGTGTCGGCGGATTGTCCTTGGCGGACGCGCGTCGTCTGGCGACGCTCTATCGCGCCGTCTCGAGCGACCTACTGCGTGCGCGGGGCGAGGAAATCGACGCACCCGTCGTCGATTATCTCAACGCGTTGGTCGCTCGCGCGCATGCGCTCGTGCACGGCGGCTACAGAAACCGCGGCTCGGGGCTGTTGCGGTTTCTGCGGGTCGACTTTCCCCGGCTCTACCGCCGCGAGGGCAAGCTCGTGCTGCTCGCCGCGGCCATGCTGCTCTCGGGGGCGGCGCTCGGTGCCGTCGGCATGGCGCTCGATCCGACCGCGGGCGGCGTGCTCGTGCCGGACATGCACGCGGAGCGGACGCCGGTCGAGCGCATCTCGTCCGAGGAGGCCACGGGCGGACTCGACGACGGGGGAGCCGCCGCCGCGTTCGCGGGCTTCCTCTTCACGCACAACATCCGTGTCACCTATCTCGTCTTCGCGCTCGGTCTGACGTTCGGCATCGGAACGGCCGCCTTGCTCTTCTACAACGGCATCCCCCTCGGGGCGCTCGCCGTTCAGTATCACCTTGCGGGCGAAGGCCTGTTCTTCTGGGCGTGGATCCTCCCGCACGGCGTGGTGGAGCTGACGGTCGTCTTCATCGCGGGAGCGGCGGGCTTGATGCTCGCGCGCGCCCAGTGGGCGCCGGGTCGGCGCCGCCGCATCGACGCGATCGTCGCCGAGGGGAAAGACGCAGTACGCCTCGTGCTCGGGGGAATGCCTCTGCTCGTTCTTGCCGGAATCGTCGAGGCGACCATCAGCCAGATGCACGAGCCGGTCGTCCGCTACGAGTGGAAGCTGCTCGTGGCGGGCCTTCTCGGGATGGCCGTGCATGGCTATCTGCTCGTCGGCGGACGATCTCCCGACGCGGCCGAGGCCGGATCGCCGGGGTCGGGCTCGCGCAAAGCGGCACCTGCGCCTGGTCAACTCTCCCGGACGCGCGGATAACGTAGGACGAATCGCGAGCGGCCTGCGTCCTCTTCGGCCCGTAGGGTCGCCCCACACGCTTCCGCCAGAAGGCGCGCGGCGAACAGGCCCGCGACGCGGCCGTAGCGGCCATCGGGACGGCGCTTGGCCTCGATCTGTCCTTCGAGCTGCATCGCGCGCTCGCGAAAATCCGCCCCGATCGGGGGACCTTCGTCCGTAACGAGCACTTCGACGGCCTCGTCGTCGGCGCGGACGGTCACTTGAACCGGTCGCCCGCGTCCGTGATCGCGCGCGTTGGCGAGGAGCACGTCGACGATGGCCGGGCAACTGGCCGCGCCACGCGCGCGCAGCGGCGACTCGCTCGGGAGCTCGACGCGTACATCGAGCTCCGCCGGGGGCACGAGGGTGCGAAGCACGTCGCAGACGTCCGCGTCGGCTCGACCGACGATGGGCTCGGCCGCGAGCCAGTGACCGATCCAGGCGACCTGTTCGAGCCCGCGCTGCAGGTCGGCGAGCGCGATGGCGACGTCGTTCAGGCAGTCGTGGACGTCGGGACCCGCGAGCTGCGGATGGGTGCGCAAATAGCCCCCGTTGGCCGCGATCGCCGCGACCGGGTTGCGCAGGTCGTGCACCACGAGGCCGAGCAGTCGGCCGACGCCGTCGACTCGTGTGTCGGTCACGACCGCCCCATCGACGAGGGGAGGGCCTCGGCCCGCATCGTGTCGGAGAGCGCGATCTCGACCCGCCGCTCGACGGCGTCGATGCGCCGGGCGAGCTCGACGGCCGCCTCGACCGGATCGTCCTCGGGATCGGCGGCGGGGCGGTGAACCCCGAGCGCGTCCGCTCGGGCCTCCAGCACGGGCAGGACGCCGTGACGGACTCGGCTTCGGTCGAGCAGCCATCGCGCCCGCGCGACGGCCGCCATGTGCCGCGCGGCGATCCATCCCACGCCGAGCCCCAGCACGAGGCCCCCCGTCACCCCGAGCAGTGTCGCCAGCTCCAATCCCACCGCCGAGGCGAGGATATCTCAACCGAGGGCATCGATGAGCCACAGCCGTTCCACGGCGCGCCGCGGCGCCGGATGGGTCGCGTTCGCCCCGGCCGCCGTGCGCAAGTCGAGCTCGCCGAGAAGACGGACCGGGCGTGGCGCGAACGACGCGACGACCTCGTCGGGCGAGACGCTGAAGGGCGGACCTTCGCGCTCCGGCTCGTCGTGTTCCAGCGTGACGAGCAGGCCGCGGCCTTCCGGGCGCAGCCACCGACGGAGGCGCTCCGCGTAGCGTCCGCGCAAGAAGGCAGGCAGAGCGACCAGAGCCGCGCGGTCCCACCATGCGTCGACCGGCCCGACGGCCGATGGTGCCAGCTCGAACACGTCCGCCACCCAGACCTCGATCCCACCCGCCTCCAGGTGCGTGGCGCCGCTCACCTGGCGTTCGGTCGGAACGAGCCTGGCGTCCCGAAACAGGCCGCGGGCAGCGTCCTCGACGACCTCGATGCCCACGGGATGCCACCCGGCGCGCGCGAGCCAGGCCAGATCGCGGCTGCGCCCGCACAGGGGGACGAGCACGCGCCCGCCGCCGGGCAAGTGGGACGCATGCGCGACGAGCCAGGGGTTGGGCTCGTCCAGGTGCCAGCCGGTCTCGCCGCGTGCCCACCGTTGGCGCCAGTACGCGGGATGCTCGGGGCCCGTCATCCGGGTTGCGCCGGTTCGGGCGCCGGCGGCGTCCAGCGCAACACCGGTTGGCGCGCGGCACGCGCTTCGTCGAGTCGACGCAGCCGGGTGCGGTGGGGCGCGGTCCGCACGCGCTCCGGAGCCTCGGCGGCTTCGCGCGCGATGCGCTCCATGGCGTCGCAGAACGCGTCGAGGGTTCGGCGCGTCTCCGTCTCGGTGGGCTCGACGAGCATCGCGCCCTTGACGACGAGGGGAAAGTAGATGGTCGGCGGATGAAACCCGTGGTCGATGAGACGCTTGGCGACGTCGAGCGTGCTGACCCCGCCGTCGCGCACGGGGCGGTCGGAGAGCACGACCTCGTGCATGCAGCGCTCCTCGAACGGAACGTGCCAGCGCTCGCCGAGCACCGCGCGCAGGTAATTCGCGTTGAGCACGGCCAGGCCGGAAACCTGCCGAAGCCCCTCGGCGCCCATTTCGCGAATGTACGCGTACGCGCGCACCATCATGCCGAAGTTGCCGTGGAACGCGCGCACGCGTCCGACCGAGCGTGGAGCGGACTCCACGAGCGCGAACGAACCGTCGGGGCGCCGCTCGACGCGCGGGACGGGGGCGAAGGGGGCGAGCGCCGAGCGAAAGGCGACGGGTCCCGCGCCCGGCCCTCCGCCGCCGTGAGGCGTCGTGAAGGTCTTATGCAGGTTGAACTGCATCACATCGACGCCCAGGTCGCCAGGGCGCACGCGGCCGAGGATCGCGTTGAGGTTTGCACCATCCCCGTAGACGAGCGCGCCGTGTTCGTGCGCGACGTGCGCCACCGCCGGCAGCTCGCTCTCGAACAGCCCCGCCGTGTTGGGGTTGGTGATCATCACGGCGGCCACGTCGCCGCGCTCGAGGTGGGAAGCGACCTGCGCGCGTGTCAGGATGCCGCGCTCGCCGGTTGCGATGGGCACGGCCTGCAACCCGTTGAGCGTGCACGACGCCGGGTTAGTTCCATGCGCCGTGTCCGGTACGAGCACCTTGCGTGGATCGCGGCCCTGCGACCGGTGATAGGCCCGGATCATCATCAGGCCCGTCAGCTCGCCCTGCGCGCCGGCGGCGGGCGACAGGCACACGGCGTCCAGGCCGCAGATCTCGGCGAGGGCGCGCTCCAGGCGCCACATCAGCTCGAGCGCGCCCTGCACCATGCGCTCGGGCGCGAGCGGATGCAGGCGCGCGAAGCCCGGCAGACGCGCCGCCCACTCGTTGACCTTGGGGTTGTACTTCATGGTGCACGAGCCGAGCGGCACCATCGCGCGGTCGATGGCGAGGTTCTGCCCGGAAAGCCGGACGTAGTGGCGGACAACTTCGGGCTCGCTCGTTTCCGGTAGCGCGGGAGACTGCCTCCGGGCCGCCTCGCCCAGCGCGGCGACCGGATCGACCTCGGGCACGTCGAGCGCCGGGAGGGAGGCGCCCGAACGGCCCGGGGCCCCTAGCTCGAAGATCAGCGGCTCGTCGTACGCGAGGTCCGTCGCGGCTTCGTCGGAGCGAGACATCGGCGTGCGACCCTAGAAAAGCGACGGCGCAGGCGCAAGCGGCGGCGCTGCGCCGGCGCGCGCGGATCGAAGCGCCGATCGGCGCCTGGGAATCGTCGCGCGATCGACGACGCGTCGACGCACGTCGAGGATGCGCAACGGCGCCGGGGGCGGCGGGGCCCGCCGCTGGGGTGTCCCGACCGCCGCCACCCGGCGCGTGCGAGCCGCGACGCTCAGGACGGGAAGCAGGCGTTCACCGCGCTGGCGCAGCTACCGCGCGGCAACCCCATCAAGCACCCGTCGTACGCGGTGTTCTGGGTTCCGCACATGCGGTCGACGCAGCCCGAGTCGCCCTCCGGGCAGGTCTCGATGCATGCCGCCAGGCAGTCCCATTCGTCCTGGCATCCCATCCCGTTGGCGCACGAGATGATCTGCTGGTTGAGGCACAAGACGCACATTTCGCGATTGGGATCCATCATGATGCAGCGCTCGATGTCCGCGCTGGTCATCGCCATCGACAGGCACGTTCGCGTCGAGGCCGCACATCCGGGCGCGCCCGTCCAGGGCGGCACGTTGTCGCGCGGGCAGCTCCCGCCCGCGTCACGCCCGCCACCGCCGTCCGGTCTCGGCGTCGTCGCATCGGTCCCCCCTCCCCCAGTGTCCGGCGTGGATCCGGAGTCCGGAATCGTGATGCCTCCGTCGCGACGGACTCTGCTTCCGCCACCGCCCCGTTCGGACGTGCAGCCCGACACCATGGCCCAACACACCAACCAACCCACCATCCACCACTTCATGTCCGTCACCTCCGGCGTCACGCGCCCAGCGTGACGCATTCTTGGTTTCACGCTAACGGAACCCCGTCGGATCGGCCGACTCGGTGGCTGGCAGGACGATCACCGATCCGTGGGATGCGCGCATCGAGCCGCCGAGCAACGAGACGGCCGCTGCGGCCGCCTCACGGGTCGAAACCAGTCGCATGTGCGCGGCGAGCCCCGCCGCCTCGTTTTCCGGTGTGCGTAGCGGACCGGGGCAGAGCACCTCGACGCGGACCCCGGCCGGAGCTGCCTCCGCGGCCGCCGATCGTGCCAGATGCAGCACGGCCGTCTTGCACGCCCCGTAAAAGGCGGCACCCGGGGAGGACGGCCGTAGCGCGGCATCGGACGCGACGACGACCACGGTGCCCTGACGTCGGGGGATCATGCGCCGCAGCAGGCCACGCAAGAGCAGTGCCGCGCCGTGGACGTTCGTTTGCCACAGGATCTCGAGGTCCTCGTCGGAGCAGTCCACGAGGGGGCCCGCACGGAACGCTCCGACCGTATGGATGGCCGCGTCGAGTGGAGCCCGGCGTTCGGCGGCTTCGAGCAGGGCCTCGAGTCGCGGCGCGTCGGTCACGTCGGCTTCGACGACGTTGAGCCGTTCGTGCTGACCTACGCTCGCGCGCAGGTCCGAGAGGCGCGTGCGGGTTCGACCGGCGGCGAGCACGTGGGCGCCGACCGCGAGCAGGGCCTCGCAGACGGCGGTTCCGAGCCGCCCGCTGGCACCCGTCACCAGCACGTGCCGTCCGTGCAGGTCGATCACGTCGTGCCCGTTGCCGGCGTGCGCCCGTCGAGCGCTTCGAGCGCCGCCTCGGCCGCGCGGGCGGCCTCGATGATTTCGGCCTCTCCACCTCCGAGGAAAAGGCGTCCGTACGCACCGAACGTGATGACTTCCAACAGACGAATGGGGGCCGCCTTTTCGGCCTCGTTGCTCGCGATCGCGGCGTACGCCGCGGGTTGCGTCTCGAGGACGTAGAGCGTCTCGCCCTGCCGGATCATGTCCCCGTGCCGCATGCGATTGAGGAGCATCTCGTGGTGTCCGGTGACGCCCGTGATGATCTCGCGCGAGACGATGCGCGGCCGCAGCCGCGCGGACTCGGACACGCCGAGCGCGCGCAGGATGGCGGCGCCTGCGGCGTGGACTTGACCCCGATCGTCGTGGTGCAGTTCGAGCAGACCGTAGGCCCGCTCGACGATCTGCAGTCCGGGCGTGCACGCGCTCGCCTTGAGCGCCGCATCGGTCAGGCGGTTGATGGTGATTCCCGGGGCGACCTCGACGAACAGCGCAGCCTGTTCTTCGAGCGGCTGGAATCCGGTCGCGACCGTCTGCAGGAAGCCCGCCAGTTGCGGCTGCAGCGCGTCGATGAAGGTGTAGGCGCGCAGCTCCACGAGGTGGGCGGGCACGCTAACACAACGGCACGGCGGCGTCACAGCAGGTGGGAACTGGAGCCGAAATCCTGCGCCAGGGCCGAGCCCGAGTCCGAGGCCGAGGCCGGGGTCGAGTCCGAGTCGGAGCCCGAGTCCGATTCCGAGACCGACTCCGAGCCCGAGTTCGAGTCCGAGTCCGAGTCCGAGTCGGAGACCGAGCCCGAGTCCGAGTCCGAGTCCGGCACCGAGTCTCACCCGGATCCCGAGTTCGAGTCCGAGCCCGAGCCCGACCGGGAGCCCGAGCCCGAGTCCGAGTAGGAGGCCCGGAGCGAGGCCTACCGTGGCGTGTGCACGGGATGGACGGCATCATGAAGCGGTAGGCCGTGAGCGCCGACGGCCCTTCCCAGGTCGAGCTGCCGCTGGGCGACGTGGTGCCTCGGGGGCTGCCCATCGCCCCCGCGCGGCGCGTCTTCTGCAACCGCAACCTGCGGCTCGAGCGCATCGAGCTCGTCGGCTTCGACATGGACTACACGCTCGCCATCTACGTGCAGGACGAGATGGACCGGCTGTCCATCGAAGTGACGGCGCGCAAGCTCGTCGAGCGTGGCTATCCCGAGGTCCTGCTCACGATGCGGGTCGAGCCGCGCTTTCCGATCCGCGGTCTGCTCGTCGACCGCAAGCTGGGCAACGTGCTCAAGATGGACCGCTACCGGTACGTCAAGCGTGCCTACCACGGTCTGCGCGAGCTGCCTCGCGAGGAGCGACGCGCGCTCTATCACCAGCGCCGGCTGCGACCGGGCACCGCGCGCTACCACTGGGTCGACACGCTGTACGCGCTCTCGGAGGTCGCGGTCTATGCCGGTGCGATCGAGGCCCTGGAGGCATTGGGAGAGCCGGTCGACTACGACGCGCTCTTTGGCGACGTGCGAGAATGCATCGACCTGGCGCATCAAGACGGGTCGATTCTCGACGTGGTCGCTGCCAACTTCCCGCGGTTTGTGGAGCGTGACCCGCGGCTCGGTCCGACGCTGCACCGGCTGCGGAGCGCCGGAAAGCGTCTGTTTTTGCTGACCAATTCGCAGCCGGGCTACACGGACGCCGTGATGCGGTATCTGCTCGACGGCGCGATGCCTGGATACGCGAGCTGGCGCAGTTACTTTGATCTGATCATCACGGCGGCGCGCAAGCCAGGCTTCTTCACGGAGGACGAGCCGTTCCACGAGGTGCTGGCCGACGGGAGCACGCGGCCGGCCCAGACGCTCGAACGCGGGCGGATCTATCGCGGTGGCAGTCTCGCCGCGCTCGAGCGGATGGCCGGCACCGGCGGCGATCACGTTCTGTACGTGGGCGATCACATCTACGGCGACGTGTTGCGCGCGAAGAAGGAAACGGCATGGCGCACGGCGATGATCATCCCGGAGCTAGACGCGGAGCTCGAGGCGCTGCGCGCCACGGCGCCGTTGCGGGCGCGGATCGAGGCGCTCGAGGAGCTGCGCGCCGCGCTCGAGGACGAATTGCACGAGCGGCAGGCGCGGTTGCGGGGGATCGAGGAGCGGATCGGCGCGGCCGGCGGACGTGACGTCGAGCTCGAGGCCGCGCGCACGCTCGAGCGTCGGGCCATCGAGGGGATACGACGCCGCCTCCGTCCGCTCGACGCCGAGCTCGACGGGCTCGAGGAGCGCGTCGAGCGCGCCTTTCATCCGTACTGGGGCTCGCTGCTCAAGGCGGGACCGGAGCTTTCGAGCTTCGGAGATCAGGTCGAGCAGTTCGCGTGCCTATATGCGGCGCGCGTCAGCTCGTTCCATCACTACTCGCCGTGGCACTACTTCCGCAGTCCGAGCGATCGGATGCCGCACGAGCTTTGATTCGCTTTCGATCCGGCGCGCCGGCGTGGGAACGGCGCGGGTGCGAGTCAGGATCTGAGCCCGAGCCCGCGGGCGAGTCCGAGTCGGAGTCCGTGTCCGAGCCCGAGTCCGCGTCCGAGCCCGAGACCGAGTCCGAGCCCGAGCCCGCGGCCGAGTCCGAGTCCGAACCGACGTCGGCATCACAAGCCGCGAGGATCGAGCGAACCTGCGCGGGCGTCGCGCCGGCCGCGCGCAGGGTTTCTGGATCGGCCTGGAGCACCGCACGAAGCGAGCCGAGCGCACGCAACAATCGCCGCGCGGTCTTTGGCCCGATGCCCGGAAGCTCGAGGAGGCGCGAGCGCAGCGCGCGCCGGCGCTGCACCCGCAGTCGCGCGACGTTGCTCGCGCGATGCGCTTCGTCGCGCGCATGCACCAGGACGAGCAGCGCCGAGGCGCCGGGGCCGACGGGAACGGGATTCTTGCGTCCGACGACGTAGATTCGATCGAGCACGCGGCCGGCGCCGGGCCGTTCGCGCTCCTTGGCCAGCGCCACGACGGGCAAATCGTCGACACCGAGCTCCGCGAGCACCGTCCGCGCCACGGTGAGCTGCCCCTTGCCCCCGTCGACGAGGAGCAGGTCCGGCAGCTCCCAGCCCTTCTGGGCGGCGCGCGCGCGCCGGAGGCGACGGCCGAGTACCTCGCGCATCGCGCCGTAATCGTCGCCTTCGCGGGACGTGCGGATGCGGAAGGTGCGGTAGCGCGCGCGGTCCGGCGCTCCGTCGCGCAGAGCGACAATCGCGGCGACGGTGTCGCGTCCGCCGTGGTGCGACACGTCGATGCACTCGATGCGGCGCGGCAGCCTCGGCAACCCCAGGCGGCGCTGGATCGCGCGCAGCTTCGCCTCGATGTCCTCGTCCGAACGGCGGCGGGCCTGCAGCGCGTTGGCGGCGTTGCGGGCGGCCAGGCGCAGCAGACGCATGCCGGCGCCCCGCCGCGCGGCGCGCAGCACGACCCGACGGCCCGCGCGTTCCGAAAGGCACGCGGCCAATCCTTCGCTCGCCTCGATCTCGACAGGCAGCAGCACTTCGTCCGGCAAGTCCGTCGCGTGCTCGTAATACGCGCTCACGAACGAGGCGACGAGCTCGTCGTCGGGCAAGGCCGCCGCGTCGCGGTTCCAGGTCCGCACGTCGACGACCTTGCCGGCGCGGACGCGAACGAGCGCGAGCTGCGCCCGATCCCCATCGCGGGCCAGCCCCACGACGTCTTGATCGACGTCGCGGACGGCGACGACGTGCTGCTCCTGGCGGACGCGCTCGATGGCGCGGATCTGATCGCGGTACGCGGCGGCGCGCTCGAAGTCCATCGCCGCGGCGGACTCGCGCATCCGCTCGGCGAGCACGGCGACGAGCTCGTCGTGGCGTCCGTCGAGGAACAGACTCGCCGCGTCGAGCTGCGCGAGGTACTCGTCGCGATCGACGGGCAGCACACACGGGGCCGGACAGCGGCCGATCTGGTGCTGGAGGCACGGCCGGCGGCGGCCGTGCATCTCGCGATCGGTGCAGGTGCGAAGCCGGAAGTGGCGGTTGACCAGGCGCAGTGTCTGCCGCGCCGCGCTCGCCGAATCGAACGGGCCGTGGTAGCGGGCCCCGTCGGGCCGTGGGCGCCGCACGATTTCGAGGCGCGGGTAGGGCTGCGATCGGTCGATGCGAATCGACAGAAAGTCCTTGTCGTCGCGCAGCTTGAAGTTCCATCGGGGTCGCAGCGAGCGCACGAGCTGCGCTTCGAGCAGGGCGGCCTCCTTCTCGTTCTGCGTGACGAACGTTTCGAGGTCGGCGACCTGCGTGTGCAGCACGCGCACGAAGAACCGCGTGTCGGTGCTCGAAGGCTGAAAGTAGCCGCGCACGCGCGCGCGCAGGTTGCGGGCCTTGCCGACGTACAGCGCTGAGCCGTCGGACGCGCGGAAGACGTACACGCCCGGTTCCGTCGGAAGCGTCTCGAGTCGTTCGCGCAACGCGGACGCGGGTGGCTCGAGCTCGCTCATCGCCGTTTCAGTCTTGCAGGGGACCTGGTGCGCGGCGAGGATGTCGGCGTGCGGCAAGGCGTCGGGCATCGTCCCGCGGGCCGTCGGGGGCGGCGGATACGCTCCTCGGAACGCGGAAGCCGCCCGGAGCGACGGTCGGGGTGGCTTCGTCCGGTCTTGCCATGATGGAGTGGCCGCGTCGCATCGGGCGCACCCTCGTGCTCCTGGTGGGGCTCGGGATGCCGTGGTCCGTCTCCGCGCAGGGATCCGGTGGCAGCTTCGGCGGGGGAGATTTCGGCGGGGGGGGGGGGGCGTCGTTGGCGGATTCGGCGGCGGCGGCGGGTTCGGCGGGTTCGGCGACTTCGACGACTTCGGGCCGCTGCCCGACTTCGGAGCGTTCGCGGGCGGCGGCGGGCTGAGCTGCTCGGGGCTCGTGATGCTCGTGCTGGTCGTGGGCCTGCTCGTCGCGTTGCAGGCGGCGCGCCGTCGCTACGGCACGATGGGCCCGCTGTCCGCATCGGGTCGCGCGTGGGCCGGCATCGACGTTTCGGGGATCATGCTCGCCATCGACTGGCGGGCGCGCCCGTTCGTGCAGGCTGCCCTCGATCGCATGGCGCGCTCGGGTCAGACGGGCAGCCGTCGTGGGCTCGTCGCCCTGCTGGGACAGACCGTGGACCTCCTGCTACGCGCCGAGCCCGCCTGGCTCTACGCGGCCGTCTACAACCAGCATCCGACGAGCCCCCAGCTCGCCGAAGCCGCGTTCCGGCAGAAAGCCGCCGACGCGCGCTCGAGATTCCGGCACGAGCTCGTTCGCAACGCCGAAGGTCGGACGCAGAGCGCGGAGGGTCCCCGGATGCGCGCTCGCGAAGAGGAGGGGGAGGGTCTCGTCGTGGTCACGCTTGTGGTCGCCGCGCGCGGGGTCCTGCTCGACGTGCACGATGCGGCCGACGCCAGCCAGATCCGCACGGCGCTCGCGGCGTTGCGCGCGCTCGACGAGCAACGACTGGTCGCGCTCGAGGTCGTCTGGTCTCCCGCGGCCGAGCAGGACCGGATGAGCAGCGCCGAGCTCGAGGCCCTCTACCCCGAGCTCGCACGCCTGCGGGGCGTGCAGCAGGTCGTGGGGCGGGTGTTCTGCCGCTATTGCTCGGGACCGTTCGCGGCGGAGCTCGGCCGCTGCCCGCACTGCGGGGCGCCGCTCGCGCAGGGTGGGCCGGCTTCGTCCTAAAGCGCGGCGCGGCCGGGATCATCTCGAATCGCGCTCGAGACGTGGCTCGGGCTCGGTCTCGGGCTCGGGCTCGGACTCGGACTCGGGCACGGTTTCGGCCTCGGTTTCGGGATCGGGCTCGGGCACGGTCTCGGACTTGGGATTGGTTTCGAGGTATCCGGCTCGATCTCGATGAGCCCGCGTCGCGCTACGCCGCGCCGGCGTCTTCGTCGCGAAAGGCTCGGAGCACGCCGCGACAGCTCACGACGCGATCGACACGGACGTCGTGTTCCGTGAGCGGAAGCTCGGGAACGAGCTCGAACTCGTAGACGACCGCCACGCGAAGCGTCCGGCCCGGCACGAGCGTCCGCAGAAACCGGTCGTAGAAGCCGCGCCCGCGACCGAGACGTCCGCCCGACGGGTCGGCGCCCAGCGCCGGAACGACCACGAGGTCGAGCTCGGAGACGTCGATCGCCGGGCCGTGGTCGGGCGGCTCGAGTACGCCGAGCGCCGAACGCGTCATGGTCGCGGGATCGCGCGGTACCTCGTGCATCCGGAGCATCTCGCCGTCGACCCGAGGCAACGCGACGCGCTTGCCGACGGCACGTGCGGTCTCGATCAGGGGCGTCACGTCGGGCTCGGTCGGTAGCGGTGCGTAGAGGGCCACGGTCGCGGCGCTTGCCCACTCGGGCAGTCCGAGCACGGCCTCGACGATGCGCGCCGAACGACGGGCACGGGCCTCGGGTGGCATCAGGCGCCGGGTCGCGAGCGCGCGTTCGCGAAGGACGCGCTTGGCGGCGACCCGGAGTCCGTGCTCGACGTCGTCCGGGGTCACTCCGAAACGCGGCCGTCCGTCGGCGGGCTCGCCGCAGGCGCGGTGCTGGCCAGCCGCTCGCGCAGCGCCGCGAGGGCGGCGCGCGAGCTGCTCTCGATCCGTCGTCGTCGGCGCTCGCACGTCTCGAGGTCGTCGGCGAGAGAGAGCGCGACGGCGGCGAGGATTTGCGCGGGTGTGCCGCCCCGCGCGCCGGCGACCGAGAGCGCGTCGATGCGCTCCTGGACCCTCGTACGCAGCCGCTCCACGTGTGCCTCGTCGGCCTCGGCGTGGAGGCGGTAGCGCTGGCCGGCGACCTCGACGGTGACGGTGCGCTTCACGATGGGTGATTCGAACGCGTGCGCACGTGTCCCGTCAAGTCGGCCCGATGGCGCGCCTGGTCTCGAAATCGCCCGCGGCAACGACCGCGCCAACGGTCACGGGCGCCGACTCGACCTCCGACTTGAGCTCGGCCCCTGGCTCGGTCGAGGGTACAGTCGCCGGCTCGGCTTCCGCCTCGGCCTCGCCGCGCATCACGGACGCGGCACGCGGCGCTCAGTCGCACGCAACGGTCGTCACGCAAGGCGAGATCTCGGACGCGGGCACCCCCTGCGAGGTTCAGCAGCGGTCGAAGACGTAGCCGCGCGAGGACGGCGGCATGAGGTTCAGGTCGCGCAGCAAGACGGTCAAATGCGACCGCACGCGGCAGGATCCCTCGAAGTCCACGCGGCGATACTCGACCATCAGGACGAGCCCCGCGTAGGCTTCGATGAAGGGCTCGCACTCGTCGTAGCGGTGGCACGACTCGAGGATCGCGAAATCGGTGCCCATCTCGCCTCGCCGCTCGATGAGCTCGGGGCCGTTCTTCTGCGCGATCGCGAGGCCGACCGCGTGTGCGGCCTCTGCGTACAGGGCCATGGTCGCCACGACGTCGTCCTCCGAGACGAGGCCTCGGGAGCGGCTGTAGATGTCGAGGTTGTCGATCTCGACGGCGTCGTAGCCGTCCTCGGCGCACTGTCGGATCCAGCCGCCGACGATCGAGGCGAGCCGTCTGCGGCGCGAGGGGCTCGTCGGCGCGAGCATCAGCTCGTCCCAGCCCTCGTCGATGACCAGTTCGCCCGACGCGTCGCGCAGCAGCAGGTCCGGATGCTCGCGCATCCACCAGTCTTCCTCGCCGTGCTGGACCTGGAACCCGTTGACGTAACAGATGTTGTACAGACCCGGCGCCGGCTCGGCGTGGCGATCGCGGACGACGACCCGCACACCGTCCGGCGGCTCGTAGGCGCCTCCGAGCTGGTAGTCGAAGTCGTCGTCCGGCTCGAACAGCCGCGGCCGACCACTGCCACCGCCGTCGGTGGAGCCATCCTCCGCGGGCCTCGGTCCCCCGTCGCCGTCCGGATTGCCGGGATCGACGGAGCCGCCGTCCTCATCGGGCTCGATCCCGGCCTCGAAGTCTTCCGGCGGCTCTTCGTCGCCGCTCGCGTCCGTCGTGATCCGGCCGTCGTCGGCGGGCTCCAGGCCGCTCGAGTCGCTCGGCGGCGATCCGTCGCCGCGTCGATGGGCCACGGCACCTCCGTCGCACGCGAGCAGCACGAGCGGCAGCGCCCAGACCAGCGGAGACGCGAGCCGGACCGGGCATGTGGAACGCTCGGGTTGGAAGGGCGATTCGGTGCGTGCGGAGCCGTCGGACCCCCGTGGGCTCACGGCCACTGGCCCGGGCGAGTCGCTTCGGCGAACACCGGGAGCGATCATCGCACGACTCCGAGGGGTGTGCCGGGGGTGGCGAACGCGACGAGCGCCTCCTCATCCGTCGACATGCCGAGGTCGCGCAGGGCCTGCGGCGACAGGTCGATGATGCGCCGGGTGCGCGTGTGGGGACCCCAGTCGACCGGGCGCACGACCACCGAGCGGCCGTTGGCGGGGTTGCGGACGAGGATTCGCGCGTCGCGCCACCACGTCCGTCCGTTGGGCGAGTAGTTCCAGCGCATCGCGACGTAGTAGTAGTCGTGCGGCCGCGAGGCGATCGTCGAGGGCGAGGCGTCGACCGGATCGTTGAGCGAGCGCAGCCGTTCCCCCGTGATCGCGCCCGTCTCGGTCGCGCCGACTCCGGTGTCGCGCGGTCCACCGAACCAGCTCACGCGACCGCGAACCCACTGCACCCCGTCCTGCACGACCACCGTCCCGTACGGTTCCGTCGAGATGCCGAGCGCTCCGCGCAGCGTGCCGTTCTCCAGACCCGCGCGGAATGTGCGAGCCGCTCGGCGAGATTCCGGCGTGCGGCAACCCGCGCGGCGCGGGGGGCGACGGGGCGGGTCCGCTCCCGGCGCCGGCGCATCCGCGCGTACCACTTGCTTCGACGCAGACGCAGGCCCCACAGCCGCCCGATCGCGTTCGCCATGTCCCGTCGCAGCACTGATAGCTCGCGGAGCAGGCCAGGTGTCCGTAGCGCCCTCCGAACGAGTGAACGCAGCTCGCGCCCGGCGGGGGGCCGGCGGATGCGGTACTTGGAGTGCTCGGCGGGGCTGCAATCGGTGTCACGCGCGCCCCACTCGGCGCGGGTGACGATCCCGAGGCCACGCAGGCTCGCGCGCAGCGCCGAGCGCGACTCGTCGGTGGGCGCGTCCCATCCCGTGCGCTCGGCGCCCGTGTCGGCCGGGGCGTCCAGTCGCACCGCGCTCCAGCGGACCGAGGCGATCGCCTCGAGCGTCTCGCGGTGCAGTCGGATCTGCGCCGCGTCGGCGATCTCGCCGAGGTCGGCGATCGCGACGTGAAGGGTTTCCTCGCTGAAGGTGGGTCGGAGGGGAATCCAGTCGGTCACCGCGTGACCGCCGGCGAGGCCACGCCCTTCGATGGGCGGCATCGTCGAGCCGGCGAGCATCGAGATCATCGCGCTGATGCGCGTGGCTCCCGTCACGGTCGCCGCGAGCGGAGGGGAGGTCACCCAGTCTCCCTCCGCGGACCACTGCTCCTCGATGGTGAGCGCGGTGGCGTAAGTTTCCTGGACTCCGTCTCCGGTGTCGCCGTGTCGATGCAATCCGAGCTCGACCGGTGCGCAGCCGGACGCGAAAAGGAGGAAGAGGAAAAGGATGGAGCATGCGACGCGACGGTTCATGACGACCGGTATACGAGGCAAGCACAGTGCCCCGGAACGTCGCGCGGAATCACATGGTTTTCGGTGGCGTTTGCCGACTGCCGGCAGCAATGCCCCCTCGCGATGGAACGCCGCGCGTACTGCGTCGCCCAGATGGTGACAGGAGCCCGAATTGCTCCGCGTTTCGAATCACGTCTTGCAAGACCGCGGGGCACGCACTAGGGGCTCGCCGCGACGGCGCACATGTGGCTCGACCTCGCCTTGCTCGGCGCCGGTGGACTACTGCTCTACTTCGGAGCGGAGTGGCTCATTCGCGGGGCGGCGGGCATCGCGCGCTCGTTCGGGGTTCCTGCGATCGTCGTGGGCCTGACGGTCGTCGCCTATGGCACCTCGGCGCCGGAGCTCGTCGTCACCACCGTGGCGGCGCTGCAGGGCAGCTCCGACGTCGCGCTCGGCAACGTCGTCGGATCGAACATCGCCAACCTGGCGCTGATCCTCGGCGTCGCGGCCGTCATCTATCCGCCCCGTGTGGACGTGGGTCTCGGCCGGCGCGAGGTACCCGTGCTCGTCGCGACCACCGTCGCGCTTCCGCTGCTTCTCCTCGATGGCCAGGTCTCGCGCCTCGAGGGCGCGGTGCTATTGGTCGGGGGGGTGGCGTTCACGTGGTTCACGTTGAAGCTCGTGCGTACGGTAAGCGAACAGTCCGTGCTCGCTGACGAGGCCCGCCAGGAAGTCGCGGCGGCGACCGAGGCGGAAGTCGAGTCGCGGGTCCGTCTCGTCGGTCTCGTCGTAGTCGGTCTCGGTGCCTTGGCTGGCGGGGGCAAGCTCTTCGTCGATGGCGCCGTCGGGCTCGCGCGTGATCTGGGTGTCAGCGAGCGGCTCGTGGGACTGACCATCGTCGCCGTCGGCACGTCGCTTCCGGAGCTGGCGACGACGGTGGTTGCCGCGCTCCGCCGCCACTCTGACATCGCCGTCGGCAACGTCGTCGGGTCGAACATCTTCAACGTGCTGCTCGTGCTTGGCGGCGCCGCCTCGATACATCCCGTATCGGGCGATCTGCACCGCTCGTGGCTCGACCTGGTCGCGCTCGGAGTCGTCACGGCGCTCGGCGCCGTTTCACTGCGGACCGCGCGACGTCTTCCGCGGGCGGAGGGGGTCGCGTTGATGGCGCTCTACGTCGCCTTTCTCGCGTTGGCCGCGTCGCGAGGCTGAACGCAGGGACCCCGACCGGATGCATCCGTTCGGTCGGGGACGCGGAGGGAGATTCGGAGTCCGAGACCGGGTCCGAGCGCGAGTCGGAGACCGAGTCCGAGTCCGAGCCCGAGTCCGAGTCCGAGTCCGAGACCGAGCCCGAGCCCGAGTCGGAGACCGAGTCCGAGCCCGAGTCCGAGTCCGAGCCCGATCCCGACTCCGAAACCGAGTCCGAGTCCGACATCAAGACCCGATGCGGCAGCGACTGGGATCCCGCCGTCCGGACCGACGTGACGGTCTGGCCGGCCGGTCGGCCGCTGCGTACACTCGGCGCCCCGAACCACGGAGCAACGACCATGGCCGAACTCTCGCCGTACCTCGTCGACAAGCGCGTGGTGGAACGCAACCTGCGTCGCGGGCTGCTCGACCCGAAAGAACTTGAGCGCTGGCTCCGCGAGCTTCCGGATCGCTCCGACAATGTGGCGACCATCGTCGTCGACGCCGCCGCGGGGCCCGGTGGGTCCGAGCGGCGGAGCGAGGACGATCGTGGGTGACCGCGACGACCGCCCCGTCGTGGTCGACCGCCGCGCGAGCGCTGGGGCGACCGACGAGCCGCCGCGAGAGACGAAGGGCGTGGAGCCCTCTGCGGCCTCCGGTGTGCGGCCGGACGGCGCCGAGACGGATGCGGGACGTGCGCCGCTTCCTCCGGTCGACTTCGTCTCGTTCGTGCTCTCGCTCGCCGCGACCGCGATGGCGCACCTGGGGCTTGCTCGGGACGAGGAGGGACGCCCGTTTCCCGTCGATCTGGAGAGGGCGCGACAGACCATCGATCTACTCGCCATGTTGGAGCAGAAGACCGCCGGTAACTTGACGGGGGAAGAGGAGCGCGTGCTGTCGCAGACGCTGCTCGAAGTGCGGCTCGCGTTCGTGCAGCGATCGCGCGGCTAGGGCGGCGGTGCTCACCCTGCGGCTCGAGGCGTACGAGCGCGACGCGCGCGCGTCCATCGCGTCGGCGCAGGCGCTCGCGGACGAGCGCAAGCACGTCGAGGTGGAGCCGCTCCACCTGCTCTACCGGCTCGTCGAGCTGGCGGGGCCGGTGCGAGAGGCCATCCGGCGCGCCGGCATCGATCCGTTCGACCTGCTCGTCGAGGCCGAGGCCCAGCTGCGCAAGCTGCGGCGGACCGGTTCGGGCGTCGCGTTCCTGTCTCCTCGTCTGCTGGACCTGCTCGCGCGCGCCGAGGGCGAGGCCGCGCGCGAGCACGGTGCACACGTCTCGGTGCGTCACCTCACGCTCGCCGCGGCCCAGGAAACGAGCGGCCCGGTCAAGACGGTGCTCGACGCGGTGGGTCTGTCGGCGCCGGTCTTGCGGGAGCTGATGGCGACGGCGGCCTCGTCCGGTTCGTCGCCTGCGGCCGGTTCGACTCCCTCGTCCTCGCCGGTGCTCGCGCCGACGGGCTCCGCGACGAGCTCGCCGGGACCGCGCGGCGATCCGCTCGAGCAGTGGGGGCTCGACTACACGCGGCTCGCCGCGCAGGGGCGCCTCGATCCGGTCGTCGGACGGGACGCGGAGTTGCGTCGAATCGTGCAGGTCCTGGCGCGTCGCAGCGAGAACAGTCCCCTTCTCGTCGGCGAGCCGGGTACCGGGCGCGATGCGGTGGTGCGGGCGCTCGCGCAGCGAATCGCGCGGCGCGACGTCCCGTCGATGCTGGTGGATCGGCGCATCGTCGCGGTCGACGTCGGTGCGATGGTGGCCGGCGCGCGCCTGCGCGGCGAGGCCGAGGAACGCATGCGGGCGCTGCTCGGCGCGGTGCGCGACGCGGGCGGTGCGGTGTTGCTGTACTTCCCGTCGCTCGGCGCTCTCGCCGGCGAGCGGGCCCCGTCGGGGGCGGTCGAGATGCTGGCGCTCGCGCTAATGCGCGGCGAGCTGCGCGTGATCGTCCGAGCGAGCCCGGACGAGCTGCGCCGGGCACGTGACGTGGACGGGGCACTGGTGCCGCGACTGGTTCCCATCGCCGTCGATCCGCCGGGGGTGGAAGGGGCGATCGCGGCGCTTCGCGTGGTCTCGCCGCGGCTCGAGACGTCCCACGGGGTGCGCATCGCGGACCCGGCGCTCGTCGCCGCCGTGCAGATGGCGCGCCGTTACGTGCCGGGGGCGGCGTTGCCCAAGAGCGCGTTCGACCTGGTCGACGAGGCGGCCGCGCGGGTCCGCGTGCAGGTCGACGCGGGACCGGCCTCGCTCGACGCGCTGCAGCGACGGCTGGAGGCGCTCGAGGTGCAGCGGCGCGCGCTGGAGGACGACGTGGACGAAGGTAGCCGCGTCGAGCGGGAGCGGCTCCATGCCGAGATCGAGACGCTCCGACCGCGCGTCGAGGCGCTTCGCGAGCGCTGGACGAGCCAGGTCGAGCGCCTGCGCGAGTTGCGACGGTTGCGGGAGGAGCGGGCTGCCGCCGAACGCGAGGTCGATCAGGCTCGCGCCTCCGGCGACGCGCAACGCGCCTCGGCGCTGCAGGCGACGACGCTCGCACTGCTCGACGAGCAGATCCGTGCCGCGGAGCGACGACTCGAAGAGCTCGGCGAGCGGCTCGTCAGGGACGTGGTCACGGCGGACGACGTCGCGGAAGTCGTCGCCGAGTGGACGGGAATTCCGGTCACGCGCATGGTCGAGTCCGAGGCCGAGCGGCTGCTGCGCATGGAGGAGCGGCTGCGCGCGCGCGTCGTCGGGCAAGACGAGGCAGTCTCGGCGGTCTGCCGTGCGGTGCGTCGCGGGCGCGTCGGTCTGCGGGACGCGCGGCGGCCCATCGGCTCGTTCCTGTTTCTGGGTCCGACCGGCGTCGGCAAGACCGAGCTGGCCCGTGCGCTCGCCGAGCTGCTGTTCGACGACGAAGCGGCGCTGACGCGCATCGACATGAGCGAGTTCATGGAGAAGCACACCGTCGCGCGCCTGCTCGGCGCGCCGCCGGGCTACGTCGACAGCGACGAGGGCGGGTTTCTGACCGAAGCGGTGCGCCGCCGGCCGTACAGCGTGGTCCTGTTCGACGAGATGGAAAAGGCGCACCCGGACGTGTTCAACATTCTGCTGCAGGTGCTCGACGAGGGGCGCCTGACGGACAGCCGTGGGCGGCGTGCCCACTTCGCGGACACGGTCGTGATCATGACGAGCAACGTGGGCGGCCAGGCGATCCTCGAGCACGACGGTCCGCACGAGGCGCTGCGCGAGCGCGTCGAGGAGGAGCTGCGACGGCACTTCCGGCCGGAGCTGCTCAACCGCATCGACGAGATCGTCGTGTTCCGCCGTCTTTCGCGCGAGGACCTCGCCGCCATCGCGGACCTGCAGCTCCGTGCTCTCGCCGAGCTGCTGACGTCCCGCGGACTGCGGCTCGAGGTGAGCGCGCCGGCGCGCGATCGCATCGTGGAGCTCGGCTGGGATCCCGCGTTCGGCGCGCGTCCACTGCGCCGGGCGATTCAACGTCATCTGCAGGATCCGCTCGCGCAGGCGCTGCTCGAAGGCGGATGGCAGCCTGGAGACGTCGTTCGCGTCGAACTGGACGGCGAGCGACTCCGCATCGAACGGCAGCCCGGCCGGCCGGCGCAGGCCCCGAGCTGACGGCTGCGGCAACGGCTCGTCGGCGCGCGGCGACTCGCCTCGGGTGGGGGTGCGAGGCCGAGCCCGGTTCCGAGTCTGAGCCCGAGCCCGAATCCGAGTCCGAGACCAAATCCGAGCCCGACGCCGAGCCCGTGCCGTCGTCGGGCGCGGGGGGCTTGTCCGTGGCCACGCGGCGGACCATGTCCGTCGAAACGATGGAACGGGACCGTGTGCGATTGTGGTCGATCGAGGGCAACCGGCAGCGCCTCGACGGCGGAGCGATGTTCGGCAACGCGCCGCGAGCGCTCTGGGAGCGTTGGGCACCGCCGGACGAGCGGCACCGCATCGACCTCGCCTGTCGCGCCTTGCTCGTCGAGGAGCCCGGTGGGCGCACCATTCTGTGCGAGACGGGCATCGGTGCGTTCTTCCCGCCGCCGCTGCGCGACCGCTACGGCGTGCTCGAGAACGAGCACGTTCTGCTCGAGAGCCTGCGCGCGGTGGGCCGCACGCATCGGGACGTCGACGTGGTGGTCCTGTCGCACCTGCACTTCGACCACGCGGGTGGACTGCTCGCGGCCTGGGAACCGGGCCGTCCACCGGAGCTGCTCTTTCCACGCGCCACCTTCGTCGTCGGGGCCGAAGCCTGGCAACGCGCATGCCGCCCCCATCCGCGTGACCGCGCCTCGTTCATCGCCGAGCTACCGGCGTTGCTCGAGGCGAGCGGACGACTGGAGATCGTCGAAGGCGACACCAGTCCCACGCTCGGTCCGCGCTACCGGCTGCACCGGAGCGATGGGCACACCCCCGGTCTGCGCCTCCTCGAGGTTCCCTCGGACGACGGCCCCGTCGTGTTTGGGGCCGATCTCGTGCCGGGGCGCCCCTGGCTGCACGTGCCCATCACGATGGGCTACGACCGGTTTCCGGAGCTGCTCATCGACGAGAAACAGGCGCTGTTCGAGGCGCTCCTCGAGCGAAGCGGACGCATCTTCTTCACGCACGATCCCGACGTCTCGATGTGCCGCATCGCGCGCGACGAGACGGGGCGCTTCGGTGCGGGCGAGTCCTGGAGCCGTCTCGACGGGCTCGAGGCGTGAGCTGCGGGCTCGACGGGGAAAGGTCGGCAGGGGTTACGGGGGAGCGGAGCGGGAGGCGGGGCACGACGCATGCGCAGTCCGAGCGTCGTTCACGATGTCGGTCCACGCGATGCCGAGCGCGTCGCCCTCGCGCTTCGCGGTCGGCCGGGCCTGGCGTGGCTCGATGGTGATGGTCGGAGCGAGGCGGGCCGTTGGTCCTTCCTTGCCTGCGATCCGGTCGAACGATTCGAAGTTCGCTTCGGTGAGCCGTGGCTCGATGCGCTCGGCCGTCTCGGCGTGGACGGTGCTCATGCGGAGCCGTCGTCCGTCGCGGCGATCGCCCCACGCTGGATCGGCTGGATTGCCTATGACGCGGCCTGGTCCCACGACGCGCCCGGGCCCCGTCGCCTCCGGCGCGAACGGGCGCGGCCCGTCGTGCGTTGGCTGCGCTACGACGCGGTCGTGGCGCTGGACGGCAGCTGCGGGCGCGCGTGGGTGGTCGGGGACGACGAGGCCGCCGCCGCGCGCTTACATCACGCGATCGAGCGGCCCGGCGAGCCGCCTCGCGCGCGTGCGAACGCCCTCCACGTGACGCCGGCCTCCGAGCACCGCAGCGCGGTCGCGGCGGCCCGGGAAGCCATCGCGCGCGGAGACGTCTACCAGGTCAACCTCGCTCGCTGCTGGCGTGCGAGCTTCGAGGGCGAGGCGCTCGCGGTGTTCCTCACGATGCGGCGGGCGAGTCCGGTGCCGCTGGGGTTCTTTCTCGACGCGGGGCCGCCGGTCGTGCTCGGTCGGTCGATGGAGTGCTTCCTGCGATGGGAAGGCCCCGGACGTCGCCTGGAGACGCGCCCGATCAAGGGAACCGTCGCCCGCGCCGGTCCGCTGGACGACGCGCGTATTGCGGAGCAGTTGCGCGCCGACCCTAAGGAGCGCGCCGAGCACGTGATGATCGTGGACATGGCGCGCAACGATCTGGGCCGAGTCGCCGAGACGGGCACGGTACGCGTCGAACGGCCCCTCGAGGTGGAGCCGTACGCCCGGCTCAGCCACATGGTGTCCACCGTCGCGTGTGTGACGAGGCGCGAGGTTCGCGCTGCCGACGTGATGGCCGCCACGTTCCCGCCGGCGAGCGTGACGGGCGCACCCAAACGCGCTGCGATCCAGCACATCGAAGCCCTCGAGCCGGTCGCCCGTGGCGTCTACTGCGGCGCGCTCGGGATGGTGACGCGTGCCGGCGTGCTGCATCTGGCGGTCGCGATTCGCACCGCGCAGTGCTTCGGGGACGAGCTCGTCTATCACGCAGGCGGTGGCATCGTGTTCGACAGCGACCCGGATCGGGAAATCGCGGAAACCGAGCTCAAGGCGCGCGTCTTTTTAGACGCGCTCGCGACCCTGTCGAGCTGATGGAAAGGCTGCTGCACGCCTCAGCGTGCTGGCACCGTGATCCACGCTGCGTGCCGCTGTGGCCGGCGGCTTCGAGCCCTGGCTCGGGTCCGGGCGCGGAGTCAGGCTCGGACGCGGTCTCGGC
>JANWZI010000037.1:31048-35518 GCA_025054695.1 Myxococcota bacterium | reverse complement strand
AGGCGCGCGAGCAGTCGTGGACGACCGAAGGTGGCTCCATCGCGACGCGCGAGGCGGAGCACGAGGCCCGAGGCGCCGCGCACGAGCATCAGGGCGTCGCGGTCTGCGTCGCCATCCACGTCGGTCGCGAGCAGGGCACGGATCGAGCCGTCTTCGACCGAGAGCGGTGCGCCTTCGATCGCGACGGCGGTCGTCCCCTCGTCGAACGCGACCGGCGCTTCGAGCTCGGTCGGGGTGGTCGCGGTGCCGGGCTCGTCTCCCGGCGTCGCAGATCCCGATCCCGCCGTGCCCGTCGCGGGTCCGGGCGTGGCTCCATCGAGACCGAAGGGGACCGGTCCGGCTCGCCGACAGTCGCAACTGGGCAGACACGCGGTGAGTGCGATCCCGAACGTCGCCACCGCGATCCCGCCCAGGCTCGCATACCGCGAAGTCGCCACTGTCTGGTTTCGGCCCACACTCACGCGTCGGCCACCTCGGGGCAGCCCATCTCCCGCAGCGCGGCGCGTAGCTTCGCGGCCGCCTCGTCCAGCTCCTCGGGCCGCGCGCCGTGGTTGGCGCGCCGAAAATCCAGGTCGGAGGCCGAGTCGATGGGACTGACGTGGATGTGCAGATGCGGCACCTCGAGACCGACGATCGCGAGGCCAACCCGCGTCGGCCGGTATGCCCGCTGGATGGCCTTGCCGACCGTCTGGGCGACGCGAATCAGGTGGGCGAGCAGGTCGGGATCGGCGTCGAGCCAGTGGTCGACCTCCGCGCGCGGGACGACGAGCACGTGGCCGGGTCGCAGCGGCGCGATGGTGAGGAAGACGACGGCGCGATCGTCCTTCCAGACGAAGCGGCCGGGCAGCTCGCCTCGAATGATGCGCGTGAACAACGTGGCCATCAGTTCCAGACCTCCTCGATACGGCGGCAGAGCGCCGGGATCCCCTCGCACGCGCGGCTTCGTAGCCACACGCCATGCGGCGTGCACCCCGCCAGCTCGGTGAACGCTCCGGGCTCGGGGTCGACGACGATCATGCCGATGCCACGCCGGGCGGCCAGCAGGCCGATGCGCCACGGCAGTGTGGTTTGCCCGGTCGTCCCGACGACGAGCAGAAGCGCGGCTTCGGAGGCGACGCGAAGGGACGAGTCGAGCCGGAAGCGCGGCTCGTCGTAGCACTCGTCGAACCAGAGCACGTGGGGGCGCGTGCGCGCCCCGCAGTCCGAACAGCGCAGCAGTGCCGCCGTCTCCGCGTCGAGCGCTCGTCCCCGGGGCCAGTCCAGTCCCACGGCCTCGGGGATGGGTCGCATCGGCGCGCCGCATTCGACCGAGCAGCGCATCCAGTCGAGATTGCCGTGGATCTGGAAGGTGCGCTCGGCGCTCGAACCGGCGCGCAGGTGCAGCCCATCGACGTTCTGCGTGATCAGCGCCATCGCGTCCTTGAGCGCGCGCTCGAGCGCCGCGATCGCACGATGCGCCGCGTTCGGCTCGGCGCGCCGGCAGACCGAGCGACGGTGCAGATACCAGGCCCAGACCTCTTCGGGCATGCGCGCGAAGGCCGCGGCGGTCGCGAGCTCTTCGGGCCGGTAGTTGACGGAGCCGACGCGCCAGTAGCCCTCGGGGCCCCGAAACGTCGGAATCCCGCTCTCGGCGCTGATGCCCGCACCCGTCAGCACGAGCACGCGCCCCCCGCGTGCGCGCTGCAGCAGCGCCTCGACTCGCGCCTCGTCCACGCGGGCAGGAGCCTATCTCGTCGCGACCGTGCGCGGGAGGCGCCCCGCGGGCTGCGGGGGCCATGGCGACGACCTTGTTCGAGCGAAGTCCCGGGCTATCGTGCGGGCGGACATCGGACGCGGAGGTTCTCGATGGCGCGAGCGCTCGTGGTGATGGCGGACGGGTTCGAGGAGATCGAGGCGGTCACGATCGTCGACGTGCTGCGGCGCGCGGGGGTCGAGACGACCGTCGCGGCCGTCGGCTCGACGCGGACCCTGACGGGCGGGCACGGCATCCGGCTCGAGGCCGACGCGACCCTCGATGCGGTGCGCGAGCAGTCTTGGGACGTCGTGGTGCTCCCGGGGGGTGCGCAGAACGCGAAGACGCTCCGCGAGGACGCACGGGTGCAGGCCCTGCTGCGAGCGCAGAACGAGGCCGGTCGACGCCTGGCGGCCATCTGCGCCGCACCGACCGCGCTCGCGCGTGCCGGCGTGCTCGAACGTCGCGAAGCCACGTGCTACCCGTCCTTCGAGGGGCAACTCGAGGGCGCGCGGATACGCAATCAGCCCGTGGTCGTCGACGGGCACGTCACCACGTCGCGCGGGCCGGGCACCGCCATGCGGTTTGCCCTCACCCTCGTCGAGCAGCTGGTCGGTCGATCCGTCGCCGAGCGCGTTCGCGAGCAGATGCTCGTGACGTGAGCGCACGTGTGACGAGCGGGGGGCTCGTGAAGTCGTCATCGCGGAGCGTGATCTCCCTTGCCCAGAAATCCGTTCGGAGAACCGCCGCGCGGCGAGCACGGTGCACGCACCGTAGGGGGCGAGCGGGGCGCGCGCCGTGCTCGGCTCGGGCACCGAGACAACGGATGCGGATCGCGACGTAAAGGGCTCTCGTCCCCGAGACACCAAGAGGTCGTGGTATGAAAGCCAACGGGAGGATCGTCGCCATGAAGCTCAGGGTTTGGTGGTCTGCGCTCGGCGTGCTCGTGCTGTGTCCCGCGGGTTGCGGTTCCTCCGATCCGCCTCCTCGACCGAGAGACGCATCGGTCGGGGATGCGGTCAACGATGGACCCGCGGCGAGAGACGGCGACGTGGGAGGCGGCGATGGCGGGATGGGCGTGCCGCTGGAGCGATTTATCGACGAGTACGCCCGAGCCATCTGTAGTGCGCTCCCGGATTGTTACGATCCCGACGACTACATGTACGCTCGTGTTCTTTTGCTGGGCACGGAAGACTGCGCGCGCGTCGTCGCGGGCCTGCTCGAAAGGGAGCTTCGCGACGCATTGCGGAGCGTCGAGCTCGGGGCGGCGACCTACGACCCCATCGCAGCCGCTACCTGTGTCGAGCGTGTGCGCACGGGGTGCACGGTGACGACGGGCATCGACCTCGACGATATCTGCAATGACCTGCCCGTCTTTCGCGGAACGAGGAGCGTGGGACAGTCGTGCGGGGCGAACTTCCATTGTGTCCCGGAGGCGTACTGTGAGCGGATCGAGGCGACCTCGTACTGTGGCGGTGTCTGTCGCATGCGGGCTGCCCCGGGGATGCCGTGCACCGGTTCGGACGCTGCATGCCGGGGCGATGGGTCGGGTCCCGTTGAGTGCGTCGAGGCTGATTCGGGGGCTACGAGTGGTCGTTGTGTCGTGATTCGGTTCGTATCGGCGGCCGAGGGCGAACGATGTGGAGATCTGTCCGCATCGGAGACCGAGGTGCGACGGGCGTTTTGCGCAGCCGGGTTGTACTGTGACGGCGTATGCCGACGTGCCATCAGCGTCGGCGGTGCGTGTTCGGACATCGATGTGCCTTGTGCAGGCAGGGCGTTGTGCGTGCAAGGAACCTGCCGCGAGGACGCCGTCGTCCACGCCCCGGGTGGAGCGTGCCGAGAAGAGACGGGTCCCATTTGCAATCCGTTCGCAGGGCTCGTTTGCCGCAGTGGCCGGTGCGAGCGCGTGCCTCGCGGCGAGGGGGCAGCCTGTGCGTCCGACGATGCCGCGCCGCTTTGTGCAGAAGGTCTCGTTTGCATCAGCTCGACGAGTCAGTGCGGCCGCCCGATGGGCATGGGTGCGTCTTGCGAAGGCGACGAGGAGTGCATCAGTGGCGTCTGCGACCACGACGGCGCTCGCGGAACGTGCCGCGAGCCGACGTGCTGACGGCGCCGGCGACAGGGAGTGGAGCGCACCTGCTACGGAGGCTTGCCGTCGGGCTCGCAACGCCTGTCGGTCACGTCGAGCAACGCGACCGCCGCAGGGAAACCGTCTTGGCCGAGCTTCGGAAGGCAGGGGCCCCGCTTCTCGTTCGCGGATCGTCGCCGGAGCTCGGAATGCATGCGGGCAATGCTCCGGGATTGCGGTCGGCTCCGAGGCGGTGGGCGGCTCGTTGACGTCTCCGAGGCGGTCGTGGCGCGGCCGTTGCCGCGGTCAGCTCGCGTCGAGAAGCGCCGCGAGCATCCGAGCGACGTGACGTGCGCTGGCGCCCGGGGCGCAGCCGACGACGTCGCGCGCTCCGGCGAGGTGGAACGCGGACTCCAGCTCGGGGCTTGCGCCCCACAGGAGCAGGCGGCAGGCGGGGCTCGCCGACGCGGCCAGTTGCTGTACGTCGGAAGATTCGAGCGATGCCGCCCCGCAATCGAGCACGACGGCCGACGCGACCGACGCGGCCAGCACGTGAGGTACGACGTCGAGGTCGGGCAGCGGCTCGACCTGGGCACGCCCCTGGAGCAGACGCGCCAGCTCCTCGGCGCGCGTCGGCTCCGGCGTGGCGACGAGCACGAGCGGTTGT
>JANWZI010000037.1:0-30779 GCA_025054695.1 Myxococcota bacterium | reverse complement strand
GATGCGCGGCGCGGCATGCCGCTCGATCCACGTCGCGTCGCCTTCGCCGTCCGCCTCGATCATCAACGCAGCGTGCTGCCCACGAGCGCGCCGGCCGCGACGTAGGTGCCGCTGTCCGAGTCCGGCAGCAGGTCGTACGTCGCGTCGTGGTCGTACGGGACCGTCGAGACGGCGCGCACCACGCGCTCGCCGAGTCGGTCTCCGGGACGGAGCTGGGCAAACGGGCGTCCGTCCGCCGTCGGGTGACCCGCACTCATCTCGAGGTACCGGCCCGATTCGAGCTCGACGCGCACGACGTGGTGGCCGGTGACGGGCGTGCGCCCCACGCGCAGCACGGGCACGAGCTGCAGCCGTCCCTCGTGCAGGCTGTAGACGAGGTCGCCCGGTCGGATCGACGCGAGCGGCCGCTCTCCGTCGGCCGTGGCGACGGGTGTGTGCGGCGAGGCGCACACGGCTCCCCACGCGCACGTGAAGTCGCGCGGCGTGCAGATTCCCGGTTCTTCGCTGTCGCCGCGCTCGGGTCGGTTGCAGACCGGACGCGACCGGTCGCGGCAATCTTCGTTGCGGCGGCAGCGCGTGGTGCACAAATATCGGTTTCGCGGGCCGCCAGCCGGACAGCTCAGGCACTCGGTGCCCGGCACGTGCGCGCAGCTTCCGGGCTCGAACTCCGTCGCGCCGCATCGCGGCCCCGCGTCCACGCCCGAGGCATCGGCGCCGTCGCCAGAATCGGTGCGATCGGATGCGTCCGTTCCTCCCGATGCATCCGGCTGGCTTCCGGCGTCGTCGGCCGTCGAGTCCGTTCCGGTCGCATCGGAGCCTTCCATCGCGTCGGACGCGGCGTCCATGCCGCCCGAGCCGTCGCCCCCGGTCGCGTCGCGGCCTCCCGACGCATCCGGTGTCGTGCCGCCGCCGCCGTCGCCTCCACAGCCGGGCGAGGCGCCCAGCACGAGCCCCACGACGAGCACGCCCCATCCGCGCACGAGCCAGCGTGCGGATTCCGACCTCGTTCCCATCGACATCGAAGCTACCTCCGCGGGAAGCCTAACACGGCGCGGACGCGGTTCCGTTGCCTCGAAGCCACCGCGCCGAGATCGCAGCGGGTTGAAAGGCGCCCCCACGGTCGCTACACCGCCGCGCCGAGGAGGTCCTCTTGGCCCGCTCGTTCTCGCGGCTGTGGGTGCTCGTGCGTCCGTGTTCCGTCGCGGTGCTCTTCTCCGTTGCGGCGGGTGTCGGCGCGACGGCGCGCGCGCAAAGGCCCGTTCCCGTCAACATCGAGTCGTCGCCGCCGGGCGCCACGGTTTACCTCAACAGCCCGGAGAGCCAGCCGCTTGGCGTGACGCCGATCACGGCGGCGCGACTGCCGCGCGGCAACCACACGCTGATCTTCCGGCTCGCCAACCACGAAGAGGGCCGTCTTCCCATCAACGTCGCGCGTCGGCGCGAGACGTTTCGCATCACGCTCGTGCCCCAGGCGCGCATCGTCGTGACCGCAGCCAACGAGAGCGCACTGAGCGCATCGGTCCGCATCGACGGCCAGCCCCTCGGCAACGTGCCCTTCGAGCGCGTCGTCGCGCCGGGCCGGCATCTGGTGCAGGTCAGTCGCGAGGGGTACGTGAGCTTCAGCCAGTGGATCGAGGTGCAACCGGGGCAGGTCGCGACGATTCCCGTGATCCTGCAACGCGAGGCGCCCCAGACCGGTGAGCTCATCGTCGCGAGCGACGTCTCGGGCGCGGCCGTCTTCGTCGACGGAGAGCCGCGCGGGACGACGCCTGCGGTCATCGACGGGCTGTCGGCCGGCGAGCACCGCGTCGAGATCCGCGCGGAAGGGCTCCCGCCGTTCTCTCAGATCGTGCGCATCGAGGCGGGTCGTCGCGCGACCCTCAACCCGACCCTGCGTCCGAGTCGGCCCGCGGGAGGCACGCTACGCGTCCTGGTCAACGTGCCCGGCGCCATCGTCTCGCTGGACGGCGAGCCGATCGGCGAGTCGCCCGCCGTGCGCGAGAACGTACCCCCCGGCGAGCACATCGTGGAGGCTTCCGCCGACGGCTATCAGACCGCCCAGCAAACGGTGACCATCGAGCCGGGCGCGCAGCGTGTCGTCTCGTTGCGGCTCGAGCCGGAGCAGCGCCCGCCCGGACGCATCCTCGTCAACGTCCAGGGGCCGGCGAGCGCGACCGTCACCGTCGACGGCACCGATCGGGGCGCGCCGCCGGTGGTCGTCTCCGACGCGTCGGCAGGCACGCACGCGATCGTGGTGACCGCCGAGGGCTATGAGCCGTATCGGGAAACGTGCACCACCGCGCCGGGGCGCGACTGCGTGATCGAGGCGCGCATGCGGCCGGTGGGCGTGCCCGTGCAGGTGCGCGCCAACGCGCGCGGCGCCGAGCTGTACGTCGACGGCGAGCTGCTCGGGCCGGTGCCGTACGAGGGCACGATTCCGGTCGGCGAGCATCGCATCGAGGTGCGCGCGCCCGGCTATCAGACGCACGTCGCGCAGATCCGTCTCGCTCCCGGAACGGAAACCCGCGTCATCGACGTCGTGCTGACTGCAGAAGGCGAGCTGACCGAGGAGCAGCGCGCCGAGCTGGCGCGCGAACGACAGCGGCTGCGCCACGGCGCGACGAGTCATTCCGCCGCGCCGATTCCGCCCGACTTCGCGATCGTGGACGTATCGGTGGGTTGGCCGTGGGTCGCCGAGCTACGGCTCAACGTCGGCATCCTCGAATGGGTCGAGGGCGGCTTCGCGATGCGCACGTTCGGGCGGCTCACCGAATTCGAGGGGCGAGGCAAGGTGGGCATTCGCCCGCTACGACAGATCTCGCTCGCGGTGCAGGCGCGTCTGGGCGGTGGACTGGGGCCCAGCCGCGAGCCGACGGCGGAGGAACGCTCCTGGGCGATGGGCATGATGCGGCCGGCGCCCGAGAACCACGCCGTCAACGCCTGGTTCTTGCTCGTCGAGGCGCTCGCCTCGCTGCACTTCAGCGACCGGGGCGCCTTCACGCTGTGGGGCGGTGGGGATTTGCACACCGATCGCTATGACTGGCAGGCACGGGATTCGGACCGACTCCGGGCGGAGCCCGGCCAGGAGATTCCGCGCGCCGATCTGGCTCGATTCCGGTTCGGCGGCTCCCTCGAGGTCGTGCTCGACCGTCACTGGAACGTCTGGGGCTTGCTCGAGGGCATTCTCGCGGGCGACGGCCGCATCGTTCTCGGGGACATTTTCGGGACCGGCGTCGAGGACACGGAGTTCTACGCACGCGCCGGAGTCACCTACAAGTTCTGAGGGCGGACCCCTTCAGACCCGAGAGAAACCCGAGTCCGCGTCCGAGCCCGGGTCCGAGCCCGAGCCCGAGTCGGAGTCCGGGTCCGCGGCCGCGCCCGAGACCGAGCTCGAGACCGAAACCGAGCCCGAGTCCGTGTCGGAGCCGGAGCGCGGCTCGAATTCCTGCAGGCGCACTGCAACTCGGCGGCGCGTTCAGCGCCCGTCGAACCAGTCGTCGTCCGGGGCGGTCGTCGCGGGCGGGGCGGGGTGGCGCCGCACGCCGCTGTGGATGCCAGGACTTTCGAACTCCGATGGATCGAGGGGAACGGCCCCCGCTTCGTCGGCGGCGGCCTCCTGGGCGAAGGCGTCCAGCTCGGCTGCGAGGGCGTCGAGCGAGACGAGGCCTTCGATGCCCGGACGCGCGATCGGGTCGAGACGTACGGCCGCAAGGTGCATGCTCACGAGCAGCGCGACGTCGCGTGATCCGACGCCTTGCCCGTAGCGCGTCAGCAACTCGTCGAGCCCGTCGCGAAACGCCGCGGCCGAAGGGAAGCGGAGGGACGGATCGCGCTCGAGTGCGTGCAGCACGAAGTCGTCGACCTCCGGAGGGAGGGCAGGGTTGAAGCGGCTCGGCGGCGGAATGTCGGCGGTGGCGACGTTGCGGACCGTTTCGGTGTCGTCGCGACCCTGGAAGAGGCGTCGACCCGCGAGAGCTTCCCAAAGTACGACGCCGGCTGCGAATAGGTCGACGCGATGATCGCCCTGCACCCCGCCGACGATCTCCGGCGCGAGGTAACCGAGTTTGCCGCCGACGAGCGCGTCCCCCTTGATCGTCTCGTGTACTTTCGCGTCGGCGAGGCCGAAATCGGCGAGCTTGACGTCGCCGTTCTTGCCGAGCAGCACGTTGTGCGGCGAAACGTCGCGGTGGATGATGCCGAGGTGGGCTCCCTGCTCGTCGTGGAGCAGGTGCGCGTAGTCGAGCGCCTCGAGCAGTTCGCGCGCGACGTACAGCGCCGCGGGCAGCGGCATGCAGGCCCCCCGCGCGTGCGCGCGGTCGAGCATCGACTTGAGCGAGGTCCCGTCGACCAGCTCCATGATCATGATGTACGTGCCCGCCACTTCACGCGCGTCGTAGACGCGCACGATGTTGCGGTGACGCAGCAACATTCCCAGGCGCGCCTCGTCGACGAACATCGAGCGATAGACGGGCTCGGAGGCCAGCGCGGGCAGCACGCGCTTGATGGCTACCACCTGGCGACTGCCGTCCTCGAAGATGGCCTCGCCGCGCCACACCTCGGCCATGCCGCCGACGGCGATGCGCTCGAGTGGCCGGTATCGGGTCGGCGCCCGCCGAAGCTGACTCGAAAGCCGGGAGTGCCGCCCGCTCGCCACCACGAGCGAGGGTTTCAGAGCGGCTCCCCGTCGTCAAACCCGGGGTTTTCACCGTGCAACGACGCGGGTTGCGGGCCCCATGCCGCCGCGCGGTCGAGCGCGGGGAAGGCTTCGCGGACGGCCCGGTCGGCGTCTGCGAGCGCGGAAGCGAGCGCGTGCGAGCGGACAGTGAAGTGTCCGACGGCGCACGGCGGCCCGTCGTCTGGGCCGCCGTCGAGCGCCGTGCGCAAGGCGATTCCCGCGTCCGCGATGCGTTCGAACGCCGGAGCCGACGGTGGCGGCAGTAGACGCGGATAGTCGGACCGGAGCCAGGGCGCGAACGCACGTCGATAGGCTTGCGCGGAGAGCAGGCCGGCCGCGTACTCAACCAGACGCACGGGCGAGATCGGCTCCCCGAGACACGCCTCGAATGCGCACCGCGCGCGTTCTGACACATTGGCGCGCCCGTTGGGGCCGAACGCGGGGAACGCACGCGTCCGGCACGAGCTTCGCGCCGACAGATACGAGCTGTCGGGCGGCAGCGACGAGGCGGCGACGAGGTTCCAGGGCCGGTCGCCGCGATCCTTGCGCACGGTGAGCAGCATCGGTCCGAACGCCGAGGCGGCCAGGAGCGCCGGCCGCGGGCGGTGACAGAGGGGCGCGACGATGCAGACCCAACGGGCTTGCAGCGGGCGATAGGCGACGCGGCGCGCGACGAGGCCGTGTCGGCCCTCCGGATCGCGTTCGAGGGCGGCGGCGAGCGTGCGGCGCGCCGCCTCCGGTTGGAAGTGCGGCCGTGCGCGCAATCCAGCGGCGAAGGCTTCGTCGTGGTCGCCGCGCGCGAGGCGGTGCAGACGCTCGATCAGGCGGTCGAGGCGATCGTCGATGCACACCCGGTCGCGATTGGTCTGAAGTCCCTCGGCGTGGAACGGAAAGATCGAATCGAGGGGCAACGCACGCTCCCACGAGGCTCGCAAATCGCGGTTCATCGGCACCACGGGCCGCTCGATCCGCAGCGCGGGTTGCACGGGGCGGACGGGCTCGAGGACGACCGAGCCCGATTGGAGCGCCGCCAGTTTGTCCGCGCGCGACCCGCACAGCCGGGCGAACTGCACGGCCGCGCGGCCGGGGCGCTCCTCGCCATGGGGCCGGCGCCACCCGAGGAGCAGCGCGGCGGAGGGTCGCACACCGAAGACGTTCTCGTCGCGCGGCGCGCCCCGAGGGCGTGACAGCATCGCGTTGCCGCCCAGATCGACGACGTCGATTCCATCGAGCCAGCGCAGCAGGGCGGCGCGCAGCCCTCGCTGAACCGGTCCGTCGAGCCAGCTGCCGTTGGTGACGAGGCCGAGCACGCCTCCGGCGGGCGCGCGCCGAACCACCTCGACGCACCACCGCATGAACCGGATGCAGCTCTCCGAGAGCACGCCGCGCTTGCGCTCGTTGAGCGGACGCCCGTCCGGCTCACGGCGGACGTCGTCGAGGAGCGCCTCGATGAGCGTGTCTCCGCGGTTCGGGCTGCGTGCGGACCACGGTGGGTTGCCCACGACTACGGCGACGGGGCTGTCCAGTCGGGGCTCCAGCGACAGCGTGTCCGCCGTCCGCAGGTGCAGGCAGGCGCCCACGCGACGCGCCGCGCGCAGCAGCGGCTCGCGCGTCGCGTCGAGGGCGGCCGGATCGACGTCGATCGCGGTCAGGCGCCGCGCCGGGGGGGTGCGCTCGAGTGCCGCGGCGACGAAGACCCCCGGGCCGCAGGCCGGATCGAGCAGATGGACACGCGGATCGGAGAGGCCGTCGGTCACTCGAAGGTACTGGCGGAGGCGTGCGTCGACGGCCTCGACGAGCCAGCGCGCCACGGCCGGGGGCGTGTGCACGACACCGTGATCGCGGCCGACCGCTTCCGCGGCGTCCTGGCGGATCTTCGCGACTCTCTTGCGTCCTTCCGCGTCGACGAACTCGACCAGGTCCACGGGCCTCGCGCAGGGTAGCTTGGAGCGAGCGGGGCACGCGCAAGCGCACTGCTCGTCGCCGTGTGGGTCGGCTCGCTCGAAAGTCGACTGAAACGGACTGACTGCGCCGGCCAGGTTGGTTGATCACGCCTTCTAACCGGTCTCGGCCTCGGGCTCGGATTCAGCTTCCGGGTCGCACTCGAGCTTCGAGCCGACCTCCGATGACGGCGCGGGACGCCCACGTCGCGATCGAGCCTCGTGATGGGTGCGGTCCATCCGCGATCAACCGCGACTCCCGAGACGCGCGCGGCTCTTGCGTGTACCCTAGGCTCTCGTGTCGGACGGCGGCAAGGCGCTCAAGTGGATCGGAATCGGGTGTGGCATCGCCGGGCTGCTCGCATGCCTCGGTGTGGGCGGATGCCTCGCGTGCGTCTATTTCGCGACGAAGGGACCGGCGGACGTGGCGCACGGATTCCTCGCGGACCTTCGTTCCGGCAACGACGTCGGCGCCTGGCAGCGCATGAGTCCTGCCTACCGGGCGAGCCACTCGCTCGACGCGTTTCGGGCCCAGATCGCCATGACGCCGGGGCTGCGCGAACACACGGACGCGACGCTCGGCAGCCGGAGCATCGACATGGTGCGCGGGGCGGACATCGGCGGCACGTTGCATACACCGCAGGGCGACGTGCCCGTGCGGTTTCAGCTGGGCCTGGTCGATGGAAGCTGGTTCATCGATCGCGTGACGACGAACGTCGAAGCTTCTCCGGATCGATTGCCGTCGGCGGGCGAGATCGGACGGTAGGGGGCGGTCGCGGTGATCGGTGGTTTCGCACTCGGTCTGCGCCGGGGGCCTGGGCGCGCGGTCGAACGGCTCGGCGTGCGTCTCGACCGCCTCGTCCGGTGGGGGGAATCCTCGCCGCGCGCACGCGAATCGCGGTGGCGTGTGCGGGTTCGAACGCTCCGGCCGTCGTGCCTTGCGCCATGGAGTCCCCCGCGGCGGGATCGAGGCCGTGAACGCGTCTGCTGATCTGCGGCCGCTGTGGCTCGCCGGCCACCCCGAGCCGGGCGAGGGCGTGCTCGAGGTCTTCGACAAGTACGACGGCGAACGCATCGCGCTCGTCGCGCGCGCGGGGCCGACGCAGATCGAGAGCGCCCTGCGGGCCGCGGATGCTGCGCGGCGCCCCGTCGCGGCGCTTCCGGCATGGCGGCGGCGCGAGGTGCTCGCCCATTGCGCGCGCCGAATCGAGGAGCAGGCCGAGGCGCTGGCGACGACGCTGGTGGCGGAGACGGGCAAGACGATCCGCGAGGCGCGCATCGAGGTGGGGCGGGCGGCGGACACGTTCCGGATCGCGTCGGAGGAAGCGACGCGCGTGCACGGGGAGGTGGCCAACCTCGAGACGAGCCCACGGACGACGGGGTGGCGCGGCATCTGGAAGCGGGTGCCCGCGGGGGTCGCCGCGCTCGTCACGCCGTTCAACTTTCCGCTCAACCTCGTCGCCCACAAGGTCGCTCCCGCGATCGCCGCCGGCTGCCCGTTCGTTTTGAAGCCGGCGAGCGCCACGCCGCTTTCGGCGCTGGCGATCGGCGAAATGCTCGCCGAGGCCGACTTGCCGCCCGGAGCGTTCTCGGTGCTTCCCGCCCCGGGCCACGAGGCCGAACGACTCGCGACCGATCCGCGCGTCGCGGTGCTCTCGTTCACGGGATCGGCGACGGTGGGCTGGTCGTTGCGCGCGCGCGCTGTGGCGCGCCGCGTGTGTCTCGAGCTCGGCGGCAACGCCGCGTGCATCGTCTGCGCCGACGCGGACCTCGACGAGGCGGCCGCGCGCCTCGTGTTCGGGGCCTTCTACCAGGCCGGCCAGAGCTGCATCAGCGTCCAGCGCGTGCTCGTCGAGGCATCCGTCCACGACGCGCTGCGCGAGCGGCTGGTCGCGCGGACGCGCGCGTTGCGCCTGGGCGATCCGCGGGACGAGCGCACCGACGTCGGTCCGATGATCGCGCTCCACGAGGCGGAGCGCATCGAGCGGTGGGTAGGCGGGGCCGTCGCGCGCGGGGCGCGGCTGCTGTGCGGGGGCCGGCGAGACGGGGCCCTGTACGAGCCGACGTGGCTCGAGCACGTCCCGCACGACGAGCCGCTGTGGTGCGAGGAAGCCTTCGGGCCCGTCGCGTGCCTCGAGCCGTTCGATTCGTTCGAGCGTGCGCTCGCGCTCGTCAACGACGGTGTGTGGGGCCTGCAGGCTGGGCTGTTCACGAAGGACCTCGAGCGCGTGATCCGTGCGTGGGACGAGCTGGAGGTCGGAGGCGTCATCGCCGGCGACGTGCCCTCGTTCCGCGCCGACGCGATGCCGTACGGCGGGATGCGGCGCAGCGGCGTCGGGCGCGAGGGCGTGCGCTTCGCCGTCGAGGAGATGACCGAGATCCGTCTGCTCGCGTTGCGACCGCTTCGCTGACGCCCCGGTGCCGTATACTGCGCGGCGTAGGTCGTGAGCCGCGCGGTGCGCGAGATTTCCGGGGTGGCTGTGCTGCTCGTCGGGCTCGGGGCGCTCGGCGCAGCCGTCTGGAACGTGCGCGTGCGCGACTGGGTGGCCGCCATCCTGCTCATGGTCGTGGGGCTGTCGCTCGTGCGGGCCGCGAGCGAGATGCTGCGCCCGTCGATCGGCGAATGACGCATGCGTCGACGAGACGGCGCGGTGCTCGCGACCTGCGGCTCCGCACCGCAGTCGCAGGGTGTGGGTTTGTGGTCGCGTTCGTCGCCTGCGCCTGCGAGGGTCGTCGGCCGGAAGCGACTTCGGCGCCGGACGGGGCGGCTTCGACCGAACGCGGCCTCGTCGTCGCACGTGTCGGCGAGACCCCCATCACGATGGAGCAGGTGCGCCGGCAGATGGCCGAACGGGGCATCGACGCGCGTCGGGCGCTCGACGAGTTGGTACGCCGCGAATGGCTTGCGGCCGAGGCGGCCCGACGCGGCTACGACCGTGCGCCCGAAGTGGAGCGCGTCGCGAGGCAGGCGGCGGTGCAGGCGTTGCTGGCGGCCGAGGTCGAACGCGTGGTCGGGCCGGACGCGATCGCGGACGAGGAACTGCGCGCGATCTGGGAGGCGCGCCGGCGCGAGCTGTCGCCCCCGGAGAGCCGTGCGTCGGTGCACGTGCTCGTGCGCATCGCTTCCGACGCCGATGCACCGACGCGTGCGCGCGCCCGGCGGCTGTGCGAGTCGCTCGTCGAGGAGCTGCGCGCGGCGACCGACCCCGTGACCGCCGCGCTCTCGCTCGGTGGCGTCGAGCGCGAGGGGTGGCGGCTGCACGCGGAGCCCGTTCCACCGCTCGCGCGGGACGACGACGCCGAGGCCGCGTACCTGCAGGCCTTGTTCGCACAGCCGGAGCCAGGCTTGGTGCCGCAGCCGGTCGAGACCGGTTACGGCTGCCACGCGGTGGTCTTGACGGCGATCCACCCGGCCGCGGAGCGCTCGTTCGATGACGTGGTGGACATCCTACGTGCGGAGCGGCTCGTCGAAAAGCGCCGCGCACGGCTCGAGGCGTTGCTCGCGCAGTTGCGCGCGCGCGACCGACCGCGTCTCGACGAGGCACGCGTACGCGCGCTGCTGGCCGTCGATCCGTTCGCGCGGAGCGAGCCGTGAACCGTCGGCCTGCATCGCGGCTGCCCGAGGCGCCGCGGGAGGAGCACGAGACCGGCTTCACGCGCATCCTCCGGGCGCTGTGGCGTTCGGACGCACGGGCCCTGGCGGCCTGTTACGTCGATGCGGACGGCGAGTGCATCGACTACTGCTCGTCGCTCGATCCGTTCGACGCGAAGGTGGCGGGCGCGGCGCTCGTGGTGCCGTGGGTTCAGCTTCTGCGACGAGCGCCACGTCTCGGCGGTGGGCGGCCCCGCATGCTCAGGGTACGCGGCGAGCGGCGCGAGGCCTGGTTGCGCGCCGTCACCGACGAGACGGTTCTCGTCTTGCTGCGCCAGGTGGATCCCGGCGAGACGCCGAGCGTGGACGACCGGCTCGCGCGATGGCTCGACCGCACGGCGAGGCTGTTGCGGCACGAGGCGCGATGGCCCGTACCGACGTGGGAGCCGCGCGACGGGTTGCGCGTCGAGTTGCGGTCCGCGGTGGGATGGCCCCACGCACCGGTCGCGTTCGAGGAGCACGGCGTGCGCGTGCTCGTCAGCGACGTGCTCGGCCGATGGGTGGAGGAGGATTGGCTCGAGTGCTTTCGCGTGCGGACCGCCGAAGGGCTCGAGCTGACGCTCGAGCACGAGACGTGGACGGACCATTGGGCGTCGGCCCCGTGACGGGCCAGTCGGTGTGCCCGTGCGAGACGGTGAGCGGGTGCGCCCGGTCGCGGACGGGCGCTGCCTGGGCGAGCGAACTGCGCTCTTCAGGTCGGGTAGAGCGCCACGACGTCGCGCGGTGGCCGTTCGATGGACACGATCGCGCTCGTCACGAGATCCCGGCCTCCCACCTGCAAGAACAGCGAATCGCCGACGGTCGGGCTGCCCGTGTTCGGCACGATGCCCCCGTCGGAGGTGAACCGGATGGCGCCGGTCACCTTGCTGCGCAGCGCCAGGTGGCCGCGCAGCCACTGCCCCGTGCGCCGGTCCCGCACCGCCACGCACGTCTCGCGGCGCACGTGGTACTCCGTGTTGCGCGTCACGAACACCTTGTGGATGCGCCGCTCTTGGCCCGCGTAGCCCATCGCCGTCCTCCGACTCCGCGTCGGCATCCTAGCTCTCGTGCCCCCGGCGGCCAAGAAATCGATCCCGACCCAAGAACGTGCAGACCCTGTTCGTTCCACGACCGGACAATTTCACGCCTCCCGCGCGCACGCCGTGGGGAGGGCGGCGCATCGCGGCGCTCAAGCGCGGTCTCGTCCCGACGCCGCAAGGCCCGATCGGCGAGTCGTGGGAAGTGTCTTTCGCGGAGCCGTTCGAGAGCCGGCTCGACGACGGGCGCACCCTGCGCGAGGCGGTCGGTGAGGCGGCGGGACGAGCGCTCCTCGTCAAGCTGCTCGACGCCGATGCCCCGCTCTCGGTGCAGATTCATCCGCCGGAGGGGCATCGGCTGCTCGGTCCGACGCAGAGTGGCAAGCCCGAAGCGTGGTACCTGGTGCATGCTGAGCCGGGGGCCGGGCTGTGGCTCGGGCTGCGCGCGGGCGTGGGGCGCGAGGACGTGGAGCGGGCGCTTCGGACCGATGCGGACGTCTCGGCCCTGCTCGCCTGGATTCCCGTCGAGCCGGGGGATTTCTTCGTGATCGAGCCGGGCACCGCGCACGCCATCGGGCCGGGCCTGATGCTCGTCGAGCCGCAGCGCGTCGAGCCCGGCCGGGAGGGCGTGACCTATCGCTACTGGGACTGGAATCGCCGCTATGACGAGCACGGGCGGCCGCACCCGCAGGGTCGTCGTCGCGAATTGCACATCGCGCAAGCGCTCGAGGTCACCGATTGGGGAGCGCCGCGCGAGGCCGAGTTGTGCGCGCGCGTCCGCGTACGGGCGGGCTCGGTCGACACGGACGCGCCGGCCGTGCGTCAAGCGCTGTGCGGGCCGCGCGACGCGCCCGTGCGTTCCGAGGCGCTTGAGATCGACCGCGTCGCGGGAAGCGGTTGCGTGCATCTCGACGAGCGGCCGATGCTTCGCGCGATCACCGTGCTCGCGGGCCACGTGCACGTTGCGCTGGGCGGCGAGCGCACGGTGCTTGGCGCCGGACGGTCCGCGGTGCTGCTCGGCGGCCGCGGGGCGCCACGGCTCGAGCTGGAGCGCGCGCACGCGATCGTGTCGGCGGCTCCCTGAATTCCATGCGCCGGGTCAGGCCGCCGCGCGCATCGCGCCGGCGTCGGCGGCAAGACGCTCGGCCGCGAGCCAGACGACGGCCATGATCGAGTGCTGCGGATTGACGCCGAGGTTGGTGGGGAAGACGCTCGCGTCCATCACGTAGAGCCGCTCGACGTCGTGGGCACGCAGTCGGGCGTCGACGACGCCGTGCGCGCGATCGGCGTGCGCGCAGGCCGTACCGAACAGGTGCGACGCGATGAGATGGAAATCGCGCCGACTCAGGCGAGCCTCGCGCACCAGCCGCACCTGCTCGGGGCGGTCGAGCACCTCCGGCAGTCCGCCGAGCCCCGGGAACACCTCGGTCGCCCCGGCGGCGAACATCATCTCGCAGAGCAGGGCGATGGCGGCCTGCATGCGCGCGAGATCGTCGTCCGTCGGCACGTACCGCACGACGGGCCGGCCGCTCCATCCCGGCCGCACCGTGCCCAGCGCGCGGAAACGGACCTGCGCACACCACTGTGCGTAGCGATCGAGCTCGACGAGGCGGCGCTGCCACTCGGCGCCGGCGCCGGGCAACCGCGCGGCGAGCATTTCGGGTGGCAGGGCGAGCGTTTCGAGCTTGAAGCCGCGCTCGCGCAGAGGCACCTCGTATCCTTGGGTCGCGCCGAACGCCATCACGACCGGCTCGTCGAAGCGACCGACGACGGCACTGCCCGGGTGTGCCTGGAATCGATCGCCCACGCCCCGACGCAGACCCGAACGGCGCAGCAAGATCGGCGTGTGCAACGCGCCGGCCGCCACGACGACGGCCCGCCGCGCGCGCGCCTCGAAGGGTACCCGACGATCGCCGTCGTCGAGTGTGCCGCGCACACCCGTCGCGCGGCCGCCTCGAACGACGATGCGCTCGACGCGGGCGCGTGCGCGAAGCCGCGCGCCCATCTCGATGGCCCGAGGCACGTACGAGACGTCCATCGACTGGCGGGCACGCGACGGGCAGCCTTGCAGGCAGCGCGCGCGGCCCTCGCACCGGCGCGCGTTGCGCGCGATGGGCTTGCCAGGAAGGCCCAGGCGCGCCGCCGCCTCGGCCATCTTGCCGTTGTTGCCTCCGTACAGGGCGAGGGGCGTCTCGGTGACCTCCAGTTCGCGCTCGATCCGCTCGAACGCGCGCTCGAGCGCACGGGCCTCGAGCAGTTCGCCGAGACCGAATCGATCGACCCAGTCGCGGCGCACGTCCTCGGGCAGCCGCCACACGATGCCCGAGTTGATCGCCGTCGAGCCGCCGACCAGTCGCCCCTGCAGCAGCGGCATCGGCACGGGGCCCGCCGTGGTTTGCGATCCGAAATCCCGCATCGTCAGCGCCAGCGCCTCGAGCAGCTGCTCCGGTCGTTCCACGCCCCGCAGATCGGGTCCCTCCTCGAGCATGAGCACCTCGAGCCCCGCCTCCGAGAGCACGCGCGCGGCGGTCGCGCCGCCTGCGCCGGTGCCCACGACGACGACGTCCGCCTCGTCGGTCCAGCGCGGCGTCACGGGGCGCCTCCCGTGGCCACGACGGGCAGCCGTCGGCGAACGCCGGAGGCGGCTGGTGGGCCCTCGTCCGCCTGCGCCGGATCGTAATGGCTCTGCGCGCGAAGCTCGGGCACGCGGAACAGGGCGAAACAGGCCGCGAGCTTGAGGAACAGCGTCAGCTCACGCACGAGGTACAGTCGGCTGCGCAGCAGGCGCGCGAGCACGGCGGCCCGCTCGGCGGGGCGCAGGCCCCGGATCGTCCGCAACCGGCCCAGCGTCCAGAGAGGCGCGAGCGCGGCCATCCACACGGCGAGGCGCAGGCCCAGGGCCGCCAGCGGGGTTGACGCGCGCATCTGCGTGCGAAGCGCCCCGACGAAATCGACGCGACCGGGGTCCGGCGCGAGCCCGGGCCCTCCGGGCGGCGCGAACGAGGACATCACGTCATGGGCCCATCGTCGTTCGAATCGCAGCATGGCTCACGCCTCCTTCGCGGTCGGGGTGCCGGCGATCGAAGGCTCGCGCGGCGTCGCGCCGCTTAGCGCTGCGACGAGCGCGAGCGTCGAGCGGTCGAGTCGCTCGAGCAGTCGGCGCGTCATCGCGCGGGCCTTTTCGACGCGTCCGCGTTCGAGCAGCGAAAGCAGGTGCTCGTACACGATCACGGTGCGCGCGGCGTTGGCCCCGAAGGCGAGGTGCAGACCGGGCTGACCCTCGAGCGCGCGCACGATCGCGTTGGCGAGCAGCTCGAGCGCGAGGTTGCGGCTCGCGCGCACCAGACGCCGCGCGAAGCGAAGGTCGGCCGTCATGAACGCCGACGGGTCGCCGGTCACGCCGCGCATCTGCCCGACGAGCGCACGAAGCTCGGAGAGGTCACTCGTCGTCGCGCGTTCCCCGACCAGACCGACGAGCTCGACGGCGACCAGACGACGCAGCTCGAGCAGGTCCGACAGCAAATCGAGCGGGAAGGGGCCGCCAGCCATTCGTTGTGCGGCCAGCACCGCGAGCAGGTCGACGCCCGAGCTCTCGCGAAAGTCGAGTACGCGCGTGCCCGCGCCCTGCTCGGGCCGAACCAACCCCTCGGCCCTTAGACGGGCAAGGGCACCGCGGACGGTGATTCGGCTTACTCCGAGCAGCCCCGTCAGCTCCCGCTCCCCGGGCAGGAAGTCGCCTGGACGGTACTTGCCACCAAGAATCCAGGCTCGAATGGCATCCGCAGCGCGATCGACTGACTTTTTCATTTCGTTTCAGATACTTCTGATAGTGGTAATACCAGGTTAGTGGTAATACCACTCGAAGTTCGCGGATGCAAGACGAATCCGACATACGGCGGAGTCGTCGGCTCCGCCCCGGTCGTGGTGGCGATGCGTGCTTTGGGCTTTGGACCGGGGTTTGCGATCGAGTCCGAGCCCGAGTCGGGGGTTCGACGGCCGGCGGCCGTCAGTCCGACGAGCCCGTGGTCGTTTTGCCCGGCCGGACGCGCGTCGGACGCAGCACGAACGGTCGGTCGTTGCGTGCGCGCGAGTCGGCACGCTGCGCCGCCTCGCGGGCCATGCGCAAAAGCACCTGCTGGCTGCGCACCGGCGTGGCATCGGCCGGAGCGACGACCCTCGCGTAGCTGCCGTCGGGCCTCATCTCGTGAGCCTTCTGATTGTCCTCGAGCTGCACGCGCAAGATCTCGTCGATCACGCGCGCGCGCAGGCGCGGATCCTCGATGGGATACATGACCTCGACGCGGCGTACGAAGTTGCGCGGCATCCAGTCCGCGCTCGACAAGTAGACCTCGCGCGCGCCGGCCGCCTCGAAGTACCAGATGCGGGCGTGCTCGAGGAACCGGTCGACGATGCTCCGCACGCGGATGTTGTCGCTCACCCCCGGCACGCCCGCCCGCAGGCAGCAGATCCCGCGGACGATGAGGTCGACCGACACGCCGGCCTGCGAGGCGCGGTACAGGGCCGCGATGACGTCCGGATCGACCAGCGCGTTCATCTTCGCGATGATGCGCGCCGGACGGCCCTCGAGCGCCTGCTGGGCCTCGCGCTCGATGAGAGCGAGCACGCGTTCATGCAGACCGAGCGGCGCGATCGTCAACTTGCGCCACTGCGAGGGTGCGGTGCACGAGGTCAGCAGGTTGAACAGGCTCGTGACGTCCTCGGCGAAATCGGCACGCGCCGTCAGCAGGCTCAGGTCGGTGTACAGACGCGCGGTCGTCGGATTGTAATTTCCCGTACCGAGGTGGACGTAGCGCCGCAGCACGGTGCCGACGCCGGGCTCGTGCTCGCGGCGCACGACGAGCGCGACCTTGCAGTGCGTCTTGAGCCCCACGAGGCCGTAGACGACGTGCACGCCCGCTTCCTCCATCTTGCGCGCCCACTGGATGTTGGCTTCCTCGTCGAAGCGCGCCTTCAGCTCGACGAGCGCCGTGACCGACTTGCCGGCCTCGGCCGCGCGCATCAACGCCTTGACGATGGGGCTGTCGCCGCTCGTGCGGTACAGCGTCATCTTGAGCGCGAGCACGGCGGGATCGACCGCGGCCTGCTCGATGAACCAGACCACCGGGTCGAACGACTCGTAGGGATGGTGCAGCAGCACGTCCTCGCGCGCGACGACGGCGTAGATGTCCTCGGGCTCGACGTCGCGCAGCGGCGGCAGCACGACCGGCGTGAACGGTTCGTCGCGCAGCCCGCGTCGATCCGCCAGCGGCTCGCCCATCGCGGCGAGCGCCGGCAAATCGAGCGGCATGTCGACGGGGAAGACGAACTCCGGCATCACCCCGAGCGCCTTGCTGAGCATCGCGAGGGCGGAGGGAGCCACGCTGCGCGCGACCGTCAGGCGCACCGCGTTGCCGCGATCACGCCTGCGTACTTCCTCGCTGATGACCTGGAGCAGATCTTCGGCCTCTTCCTCCTCGAGCGTCAGGTCGAAGTTGCGGATGACGCGAAACGGCCAGGCGCCGAGCGTGCGGAACCCGGGGAACAGCTCCTCGAGGTGGCCGGCGAGCACGTCCTCGAGCAGCAAGAACGCGCGGCCGGTCTCATCGCTCGCGGGCACCGGGACCAGGCGCGGCAGCACGCCGGGGACCTGGACCACGGCGAACGCCGGGTCGGCGTCCTCGCCGCCGCCCAGGTGGGCGAGCATCGCGACGAGGTTGAGCGAGCGGTTGCGCACGTGCGGAAAGGGGTGGCCCGGGTCGATCGCGAGCGGCGTGAGAATGGGCAACACCTGCTCGCGGAAGTGGCGGCTGACGCGCTCACGCGCGGCCGGATCCAGGTCGGCCATCGTGACGAGCCGCACGCCGTGCTGCGCGAGCTCGGGCAACAGCTGCTGGTTGAGCACGTCGGCGATGTCGTCGAGCATGCGTCTCGTCCGCGCCGAGATGCGGGCGAGCTGCTCGGCGGGCGTCAGACCGTCGGGGCCGACCTCCATGACGCGATCGGTCACCTGCCCGATGAGGCCGGCGACGCGCACCATGAAGAACTCGTCCAAGTTGGCCGCGACGATGCACAGGAACTTGAGACGCTCGAGCAGCGGAACGGCCGGGTCGCGCGCTTCGCCCAGCACGCGCTCGTTGAACTCGAGCCACGACAGCTCGCGGTTGACGAAAAGGGCCGGGTCGTAGCGGGGCTCGGTCGCCGGCGGCGTCGAGACGCGGAGGTCGTCGACCGATGCGCGCAGCTCGTCGGCGTGCACCATCCGAGCGTGACGAGCCTCGCCCCACCCGGTCAAGCAACGGCCGTGCGACCGTGGCCACGACGCGCGAGACCATCCGCACGCGTGCGCCGCGGGACTTGAGGGGTCGCCTGCGCGCGGGCTACCTTCCGCCCTCGACGTGGTGTCGGGCGGCACCCTGTTGCTGTCAAGCGCGCGGGACGGTTTCGAGGCGGATTGGGTGGCCGCGCTGCGGTCGGTGGGCCTCGATGCGCGGCGCGTCGCCCCGGCCGAGCTGGCGCGGTACGTCGAGCAGGCGCCGGCGGTCGTGCTCGACGCGCGCGCGTCCCGGCTGGACGACGACGAGCTGCTCGCGGGGCTGTGCCTCGGCCGGGCGCTCGGTAAGCCGGTGGCCATCGAGGTCGATCCGGACGCGGCCGACGGCCCGATCGAGGATCTGTACGCGGAGGCGAGCGGCGGCCTCGTCGCGCGGGGGCGAGCTGACGTGCCACGCGTCGTGCGCGCGATCGCGCGACGTCTCGACGCGGTGCGCGCGGACCGCTTCGAATACGTCGCCGTCTCACCGCGTCCCGACGAGCTGCTCGTGCTGCTCGGGGACGGGCGCGCGGCGGTCCTGCGGCGGCCGGTCGCGGGCGGCGACGACGGATCGGAGGTGGACTCGGTCGCTCTCGTGCATGAAGGTCGTTGTGCGTTGATCGCACTGCGCTCGGGCGTTCAGATCGCGCTGCACGTCGAGGAAGTCCGGTCGCGCCTGATGCCGCGAACCGACAACCGCGTCGTGCTCGACGGAGCCGCGATCGCCGCGCGAATCCGCGCGCTGCGACTCGCCGCCGGCCTCACGCAGAAGGAGCTGGCCGCCCGGGCGGGCATGAAGCGGCCGAATCTGGTGCGCGTCGAGTCGGGACGGCATACGCCCTCGCTCGACACCATCTTGCGGCTGGCCGCCGCCATCGGGGTCGCTCCGGCGCGCGTGCTCGAGCCGGGGCCGAGCGCGTGAGTACCAGCCCCGAGCCGAGCGTGCCCAGCCGGCCACGGGACGCGGCCACGGTGGTCCTGCTGCGCGGCGAGCCGCTCGAGGTGTTCCTCGTGCGGCGCACCGGTCGCAGCGTGTTCATGCCGGGGGCGCACGTCTTTCCGGGGGGGCGCCTCGATCCGACGGACGCCGACCCGCGCGTACGGGACCGTTCGGTCGGACGTGACCCGGCCGGGGCGGCCGCGGCGCTCGGGGAAACCGACGACCCGACGCGCGCCCTGGCCCTGTTCTGCGCGGCCGTGCGCGAAACGTTCGAAGAAGCGGGGGTTCTGCTCGGCGAAACGCGCGCGGCCGCCGTGGACCTCGCGCAGGCGCGCGCCGAGCTCGCTGCCGGCGCGCCGTGGCCCGACGTGCTCGATGCGCTCGACGCGACGCTCCGGCTCGACTGGCTCGTGCCGATCGCGCGATGGGTGACGCCGACCGTCGAGCCGCGGCGCTTCGACGCACGTTTCTTTCTCGCGCGGGCGCCGCGCGATCAGCGTCCCTCGCACGACGCGACCGAGACCACCGAGGGGGGCTTCTTCGCGCCGGCTGGGGCGCTCGAACGCGCCGCGCGTGGCCAGATCGTCCTGCCTCCCCCGACGCTCCGTACGCTCGAGTGGCTCGAGGCGGCCGGGTCGGTGGAGTCGGCGTTCGCACGCGTCGGCTCCGGGCCGCCGCCCCTCGTCGAACCGATGTTCGTCCGCCTCGACGCCGGGCTCGTTGCGCTCGTCCTGCCCGGCGATCCGCTGCATCCGCGCCGCGAGCGCGCGATCGAGGGCCCCACCCGATTCGTGCTCCGCGACGGGCGCTGGCGTTCGGAAGCGCCGACGCTCGCCTGACGGGAGTGGTCGGCTTCGACGAAGCGCTCTCGCGGCCGACGCGTCGCGTGCGCGCCAACCCGGAGCCGACGGGAGTGCGTCGCAGGCGTGCTGGCGCGTCCAACGACGACCGGAACGCACTATTGACCGTGCGCGCTTCGCGGACGTAAACCTTTCTCGCACGGACCCTGGCCCGGGGAGTCGTGGTGGCCCTCGACCGCACCAAAGTACTCGAAGCGGCGCAGAAGCACCTCGCCCGGGGAGCCTACGACAAGGCCATCGCGGAGTACCAACGGCTCGTTCAGGACGACCCGAGCGATGTCCGCACGTGGCTCAAGATCGGAGATCTCTACACGCGCAAGGGGGCGCATCGCGAGGCGTGCGATACGTACCTGCGCGTCGCGCGCCAGTACGCGGAACAGGGGTTTTTCCTCAAAGCGGTCGCGGTCTACAAGCAGGTCCTCAAGCTCGACCCGTCGCGGCTCGACGTGCAGCTCTCGCTCGCCGAGATGTACGAGCAGCTCCAGCTCGTCTCCGACGCGCTCGCCACCTACGAGCAGGTGGCGACTGCCTACGCGCGCGAGGGGCAGTCCGAGCGCGCGCTCGAAACGCTGCGCCGAATGGCGGAGCTGGACCCGGAGAACGTTCCCGTTCGAATCCGACTCGCCGAGGCGCTCAGCAAGGCGGGTCGAACGGAGGAGGCGGCCGAGGCGTTCGCGGCGAGCGCGGCCGTGCTTCGGCAGCAGGGTCGGCTCGAAGACTACGCGCGGGTCGCGGAGCGACTGCTGTTCCACCGACCCTCGGACCTCGCCACGACCCGCGAGCTGGCGGTCTTCTATCTCGACCGAGCCGACCCCAAACGCGCGCTCGCGAAGCTCCAAGTCTGTTTCAAGGCGGAGCCGCGCGACGTGCAGACGCTCGAGCTGCTGGCGCGCGCGTTCCAGCAACTCGGCCAGCAGCCCAAAGCCGTCAGCGTGCTCAAGGAGATCGCGCGGCTGCACCACGAAGCCGGGCGATCCGAGCAGCGGCTCGCCGCCCTGCGCCAGGTGCTCGAGCTCGATCCGGGCGACGCCGAGGCCCGTCTCGCGCTGAGCGGAGGCTCCACCGCCGCGCGACAGCCGCCACCGGCCGTGATGCCACCCCCGGGCGCCGTCGTCGAGCCGCGCTCCGCCGCGCGTCCCGTCGTTGCGCCTCCCGCGCCGGCGGCGCTTGCCGCCGCGCCGCGACTCGAGCGCCCGAGCACGGTGTACGAGTCGGATCCGGAACCGGAGGAGGTCTACGTCGTCGAAGAAGAAGACGAGGTGCCGCCACGCAAGGCGATGGCGGCCCCCTCGGCCTCCGCACGTTCCCCCGAGCCGCGCGTCGCGGCGCAGTCGGCGCGTTCGAGCGGCCCATCGGTGAAGGCCCCCGATGCGGCCGCGCGTGCATCGGTCCCGCCGGACGTGGCGCACGAGGCCCAGATCGCTCGCATGCTGACCGAGTGCGACGTGTATCTGCGCTATGGGCTGCGCGCGAAGGTCGTCGATCAGCTCCGCCGGGTGCTCGAGCTCGCCCCCCAGCACGTCGAGGCGCGCGAACGGCTCAAAGACATGCTGCTCGCGCTCGGTCGCGTCGACGAGGCCATCGCGGAGCTCTACGAGCTCGAGCGGCTGTTCTCGGATCGTCCCGAGGTCTCTCAGCTCTACCTGCGGCAGATTCTCGAGCTCGATCCGACGAGCGAGCCCGCGCGATCGATGCTCACGGACGGTGTCGAAGAGTCAGCCGACGAGGCCCCGGAGACGGCGGCGCCGGACGACGAGGTGTTCTTCGTCGCCGAGGACGAGACGATGCTCGACGCGCCCGAGATGGCGGCCGACGCGAGGCCGGCACCTGTCGTCGGGGCTCGGCAGCCGGACGTTTCGGCGACGGTACCGTCGCGGGACGCTCGACCACCGGACGGCGCCGCCCCCGTGCCGGTGCCGGCTCCGCGACCGGAGCCAGCGGACGCGGTTCCCGATCTCGACCGGGAGATGTCTCCCGAGGAATTCGAGGCCGTTCCGGTCGCGCCCGCGCCGTCGGCGGCCGACGCGGCCGTTGCCCCGCGTCCCTCGTTGCCGCCGGGCGAAGTGGAGGAGGTGCTCGAGGAGGTCGAGTTCTTCCTCGCGCAGGGGCTGTACGCCGAGGCGCGCGCGTCGCTCGAAGAGGCGCTCTCGACCAGCCGTCGTGGTCACCCCCTGCTACGCGAGAAACTCGCCGAGATCGAGGAGATCATCGCCGCCGAGCGCGGTGGCACGGTGGCCGTGGCCGCGACGCAACCGAACGTCGAGGTGCCACGGGCCGCAGCCGTCCCGGGCACCGTGATGGTCGACGAGAGCTTCCAGCTCGCCGAGCGGCTCGCGCTGGAGCTCGGACCCGAGGCCACGACCAGTACGCAAAACGACGCGATCGACGTCGACGCGGTCTTCGAGCAGTTCAAGAAAGGCGTGGCCGAGCAGGTCGGCGTCGAGGATAGCGACACGCACTTCGATCTCGGGATCGCATACAAGGAGATGGGGCTGCTCGACGACGCCATCGCGGAGTTCGATCTGGCCCGGCGCAGCCCGCACCGCGAGTGCATGGCCTACACGATGATGGGGATCTGTTACGTCGAAAAGGGCATGCTCGCGGAGGCGATCGGCCACTTCAAGAAGGGGCTGTACGCGGAGCACAAGACGGAGCGTGAGGAACTGGGGTTGTACTTCGAGCTCGGGGCTGCCTACGAAGCGATGCAGGACGTGAAGGAAGCCCTCTACTACTTCCAGAAAGTCCACAAGCGCGACCCGACGTTCCGCGACGTCGGCGCGCGCATCCAGGCGCTCGCCTCCCCGGTGCCGGCACCCGCTCCGGCGGCACCGTCCGGGGCCACCGACGACATCGACCGCATCTTCGACGAGCTTCTAGGGGACGAGCACGGAGCGCAAGGGCGGCGCTGAGTTCGTCCCTCGGGGTAATCGAGCGAGGCGGGAGGTCTTTGGAGCCCGTGCGCGAGCGAGACGGTCCGAAGCGGTGCTTGGTAACGAGACTGAGTCTGACAGCGCCGGCGAGGTTCGCTGATCGCGTCTTCGGCTCGGACTCGGGTGCGGGCACGGGTTTGCACTCGGTCACGGAGTTGGCTTCGGGTTCGGACTCCGACCCGGAGTCGGTCTCGGTCACGGTCTCGGGCTCGCGACACTCCTCGGCCACGTCGAGCAACCCGACCGCCGCCGTGAGGCCGACGCCGAGACGGAGCCCGCGCGCCCCCCTCGTGCTTGCCGTGAGCAAGCTCGCGGCGCGGTCGAGATCGGTGATCACGTCAGCCGACGAGCGCGCCGATCGCCGTCCGGTGACTCGTCTCAAGGTCGGGGTTCGCACGCACGCACGGCTCCCAGAGGGCCCCGCGGGAAGGAGACCGGACGGCCGGCGCGCTCGATGGATGGTTCGGGTCGCTCCCCGGGCCGATCGTTGACGGCGCTGACGGCCGTCGGAAACAATCGAGGCGCGATGGGGGAGCCGGCGCGACACGACGACGCCTCGCTGCGGAAGGCGGAAGCGGCGGCGCCCATCGCCCGCACGCCCTTCGGCAAGTACGTGCTCGTCGCACGGCTCGGGCGCGGCGGGATGGCCGAGGTGGACCTCGCGCTGACGACGGGACCGGGGGGATTCCGCAAGGCAGTGGTCGTCAAGCGCATCCTGGCCGACCTCGCCTCGGAGCGGCGCCTGGTGGACATGTTCTTCGACGAGGCGCGGTTGGCGGCTCGGCTCTCGCACCCGCACGTGGTGCAGACCTACGAGTTCGGCGAGGTCGACGGACAGTGCTTCCTCGCCATGGAGTACCTCGATGGGCAGCCGCTGCACCGCGTGCTGCGACGGTGCGCCGACCGCGGTGTGCGCATGCCACCCGCGCTCGTCGCGCGCATCGCGGCCGACGCGCTCGACGGGCTGTCCTACGCCCACACGCTGACCGACTGGGACGGGACGCCGCTCGGCGTCGTGCATCGCGACGTCTCGCCGCAGAACGTCTTCGTCACGTACGACGGCGTGGTCAAGGTGCTCGACTTCGGCATCGCGAAGGCCGCCACGCAGGTCGTCGAGACGCGCGTCGGCGCCATCAAGGGAAAGTACGCGTACATCGCTCCCGAGCAGGCGCGTGGGCAGCGCGTCGATGCGCGTGCCGATCTCTGGTCCATGGGCGTGGTGCTCTGGGAAGCGCTGACGGGCCGGCGTCTGTTCCGCGCCGACAGCGACGTCGCCACGCTCGAGCTGACGCTGCGGGGTGCCATTCCGCGACTGCGGGAGATCGCGCCCGACGTTCCGGCGGCCCTGGATGCCATCGTCGATCGCGCCCTGCGGCGGGAGCTCGAGGCGCGCTACCCGAACGCCGCGGCCATGCGCGACGATCTGGAGCGCTGGCTGCGCGCGCTTCCCGAGCCCGTCGGTCGCGAGGAGCTCGCCCGGTACATGCGACACATTTTCGCCGATCGCATCGGCGAGCACTCGCGGTTGCTCGCCCTCGTGATGAGCGACGAGCCGACGCCGACGACCGGAGACGCAATGCTCCCCTCGCCCGCGGCGGCGTCACCCTCGGTGAGCCCAGCGCCCCTGCCGTCGTCCGCGGAGCCGCTGCCGCCGGACGTAATCCCGCCTGCCGGTGCCACTGCCGCGAGCGGGGCCGCGTCGTCGGCCCCTTCGGTCGCACGTCGGCGGCGGTGGTGGCCCGTGGCGGTCGTGGCGGCCACGGCGCTCGTCGCGGGCGTGCTCGCCTGGCTCACCGGGGAGCAGCGCGGGACGGCGTTGGAAACGGCTCGGCCGAATTCTTCTTCGTGGGCTCGTGAAACGAGTGAGCCGCCTCGTACAACCACGGTTGTTGTTCCCGACCCGCGAGTCGCGGTGCCGGTTGCGGTGGACGAGGCCCCGGAGCCGGTTGGGAGGGGTGGTTCGGAAACCGTCGCGGGACCGGAAAGTGCGGCGCAGGTCGAAGCGACGGCGGCGTCGGATCCGAGCACCCGATCCGCGCGCAGGCCGGGCAGCGTCCGAGGGACCACTGCGCAGCGGCGGGGTGGGTCCGGCCCCGCTCGGGGTACGGGCGAACCTTCGTTCGTGGAGCGAGCCGCGCAGGCCGCGGGAGGAGAGTTGCCCGCGTCGGCCCCCGGGGGCACGGGCTTCTTGCGCCTCGACACGGTGCCCTGGTCGCACGTCACGCTCGAGGGGCGGCGTCTCGGAACGACGCCGTTGTTGCGCGTCGAGCTGCCGGCCGGCACGCACACGCTCGTGCTCGAGAATCCCGAGCTGGGCCTTCGGACCGAATACGTGGTGCGCATTCGGGCGGGCGAGACGACGGCACAACGTGTCGTGCTCGAATGAGCGGGAGGGGCCGCCGCCGGCGCGAAGGCCCGGAACGTCTCCGAGCAGCGTACGCTCGGGCTTCGTGAGCGGCGCGCGATCACGCGACGCCGCGGTCGAGCCACGAGCCGCGCTCGGCTCAGGGCGGTGCGCCGGGTGGCTCGATCGCGGCTCGAACGCGGGTTCGGTCTCGGAGGCCGACTCCGACGCGGCCACGGTCTCGGATTCACTCACGGCGGAAGTCACGTTGGTTGATGGCGGTTCAAACTCGGACTCGGACTCGGTCTCGCAGTCCGGCTCGGTCTCCGACTCGGACTCGGACTCGGTCTCGGACTCGGTCCCGGTCTAGGATTCGGGGTCGCAACGCCCCTTCGCCACCTCAAGCGACGTGACCGCCGCTTTCAGCCCGGGTCTCCCACTCGGACCCGGCCCCCGGCTCGGGGGGCTCGCACCTCCACGCGGCAACGTCAGCCAACGTGACTGGCGCCGTCGGTCGACGGGAGCGGGGCGTCGGTCACCGACACGATTCGTTCTCGCACGACGAGCCGTCGCTTGTCGTGGACGCGCGCGAGCGCCTCTTCGAGGTGCCGCGCCTCGAGGCGTTCACTGGGCGGCTGATCGCAACGGGCGAACATCACGGCGAGCCGCACGAGCTCACGCAGGTCTCCACCGGATAGGCCTTCGCTGCGCTCGGCCACGAGCGCCAGCAGCGCGTCCGGATCGGGACCGAGGGGCGCACGTCGCATCTCTCGAGCCACGATGTCGCGCCGTCCGGCCACGTCGGGGAGGGGGAATTCGACGCCGAGCGTGATGCGCCGCTCGAAGGCGCGGTCGGTCACGCGCGGTTCGTTGGTGGCGAAGACGACGGGCACGGTGCGCTCGTCGAGTGCGCTCAGCATCGCCGCACGCGCCGCGTTGACCCCCTGGTCCGCGGCCGACGCGACGTGCTGGATGCGCCGGCCCAGCACGACGTCGGCCTCGTCGAAGAACAGGAGCGCGCCGCGCGCCGCGGCCTCGCGGAACGCCGCGGCGATGTTCTTGGGCGTTTCTCCGACGTACTTGCTCTCGAGCAGGCCGAGATCGACCCGGAGCAGGGGGCGCCTGGCGGCTCCGGCGAGCGCCCGGGCGGCCATCGTCTTGCCGGTTCCCGGCGGTCCTGCCAACAGGATCACGGGACGGCACAGATCCGCGAAGCCCCACGTCGCAAGGCCGGCATCGTCGCACAGGGCGGTCCGCGCCACCTCGAGGAGGCGGCGGACCTGCTCGGGCAACACGAGTGCCTCCAGGGGAACGGGATCGAGCTCGTGCAGCAAGCCGCTGCCGCCGGCGCCTTCGGCAGGCACGCGCGCGCGGCTGCCGGTGACGGAGCCACCCCCGGCCGACGGGCTGCGTCGCGGCGCGGGATCGCCCTCGTTCGCGCGCTGCCGGTGGCGATCGCTCTGCGCGTCTTCGGCTGGAATCGGACCACCGTCCGTGGCGCTGGACTGCGCGTGCGAACGGGCGTCGACGACGAACTCTGCGGGCTCGGGCAACGGGTAACGCTCGAACAGGCGGCTCATCGACTCGAACCACCGCGCGCAATGCCGACGTGTCGCCCCGCCGAGCCGAACGGGACTGTCCGGATCGCACTGCGCGCATCGGCCGAGCCGGAGCCCCTCGATGCGCATCCGATCCGCGTATGGCAGCCCGTGCAAACCCATCGCTTCCGGAGTCAGCGAGCCGTACTCCCAGGCGAGCGTCAGCGCGTGTCGTTCGCAGATCGTCGGAAGGTCGTTCATGTCCACAGCTCCGATTCGCCGTGTACCTGGACGGCGACGGGGCCGCGGTACAGCATCTGGCGCACGTCGTCGGGGAGGTCCTCGGCAGCGACGTACTCCTCGTGGATGCGGTACACGGGCGATCCCGGGTCCACACGCACGAACAGCGTGCGGCGTACCCACGTCGCGACGAGGTCGAGCACGACGCCAATGAATCGCACGACGGCCGCGGCGCCCGGGCCGAAGTGGCGCTCGACCCACGGAATGGCGGTCTCGATCGCCCATTCCCGCAGTTCGTCCCAGAAGGCGACCGCCACGCCGGCGCCGACCAGCGCGCCCACGAGCAGAAGAGGTAAGAACCAGGCCACGGCTCAGCTCCTTTCCACGATGATCCGTTCTCGGGCCGTTCCCACGACGTGCCACCGTCTCGACTGCGCCCCGTCACGGATGAGCCGCTCACGCACCGGCGAGGGCAACTCGGTCCACGGCACGGGCTCCCAGCTCGCGACGCGCCGCCGCACGTGCCCGTCGAGCTCCGACTCCGGAAGCACGTACGCGACGAGGGCGAGTCGGTAACCCTCGTCGACCTTCTCGCACTCGACCCAGGCTTCGACGAGACGTCGCCCCGCGGGCAACGGAGCCTTCCACCATGCACGGGGATCCGGAGGGTCGCCGCCCTCGAGCTCCTTCCACCAGTCGCGGAAGCCCTCGTACAACGTCGCCTCGGTCGCGGAGTGCTTCACGGATTGCCACAACGCCTCGATCCGCTTCCACCACGACGCCACGATCGCCTCGACGCGCTCGTCCATTCGCGACTTCGCATCCATGCCGCTCCTCCTGGCCCCGTCAGCCCGCCGCTCCGCCCGGTCGCGGCTGCAGCTCCATCACCACGTTCGATGACTCGCCCCGCAAGAAGGCGGCCCGGATCTCGTCGGGCAAATCCTCCCAGGCGACGTCCTCGGTGACCGTCACCTTCTTGACCTTCGTCGGTGCGAGGGCCTCGAGGCCCTCGCGCACGTACGCGACGAGCCTTTTCACGTAGCGATTGCTCGTCACGCGCTCGATGGCCACAGTGGCCTTGAGCAACAGCGCGCGCAGACGCTCGGCCCACTGCAACACCGCCCTGCGCACGTTCGTGACGAAGCGGTCCACGGCGCACAGAACCTCGAGAAAGGCTTCGCGTGCATCGCTGCCGAGCCAGCGACCGATGAAGTCGGCGAGGGCCGTTTGCGCCCACTCGCGCACCTCGTGCCAGAACATGGTGACCGCCGCAGTCGCGGCCAGACCCACGAGAACGAATACCCAAAACATTTGCGTTCCTCCTCTGCTCTGCGAGGTTCGCCGGACGCGTTCCTCGCTCGCTGCTCGGACGCTCCGGACCGCGCGCGTCTGACAGCGGGGGACCGGAGATGGTGGGCCGTTCCGAACGTCTCGCAGATACGGACGCTCCGAACCGCGCGCGTCTGACAGCGGCGGTCACGTTGGTTGACGTTGCCCGGAGGGGTTCCGAGCCAGAGCTCGAGCCGAGGTGCGAGACCGAGTCGGAGCCCGAGCTCGAGTCCGAGACCGAGTCGATCGGGGTCCGGGCGCGCGGCGGGGGGTCGCGCCGCGCTCGTCGCGACGCGACGGAACGCGAGGGGCCGGGAATGAATCGGCGGCGCGCTGCGTTAAGCCTGGCGACGCGACGCGAAGGACCGGGGGTGCCCACCACCCGCCACCCTCACATCGCCCTCCCGGCATCCCCGGCCTTCGTGTCGCCGCCGTTGCGTCCTGCTCGCGCGAGTCCTATAGTCCGCACGCTTCCGATGCGTTCGATCCTCGTTTTCGCGGTCGCTCTCGCCGTGCCGGCGGGCGCCGCTCGCGCGGAGGACGGCGTCGCGGAAGGACGCATCACGGACACGGGCTCGCTCGAGCCGTCCGTGCTCGGGCGCGACGGCCCACGGGAGGGCGCGCCCGAGGATGGATCGGCGCTGGTCTGCATGCAGCCGGACGATCCGCGCTGCTCCGCGGTACCGCCGGCTCCCGACTCACGAGGCTCGACGCAGACGGAGTCTCGCGCGATGCCCGCGTCCGCGTCGGTGGCCGTAGCGAGCCCATTCGCAGGGGCCATCTTCGGCACCACGGCGCTTCTCGCCAGCCCCGAAGGTTCCGAACGACGTCTGGAACGGCCGCCCCGGCCGCGCTGAGGCCGGGCCACGACCCGAGAAACCGCCCTGCGGCACGCGAGCGTGTCGACGAGAAGGCGTGTTTCGTCGCGGCCAGGCGCACCGCTCGTCGTCCGACGCGCGCTAGGACCGTCGAGCGGGAGTAGCGCCCGCGGGGCACGGTCCGCGTGCTCGCGCGGTGAAGGAGCCGGTCGGTGCCGGAGGGCCGGCAGGCGCGCATCGGGCTCCGGCGTTTGAAGTGTTTCGACCCACGAAGGGAAAAGCGAGGAAGACCATGAGCAAGGGTACGGCCATCATCAGCATCCTGACGGCGTTCGTCGGCGGGCTGCTCATCGGCACGCTCTTCGGATCGCGAGGCGCGGACCGCGACGAGATCCGGGGCGAGGCCGGCGAGGGCGCCGAAGCGGAGTTGCCGGCGGAGGTCGCTGCGGGCGCTTCGGCCGCCGCGGGGGACGTCGAGCGGTTCCGGGTTCCGGTCGACGGTCGCCAGCCGACCAAGGGGCCCCAGGACGCTCCCGTCACGATCGTGATCTTCAGCGACTACGAGTGCCCGTTCTGCAAGCGCGTCGAGCCGACGCTCGCCCGCATCATGAACGAGTACCGCAACCGCGTCCGCATCGTGTGGCGCGATTATCCGCTTCCGTTCCACCAGAAGGCGATGCCAGCGGCCATTGCCGCGCTCGAGGCATTCGAGCAGGGCGGCAACGAGAAATTCTGGCGCTATCACGACCTGCTGTTCGAGAACCAAAACGCGCTCGAGCGTGCCGACCTCGAGCGCTATGCGCAGCAGATCGGTCTGAACATGGACCAGTTCCGCTCCGCGCTCGACTCCAGAGAGCACGAGCCGCGCATCCGTGAGGACATGGCCCTGGCCGACCGCATCGGCGCCCGGGGCACCCCCCACTTCTTCATCAATGGCCGTCGGCTCGCGGGCGCGGTCCCCTTTGAGAACTTCAAGGAAATCATCGACGACGAGCTGCGGCGTACCGAGCGGATGATCGCCGCCGGCGTGCCGCGCAATCGCGTCTACGCGGAGCTGATGCGCAATGCGCGCGCGGAGGCGGCGCCCGAGCAGCCCGCCGCCGAGGCGCCTCGACCGCGACCGCAGCCCGATCCGAACGCGGTCTACCGCGTCCCGGTCTCGCCGCAGGATCCGCAGAAGGGGCCGGCGGACGCGCTGGTGACCATCGTCCAGTTCAGCGACTTCGAGTGCCCGTTCTGCGCGCGCGTCGAGCCGACGATCGATCAGATCGTCGAGCGCTACGGCCGCGACGTGCGGGTGGTTTGGAAGAACAATCCGCTGCCCTTTCACCAGAACGCGATGCCGGCCGCGCAGCTCGCGATGGAGGCGTTCCAGCAGGGCGGCGCACGCAAGTTCTGGGAGATTCACCGGATTCTCTTCGAGAACGCGCGCGAATTGGGGCGTGACCGGTTGATCGAGTACGCCCGTCGCGTGGGCCTCAACATCGCGCAGGTCGAGGCGGCGCTCGACAACAACGAACACCGCGCGGTGATCGAGGCGGCCCAGGAGCTTGCGCGCAGCCTCGGCGCGACGGGCACGCCGAGCTTCTTCATCAATGGGCGCAACCTGCGTGGCGCGCAGCCACTCGAGGCCTTCACGCGCGTCATCGACGAAGAGCTCGCCAAGGCGCGCGAACGGGTCGCCGCCGGAACTCCGCGCGCACGCCTGTACGAGGAGATCATCCGCAACGGCGCGACGAGCCCGCAGTTCATCCAAGGCGCGGCGCCGGCTCCGGCGCCCCACCCCGCCGCGCCCCCGCCCCCACAGGTCTACAACATCGCGGTTCCGCGCACCGCGCCGAGCCGGGGTCCGGCCAATGCACCGGTGACGATTCAGATTTTCAGCGACTTCGAGTGTCCGTTCTGCAATCGGGTGCGGCCGACCCTCGACCAGATCGAGCGCGAGTACGGCAATCGCGTCCGCATGGTCTGGCGGGACTATCCGCTGCCGTTCCACCAGAACGCGATGCCCGCGCATCAGGCGGCGCGCGAGGTGTTCCGCCAGGGAGGCAACGAGAAGTTCTGGCGCTATCACGACTTGCTGTTCGAGAACCAGCGCGCGCTCGATCGCGCGAGTCTCGAGCGCTACGCGGAGCAGGTCGGCGGGATCGACATGAACGCGTTCCGCGCGGCGCTCGACTCGCAGCA
>JANWZI010000036.1 GCA_025054695.1 Myxococcota bacterium | reverse complement strand
TGGTGGGTGTGCTGTGTTGGGTTTTGTGCTGGTGTTTGGTCGGCCCCGCTTGCTGCTGTTCCCTGCGCAAAGTCGCGCCCATGCGCCCCCACCGACCCCGCCCGCCCCGCGCCACCCCACGGCGGGAGGGTGCGGCGTTGCGGCGACCCGAAGGCGGCGTTAAGGCGAGCCCCGTGCGCGCGGGGCCGATCGCCGTGGTCTTCTACGGGGCATCGGCGGCCGTCGCCGTGCTCGTCGGCTGGCTGCGGGGGGCGCCGGATCTGCTCCACCACCCTTGGCCGTGGCTTGCCCTTTCCGAGCCGCATGCGAGCCTGCTGTCAATCGCTGGCGGCCTCGGAGCTGCGTCGGTGCTCATCGTCGCCACGCGCCTCGCAGTGCGCCGGCTACGAACGGCCACGGCCCTCGCCGACGAGCTCGCGACGAGCCTGGGACCGTCGAGCGCGGCCCGCAGCGCCGCGCTCGCGCTGGGCTCCGCCCTCGGAGAAGAGCTGCTGTTCCGCGGGGCGCTGCAGCCGCTGCTCGGCCTGCACGTCTCGGCCCTGCTCTTCGCACTGCTGCACCTGGGTCCGCCCCGCACCCGGCTCTTCTGGACCAGCCTTGCATTGCTGGCGGGCCTGCTTTTCGGGCTCGTGTTCGAAGCGACCGGCTCGTTGCTCGGGCCCATCGTCGCCCACGCGCTCGTCAATCACGTCAACCTTCGTCTGCTCGCCGAGCGCGCCGAGACGGTGCTCGTCGCTCCCGTCGATCCGGCCATCGTGCCGGCGCGGAGCCGCCGCGCGCGACCGTCTTGAGGGATGCGACGGGAACAACCTTGACGCACGTTCCGCCCCGCGTTCGGAGTCCGGCTCGGACTCGGTCTCGGACTCAGACTCGGGCTCGGACTCCAACTCGGACTCCGACTCGGACTCGGTCTCGGTCTCGGTCTCGGTCTCGGACTCGGACTCGGTCTCGGACTCGGAGTCGGACTCGGGATCGGGCTCGCGCTCCGGCTCCGGCTCGGGCTCGGACTCCGACGCGGACTTGGCCTCCTCCACCTCGCACTCCGGCCCCGATTCGGACACCGCCCGCACGGGGGATCCACCCCGCCGACGTGCCCTACGCCGCTCTCGCCGACCCGCTGCTACAGTGACCCGCCGTGACCCGGCTGGCGACGGTTCTGGCCGAATTGCGCGAAGGCTACCTCGCGGTCCACGAACGCAAGGAGGAGCTGTTCTGGCAGGTCAAGATGGGCCTGCGCACGGACGCCGACCGAGCCCGCGCCGAGCTCGCCGAGGCCGAAAAGAACTGGCACGCTTGGCTCCACGATCCTCGACGGCTCGACGCGCTCCTCGCGCTGCGTGGCGAGGTTCGGAACGAAACCGAGCGGGTCGAGCTGGAGGGATGGATCGCCATGCTCTCCGCCCACGTCGTTCCCGATCCGGCCGCCCGCTCGCTCGCCGCCGAGATCGTCGAGCTCGAGGCACACATCGAAGCCGAACGCGCGTCGATGACGCTGGGCTGGGTGGATCCGGCGACCGGTCGGCTGCATCCGGCCTCGAGCGTCGAGCTCGCCCTGATGCTTCGCACCGAGCCCGACGAGGCACGTCGAAGAGCCGCCTTCGAGGGACTGCGCTCGATCGAGGCACACGTGCTCGCCCACGGCTTCTGCGATCTCGTTCGGTCGCGCAACCGGCTCGCCCGCATGCTCGGTCACGAGGACTACTACGCCTGGCGCGTGCACGTGGTCGAGCGCACGACCAAGCAGCGCGTCTTCGAGTGGCTCGATGCGCTCGCGGAACGAACGGCCGAGGCGGCACGCGCCGAGCTCGGTCGGTTCGCGCTACGGCACGGAGCCGGTGCCCTGCGGCCCTGGAATCTGCTCTATCTGCGTTCCGGAAAGCTTGAAGCCCAGCTCGACCCCTACTTCCAGCTCGCGCCGGCCCTCGGTCGGTGGCTGTCCAGCTTCGCCGGCCTCGGCATTCGCTTCCGAGGCGCGACGATCACCGTGGACCTCGTGCACCGCCCCGGCAAGTACGAGAACGGCTTCATGCACGGACCGGGTCTCGCCTTCTTCGAGCGAGGGCAATGGCGGCCCGCGCGCATCAACTTTTCGGCCAATGCCATTCTCGGTCGCAAGGGGGCCGGGCGCCGCACGACCGAGACGCTGTTCCACGAGGGAGGGCATGCCGCGCACTTTTCGAACGTGCTCGGCACGGCGCCGTGTTTTTCTCAGGAATTCGCCCCGACCAGCGTCGCGTGGGCCGAGACGCAGTCCATGTTCATGGACAGCCTCGTCGAGGATCCCGACTGGCAGCGCCGCCACGCGACCGACGACGCGGGCAACCCGATTCCGTTCGACCTCGTCGAGGCGCAGATCGTCGAACGCCAGCCGCTGCGAGCCTGGGACCTGCGTGCCCTCATGACGGTTCCCCTCGCCGAACGCGCCATCTACGAGATCGCCGACGAGGCACTCGAGCCCGAGGTGGTCCTGCGAACCGTCCGCGACGTCGAGCAGCGATTGCAGGGGCTGCCCGAAGGTGGGGTGCGTCCGGTGCTCGCCGTGCCGCACCTGCTCTCGGCCGAAGCGAGCGCTTATTACCACGGCTACGTGCTCGCGCAGATGGCCGTCGCGCAACTCCGCGCGTTTTTCCTTCGGCGTGACGGTCACCTGCTGGACAACCCGCGCATCGGCCCCGAGCTGGCCGCGCGCGGCTGGGCGCCCGGCAACACGATCACGTTCGAGCAAGCCGTGCGCGCCGTCACGGGTGAGGCTCCCTCGGTCGACGCGCTCGTCCAGGCGTGCTGCCGGAGCGTCTCGGCCGCCCTCGCGGAGGCCCGCGAGCGCATCGAGGCCATGGTGCGCATCCCCCGCGCGGAGCCGACCGACGAGCTGGACCTGACGCTCATCGTCGCACATGGCAACGAGACCATCGCCCGCAGCGACGCCGACGGCCTGAGGGGCTGTGTCGAGCGATTCGCGCGCTGGGCCGCCGCAGCCGATTTCGAGGCGCGGCGATCCACCGTGCCCTGATAACGGCGGTCACGTTGTTCGAGGTGGCGAAGGGGTATTGCGACCCCGAAGCCTGGACCGAGACCGAGTCGGAGTCGGAGTCCGAGACAGAGGCCGAGACAGAGTCCGTGCCCGAGTCCGAGTCCCATCCCAAGGCCGACTCCGAAACCGAGTCCGAGTCCCTCAGATCGCCGCGGCGAATCGCGCCGCGAACTCGAGCGGCGTCGGCCGGTCGGCGGGACGCATCGCGGTCGCGGCGCAAAGTAGCTCCCGCATTGCAGCCGGAAACGGTCGCAGCCGGCTTTCGTCCTCGAAGGGCGAACGCTTCATGTGCGCGGCGATGCGCGCGCGCCGGTCCTCGATGTCGTCGAAGAACGCCCGGCCGGTCACCGCGTGGTAGACGGTCGCGGCGAGCGAGTAGACGTCCGCGCGGCCGTCCAGCTCGACCGGATCGAGCACCTGCTCGGGGGCGATGTAGCCGGGCGTGCCGGCGACGAACCGCCCTCCGACCTCGGCCGGCACGCGCATGGCGCGCACCATGCCGAAGTCGATGAGCACGGTGGACAGGGGCGGGGTTCGCGCCGGATCGCGATGGCGCGCGGGATCGAAGCTTTCCCCACCGGCGAGCGGGAGTCGCAGCCACAGATTGGCGGGCTTGACGTCGCGGTGCACGAGCCCGGCGCGATGCAGCGCATCGAGGCCGGCGCAGGCATCCGCGACGATGCTCCTCAGCTCGAAGAGCGTGCACAAGCGTGCGGCGGCGTACTGGCGCAAGTCGGCACCCAGCAAGTACTCGAGGACGAGGAACGGCATCCCCTCGTGCACCCCACGGTCGACGATGCTCGCCACGTTGGGGTGGTACAAGCCCGCGAGCGTCCGCGCCTCCTCGACGAACGAGGCAAGCAGACCCTCACGCTCGGTCTCGCTGGCGCTCGCGAGCAGGTCCGCCTTGGGAATCTTGAGCACGAAGAGCCGGTCGGCGCCTGGACGCCGCACGAGCCATACGGTTCCGACGCCCCCCTCACCGAGGGGTCGGACCACCTCGTAGCCCGCGACGGTCCGTGCGCGCGGCGCCGGCGGCGATGGGGGCGGGGGCGGCGTGCGCGCGACGGCGGCGCGCAGGGCCGCTTCGACGAGCGCCCCGCACGGGCCATCGAGCGAGGCGAGCCAGGCTTCGACGAGCGCGGGCTGGCGCGTGCGGACGGCGCGTGCGAGCAACGTCGCGATGCGCGGCGCGTTCTCGGTGCTCGCGCGCGTGAGCGAGTCGTCGACGGGGGCCGCATCGGCCCTGCGAAGCGCTGCCACGGGGTCGGCGAGCGCGAGCCGCAAGCGCTCCGCGGCGACGACGAGCTGCACGCAGGCCGGCTCGAGCTCCGGCCGGTGACCGGCGACCGTGGCGAACGCGCGCAGCGCGGCGGCGAGCCCCAGCAGCGCCGCCGCGAGCTCGGTGGCGTCGGCGCGGAGCGCTCCGAGCGCGTCGCGGACCTGCGAAGCCCACACGCCGTTCGGAGCGGCCCCCTCGAGCCCCGCGCGCAGCGCCTCGGCATGCGCGCAACACTGCTCGAGCGCGTCGGGCGAGAGCAACGGCAGCGCGTCGGCGAGCGCGCGTAGCACCGCAGGGCGGTCGACCACGAGCCCCCACCAGGCCGCGAACGGCCCCAACCACTCGACGTCGTCGACCTCTCCGAGTGCCGTGCCCTGCGTGCCGTCCACGAGCCGCCAGAACAGGCCCGACAGCGCGCGCCGGAACGCCTCGGTGCCTGCCCCACGGTCACGGGCCGGGTCGAGCTGCCGCAACCATCGACACGCGTCGAAGGCCGCTGCGCCCCGCGAGCGGTCGGTCGCGCCACCCTCTCCGAGCGCGTCCAGCACGTAGCTCCCGACGCGCAACGCCGCCAGCTCGAGAGCGTCCAGGATCTCGGGATCGTCGGTCGCGTCGCGGCGCGCCTGCTGGACCGCGCCGAGCAGCTCGGTGGGCGCGCGCGACAGGGCCGCCCACGTTTCCGACAGGTCCGGGCGCCCGACCCCCGGGCCCGACGGGCTCGTGTCGAGCAGCGGACCCCACAGCCCGAGCGCCAGCGCGCGCGCGCACCCTTCCATCGCGTTGATCGCCGCCGCGCGGTGGCGGGGAACGGTGCGACTCTCGGCGATGCGTCGCGCCTCGGCGAACGTCGCCCCCAACCCCTGGGCGAAGCGCGCGGCGCGCGCGTCGGCCTCCTCGTCGTCGTACTGCGCCGCGATCCGGACCAGGTTGTCGAGACCCCGCTCGACGTCGAGCGGATCGCGCTCGGCGTCCTCCACGACGTCGGTCTCGGCGAGCACCTCGATCCACCGACGCAGTGCCGCGAACGAGTCGGGACGCGCGCGCCGGGCCTGCCGCCGCAGTGCCCGCAGCGATGCCTCGAGCGCCCCGCGTCCGACGCCACGCCGCCACAGCGACGCAAGACCGCGCGCCAGCGCCCGCGCGGCGACCGGCCCGCCCGCTCCCGACGCGATCCGCGCCGCCAGGGCCTCCCACACGTCGCGACGCTCCTCGAAAAGATACGGCGTCGACGCGGCGAGCGCCGCGAGAACCTCGTCGTCGTCCGCACGCTCCGACAGCACCTGCTCGAGCTGACCGCGGAGCAGGGCCGAGGCGCCCGGCGGGACGCAACCCACGGCCGTCGTCGCGCGCTGCCGCAGCACGCGCACCTCTCCCCGCGCCCAATCGAGCAGCGTGCCCTCCAGTTCGCCGACCCGGCCGGTCAATCTCCCCAGAGCCCTTGCCGCGTGCACCCAGACGAGCGGCTCGGGGTGCAGCAGCAGCGGCTGCAAGATCCGGAGCGTCCGCTCGACCAGCTCGGGCTGCTCGCGCAGCGGCATGCCGTGGCAGCCCACCTCGAGCGCGCGCGCCGCGAGCACCCGACGCCGCAGCGATCCGCGCGCCCATCGGCCCACGAACGCTTCGAAGCCCTCGACACGCGCCCCGTACCAGGCCCCGAGCTCGGCGACGGCGAGCGCCGAGGCCCCCGCCTCCCAGACCAAGACCTCGAGACGCGCGTGCAGCGGCGGGTCGTGTCGCTCCATCACCGCGTCCGCGGAGCCCAACAACGGGACGCAGGCGAGCGCATCGGAGGCCGGACCCTCGATCACCCGTGCGCGCGCGGCGGCGACGACGCGGTGGGCCGACGACGGCGCCAGCTCGCTCAGCACGCCGAGCAACCGCGCCAGCCGCACGTCGCGACGCCCGGCGCACGCGCTCGCCCAGGCGAGCACGACATCGGCTCCGCCGGCCACCATCACCCTCGTCAGGTCCGCGAGGCCGACCTGCGTCCGCAGCACCGCAGGCAGCTCGCGGTCGAGCGCGTTGGCATGCGCGCGCAGGGTCTCATCCGTCGGTGCGAGCCCTTCGCGTTCGTCGCGCCAGACGCCTTCGAGCGCGGCGACAAGACGCGGATCGGCGCGGATCGCCCGTGCGAGCGCCTCGAGCGCCTCCGTCAGACGCGGAGCGAGCACCTGGGCTGCGAGGTTACCATCAGCCTGGGGGAAGTCGGGAACCGAGCGCGCCCGCGACGCGTGCTCGGATGCGCCGACGCAGCCGCGATCTCATCGGAAGGCCATCCCCACCGCGATCGCGACGCGCACGTAGGCGTCGTCCACCGGCGCGCGGATGCCGCCCTCGACCTCGTTCTCCATGCCGGGTGCGTGAGGCCACGGCTCCCACGGATCGGTCGCCTCGTTGCAGGACATCGTCGTGTCGAAGCAGGCCGTCTGCCCCCGGTACGTCGTCGTGAACACGAAGTACTGGACCGACAGCCCCAGAAATGCGCCTTCGGTCAAGTACGACGCCTCGCTGCTCGCCTCGATGCCGAGCTCGTAGGCGGACGTCATCGACGAGAGCACGCCCCAGACCTGCTTTGCGAGCAGTCCGATGCCGAGGCCCAGCCGGTACGCGGCGTGGGCGCCGAGCTGCAGGTAGCGAGGCACGACGGTGTGACGGACTCCCGCGCCGAGGTGCACGTAGCTGTAGTCGAGCGGGGGGATGACGGCCGAGCGCTCGAGCTCGGCGAGCGCGCGAGCCTCGAGATCGAAGGTGAAGTTGCCCCATCCGACGTCGGCGAACAGCTCGGTCGGACGCGCGCCGCGGGTGCGGTATCGAAGTCGGCCGCCGAGGAAGAGCTCGGACTGGTTCGTCGGAATCCGGATCACGTCCTCCGGCGTGCACGGATCCTCGGGGCTCAGTCGGGCCCTGCACCCCGTCGAGGAGAGGAACAGCGAGCGCCGATACTCCGCGATCGCGCCGAACCACGGCGCCGGCTGATCGTCGCCGACCGCGCCCGGGTACAGCTCGAGGCGCACGCCTGCCTCGAGGTGACCGATGGCCGCGCTGCGGTAGCCGCGCGGCTCCTGGAGGATCTCCTCGGCCGGCAAATCGGAGTCACGGCGCGTCGCGTCCGAGTAGCCGTTGCGAACGAGTGCGATGGCCTGCATGTTCCGATGCACGCTACCGGCACCCAGCGCGATGCGGAGAAATTCGAGCCGATCGGTCTCCGTCTCCTCGGCGCCGTCGTCTTCCGCTGTTTCGTCGAACTCGTCGTCGCGCCGATACCAATCGTCCTGTCCGACCGCGTACCAGGGGCGATCGGTTGGCTGTTGCGTCCCGGCACCCGCGCCCGTGGCAGCCGCGCTGGTTCGTCGTGCCGTCTCTTGCTGCAGCGACGACGTGGTCGTGCCGGGGGCTCGCCCGGTCGCGCCCCCCGTTCCCCGAGCGACGTGGGTACCGCGCGACGGGCGCGTCGAATCGGGGGAAACCGCACGCAGGTGCTCCTCGAGCCGCGCGTAGCCGTTGCGCCGCACCGCGCCCAGCGCCGCCACCGTGCGACCCGTCCACGTGGCCGACCCGACGATTTCGCCGTCCACGGCGCTCCGCACCGTGACGACGAGCGACCAAGCCCGTCGGACGCGGCGGACGCGTCCGTCGACGACGGCCACGATGCCTAGACGTTCGGCGATGGCACCGAGCGCCGGCCCGCGCGGCTGCCGTACGAGCCCAGCCTCGCGCGCCGCGGCACGAAGCTCGCTTTCGGAAATGATCTCCAGTCCAGCCTCCTGAAGGCTAGCGACCAATCCCGCCCGCAGTCGTGCCGACTGTGGCCCGCCGAACGCCTCGACGACGACCCGTTGCGCCAGCACCGTCCCGGGCCATCCCACGAACACTGCCGCGAGCGCGAGCGCGGCGCGGGCGCGCAGCACGGACATCGGTACTCGCAAGCCTACACCGGAATCCGGACGACCCAAGCCATCGGGAAGGCTGCGACGCCGAGTTGCATCGCTCGATGGCATGCGGAGCGAGGCCCGCACATGGCCGAGGGAGTACGGACGGCGGCGACGCAGCGCATCGCCAAGTCCGAGGCGCAACCCAAGGCTGAAAGCCAAGTCCAAGCCAAAGCCAGAGCCAGAGCCCGAGTCCGAACCCGGGACGGATCCCGAGCTGGAGTCGGAGCCCGAAGCCGAGTCCGAGACCGACTCCGAGTCCGTGGCGGAGCCCGAGTCCGAGACCGAGTCCGAGCGGGAAAGCACGAATCGAGGCGGCTCCACGTCACTGGACCCGCCCCCGTCGTCACGTTTCGTCGAGGGCCGCCGCGTGGGGCCTTTCGAGACTCGCCTGCAGACGCACGAGGCGGGCGAACGAGCCGCCGCGACGCACCAGCTCGTCGAAGCCGCCTTGCTCGACGACGCGGCCCTCGCCCAGCACGACGACCCGCGAGACGTCGCGCAAGGTCGAGAGCCGGTGCGCGATGAGCAGCGCCGTGCGTCCTCGCAACAGCTCGCGCGAGGCCTGCTGCACGCGTGCCTCCGTCTCGCTGTCCACGCTCGCCGTCGCCTCGTCGAGCACGACGATCTCCGGGTCACGATAGAAGACGCGCGCGAACGCGAGCAGTTGCCTCTCTCCGAGGCTGAAGTTGGCCCCGCGCTCCTCCACGCGCGCCGACAAGCCGCCGCGCGCCTCGAGTCGCTCCCACAGCCCCGCGCGCGCCAGCGCCCAGCGGGCCCGCTCCACGTCGGGCCGCCCCGTGCCCAGCACGACGTTGTCGAGCACGGTACCCGAAAGCAGCAGCACCTCCTGCTGCACGAGCGCGACCCGACGACGCAACTGCGCGATCGGGATCTCGCGCACGTCCCGATCCCCGATGCGGATCGAGCCGCCGTCGAGCTCGTAGAGGCGCACGAGCAAGGCCGCGAGCGACGACTTGCCCGAGCCGCTCGGACCGACGAGACCCACGCACTGGCCCGCGGGCACCTCGAAGTCGACACCGTGCAGCACCGGAAAACCCGGCCGGTACGCCAGTCGCACGCCCTCGAACCGCACCGATTCGGGTGCGCGCCGGGCGCGGGGGGACGCCGACCCGATTCGTGCCTCGCGGCTCTCCGTATCGTCGCTCGACGACCACGAACGCGGCGCGTCCAGGTCCCGTTCGTCGAGCAACTCGAACATGCGCTCGCACGCGGCCAGCGCCGACTGGATCACCGTGTACTTCGTCGAGAAATCGCGCAGCGGCGTGAAGAAGCGCTGGATGAAATCGTAGAACGCGACGAGCGTGCCCATCCATGCCGTCGCCTCGGCGGTCGAATCGACGGCTTCGAGACGAAACGCGGCGAACCCCAGCACGAGCGCGGCGCTGGCCGCGGCCACGGATTCGACGATGGAATACAGCAGCGCGTCGTAGCGGATCGCGGCGTAATTCGCGCGCCGATGCGCGTCGTTGATGCGGCGGTGTTCCTGCGCGCAGCGCGCCTGCCGTCCGAACGCCTGCACGACGGCGACGCCCTGCGCCTGTTCGGCGACGTAGGCGTGCAACTGGGCCACGCGGGCCCGCACCTCGCGGAACGCGACGCGCGCGCGGCGGCGGATCCACTCGACCGCGACGCCGAGTGGCGGCAACAGCACGCAGGCGACCAGGGCGAGCCGCCAGTCGAGCCAGAACATCACCCCGAGGTACGCCGCCATCGTGAGCACGTCCGCCGGTGCCATCACGGCACCGGTGGAGAACAGCTCGAAGAGCGCATCGACGTCGTGGGTTAGCCGCGTGGCCACCCGACCGACCGGCGTCCGGTCGAGGTAGCGCAGCGAAAGGCGCTGCGCGTGCGCGAAGAGATCCGCGCGCAGCGCCACCAGGGCACGCTGTCCACCGACGTGCATGAAGGCCATCTGCGCGAACCGTGCGAGCGCCTCGACGAGCAGCGCGCCGAGCAAGCCGAACGCGGCGGCCAGCACTCCGGACAGCTCGCGCGCGACGAGCGCCGCGTCGACCGCCCACTTGGTGAACAGCGGCTGGACACCTGCCGCGAGCGCTCCGACCGGCATCACGAGCAACGCCGCGAGCAGCCAGCGCATCTGCCCCCGCAGGTACGGACCGAGGCGCCGCCACAGTGCCGCGTCGCCGCGCGCGGGCGCCGCCACCCCCTGCGTCGCCACCTCGGCAAGCAGACTGTCCGGGACCGCGCCGGCGCTCACGGAATCACCCCCAGACCGAGCTCGAGCTGCTGCCGCAACGCGAGGCGCGCGTACAGGCCACCGTTGCCGATCAGCTCCTCGTGCGTGCCGCGCTCGACGACGCGGCCCTCATGGAGCACGACCACCCGATCGCAGCGCGCCGCGGCCGCGATGCGATGCGTGACGAGCACCACGGTGCGACCCTCCCCGACACGGTCGAGCGCCTCGAGGATGAGCGACTCGGTGCGCGCGTCGACCGCCGAGAGCGGGTCGTCGAGCACGAGCACGGGGGGCTCGCGTAGCAGCGCGCGCGCGAGGGCGAGGCGCTGGCGCTGTCCGCCCGAAAGCTGCACGCCGCGTTCTCCGACGACCGTGTCCCAGCCCGCCGGCATTTTCTCGATGTCTTCGAGCACCGCGGCCGAGCGCGCCGCCTGCCGCAGCCGCGCATGCGCGTCGGGCGCCGACGGGTCGTCGAGCCCGAGCGCCAGATTGGCCGCGATGCTCGTGGAGAACAAGAATGGCTCCTGTTGCGCGTAACCGACGTGGCGACGCAACGCGTCGAGCCGCACGCGTGTCACGTCCACGTCGTCGAGGAACACCGTTCCGGGCGGCGTCGGGGCCATGCGCGCGATCAGGGATGCGAGCGTGCTCTTGCCCGCTCCCGTCGTGCCCACGATCGCGACCGAGCCGCCGTCGGGAACCTCGAACGAGACGTCGTCGAGCACGCGCCGGCCGTCGTGCTCGAAGGACAAGCCCCGTACGCGGAGTCCCTTGCCGGAGGGAGCGGCCACCGCGTCGGGCGCGTCGCGCACCTCGGGAACCGCCTCCAGCACTTCGCGCAGCCGCGCGTAGCTGGCGCGACCGCGCTGCACGACCGACAGCAAGAAGCCGGCGGCCATCGTCGGCCAGACGAGCTGCGCGACGTACGCGCCGAACGCGAGCATCTGCCCCGCGGTCAAACGCCCTTCGAGGACCATCGTCCCGCCGCGCCACAGCACGAGCAGCGACCCGGTCGCCGCGACGGTCGCGAGCGCGGGCCACATCAGCCCGCGCGTCATCGCGAGGCGCAGCTGCGCCCGCGCCGACTGCGCGCTGACCTGCTCGAACCGCTCGCGCTCGAGCGCCTCGAGACCCGATACGCGGACGAGGCGCAGCGCGCCGAGACTCTCCTGGACCCGCGCCGAGAGGGCTCCGGCGGCCTGCTGGGCCTGGAGGCTTTGCCGGTAGATGCGGCGCGTGAACAGGCGCGCGACCAGTACGAGCAGCGGCCAGGGCGCCATCGCCCAGAGCGTCAGCTCGACGTCGATGACGAGCATCAGCGCCACGGCACCGAGCACCGCCACGGCGGAATTGACCGCCGTCAGCGCGCCGAAGCCGACGAGCAACCGCACCTGCGCGACGTCGTTCGTCGTACGGCTGAGCAGCTCTCCGGTCCCCAGCCGGCGCAGCCACGACGGACCCAGGCGGTGCACCGCGCCGAGCAGCGCCTCACGCAGGTCGAACTCGACGTCACGCCCCACGTCGAAGACGACGGTCCGAGACGCCGTGCGCACGAGCCACATCCCCGCAGCCAGACCCAGAACGGCGAGACACCGCTCGCGCGCGGCCGCCAGATCGAGACGCTCAACGGCATCGAGGGCCCCCGCGAGCAGCCACGGAACGGCCTTCTCGAGCGCGTTGGTCGCGAGCAGCAGCAATCCGCCCGCGGCGAGCCGCCATCGGTACGGCCCGAGCCACGAAAGCAAGGTCGGGCGCCGCGCGTCTGGCACGACGTGCGCTGCATAGCCGCTGCCGACTTGCGCGGCCAGCGCTTCGCCGTGGCGACGCAACTCACGGGGCCGATCGGATGGGTTGACCTAGCGCACCGATGTTCCGAGTCGGAGTCCGACCCCGAGACCGAGTCCGAGTCCGAGACCCAAGCGCGAGCCAGGGGCGAAGCCAACCACCCATCGGGCTCCGGCGTACTCGGAACGCGCTCCGAAAATTCCCCAACGATGACTGGTCTCGTTACGATGCGTCCGTGACCGACCGGCTCCGACTCGGCGAGCTTCTGGTCCGGGCCGGTCTGGTGTCTGCGGCGGACCTCGCGGCCGCGCTCGAGGGCCAGCGAACGAGCGGACGGAGGCTGGGCGAAGAACTGGTCGCCCGTGGCCTGCTCGCCGAGGAACGGCTCGCGCAGATCCTCAGCAACCAGCTCTCGGTTCCGTGGGTCTCCCTGCACCACGTCGAGTTTTCCCGCGAGTTGCTGGACCTGGTACCCGCCGAGCTCGCCGAGCGCGGGTGTCTGATTCCCGTCTACGTACGGCGCGTGCGCGGCGAGCAGCCCACCCTCTTCGTCGCGATGGACGACCCGACCCACGAGGCCGTCCTCTCGGAGCTCGCGAGCGTGAGTGGCATGCCCGTGCGTCCCATGGTCGCCGCACCGAGCGCCATCCGCCACGCGATTCGCGTTTATTACGGGCGACCGGTTCCCGAACGCGCACCACGACCGCCCGCCCCGCCGGCACCCCCACCGAGCCCGCCGCACGTGGAAAGCCCCACGTCCCCGACGCACACGGCAGCGACACCGCCGACGCCTCAACCCGCGACCGAAGCGCAACTCCCCGCGCCTCCCGAGGCACGGCCGGTCGTGCCGACACCCCCGGCAGGGGCGCGCGACACTCCCTCCGAACGGCCGACTGGACCGAGGGATCCGCCGACGCGACCGAAGGAACGGTCGCCCGCCGCCGCGGCCCGCCGGTACGTGACCTTCACCCTCCTCGATGGCACGAGCGTGCGTCTCGCCGCCGGCTCGCACGCCGCATCGCCCCGTGATGGCGCCGCGACGCCCGAGGCCGACGGACGGCTCACGGCGCGCGACATCTGCGCGGCGCTCCTCGCCCGCGCCGCGGGCGGAGACGTGAGCGACGTGCTGCCGGAGGCACGCTGGGAAGTCTTCTTCGCGTCGCTGCTGTCGGTGCTGCTGCGCAAGGGAATGATCGCGGACTGGGAGTTCGTCGAAGAGTTCGAAAAGCGCCGGGGCTAGCGATGCGCACGATCCTCAAGGCCTTCGTCTCGCTCGTCGCGATTGGGCTCGGCGCGTACGTCGTCTTTAGCGTCCCCCTCGGCCGTCACACGCTCGCCGGGCACCTGCTCCGCATCGCACGCACGGAGCCCGCACGCGAGCTCGGTCACGAGACGGCCCGCGCCGCCGAGCGAATCGCGAGCCAGATTCATTCGACGATCCGCGGTGGCGACGGCGAACCATCCCGACGTCCCGACCCGACTTCCGCCGCTCCGTAGCGATCCATCGCGCCCGGTTCGCGACGGGTCGAACGCACGGCGGGCGCCACGCACGACGTCGCGTGAGGCCTCGCGCAACCATCCCACGCCCCGTTTGCGCCGACCCCAGTCGAGAACGCGCCCGGAGCGATCTATTCTCGCCCCGAGACTTCGCGGTTCCGCACGGACCCCGCCGCCGACGACCGCCCCGAAGGAGGTTTCCGATGACGTACCGAAGCGGCATCCTCGGCCACGTCGCGCGGCTCTCCTTGGTCTGCTCCCTGCTCGGGTGCGGGGCGGCTGGTCGCGACGAGCCCGGGCCTCCGGGTGGCGGCGCCCGCGACGCGGGAACCATCGACCTCGAGACGTATCTCGACCGCAACGGCGTGGTTCGTCTCGTCGAGCAGCCCGACGGCACGGAATACGGCGAGGCGACGACCGGCCCGGACGGGTTCGCGCGTTTCTATTCGTACCGACACCGCGTGCTGTTCAACCTCGGCGCGCAGACTCGCGACGGCGAGGTGCCACTGGCCGAGCAACGCGTCTCGCTCTCAGTCGCGGAGCGGACCGCCGCCTATCTCGTGCTCGATCCGACCGGCACGAATGCGCCCTTGCTGCACGTACTCGACGTTCCGACCGCGGACACCGAGCTCGTCGTGGACGCGTACGAGCAGTATGCCCGGCAGCACGGGCTCGAAGACTACGACGCGGCCCGATCCGCCGACCCGTTCGGGTCGACGCGGATGGCCGTCGTCGCTCCGCGCGCCGAGCCGCTCACCATCCCCGGGCTGCTGGCCTCGATCAACGTCCGCAACCTCATGGCCTCGCTCAAGGTCACGGTCGTCGCCAACGCGTTCAAGTACCTGATCGACCGCGCGTGCGTGGCCGTCGAACCGCTGTACGCCGAGCGATGCCAGCTCGTCGCGAAGCTCGTCTCGGCAGCGATCAAGGTCGTCGGGGTCATCAAGCTCGAGGGCGTGCTGACGTGGGAGACGGGGTTCGAGATCCTCGACCAGGCCCTCGATCTCGGCGAAGTCGGCTGCGATCGGCTCGGCAAGGTGCTCGTCGGCTACGTGCAGAGCCCGACCGACAGCTCGGCGCGCGACGCCTACCGGGCGCTCGTCCGCAAGTTCAACTACCTGCTCCATCGCATGGAAACCGACCCTCGCCCGGGGCAGCCGTCCTGGGAGCGTGCCGAGCGGATGGCGCGTGCGCTTCTCACCCTCGGACAGCTCGTGCGCCAGGCCTCGTTTCAGGCGTGGAACCGCGAAACCTTCGAGGAAGACAAGCAGCTCGGCTTCATGCTGGACATGGGCGTCGACGCCGTCGGCGACTTCGTCGGCGAGCTCGAGCCCCTGGTGCGTGAGCGAGTGCTCCACGTTCTCGAGGTGGCCATCGCGCACGAGGTGCTCGGATACCTGCGGCTCGGTCGATTCGCCGCCGTCTATCGCGTACGCCACTACGCGTACACGCGGGTCGTCTGGGAGAGCGTGCGCTGGTCGCCGGCCGAGGAGGCCGAGTGGAGCGGTTCGCTGCGCGGCTTCCTCGCGGAGTGCGCGCTCAACCTCGTCAAGGGCGCCGTGCTCGAGCGGCTCGACGGCAGTGGGCCGCCGGAAGCGCGCGTGCAGACTCCGCAGATCCTCGACGGCATGCTCAGAGCCTTCGAGACGGGCCTCGACGAGCTGTACCGGCACGTGTGGGGCGAGGCGATTCCGCCCCCGACGATGGACGAATGCCTGCCCGACGAGCTCGAGCCGAACGGATCGTGGCGACTCGCGGTGTCCGCGCCCCTTCCCATCTCCCTCGGCACCGGAGGGGTCGCCGAGTTGCGCGAGCTGACGCTGTGCGACGGACTCGGCGGCAGCGGGCGCGACGAGGACTGGTACGCGTACTACATCGCGCCCATCGAGTTCCGCGTCCAGGCACGCCTGATGCGCGGCCCCGAGGGCGGACCACGACGCGGCGAGAGCCAGCCCGTCTGCCTCGACGTCTACTTCTACAGCCAAGTCTACGACATCGCCGAATCGCCACCCGACCGCATCACCGGCGTCTGCGGAACGGTGGGCGCCGAGCCGTCGACGGAGCCCTTCGGCGTACGACGCACGATCGGCGAGGAGTGGAGCATGATCCTGCTCCACGTCCGGCCTGGACCCGGCGCGTCCCCGACGGTTCCCATCGACTACGGCCTGCGGTTCATTCCCTGACGGGCGACGCTCGCCCCGCCTCGAGCCAGGCCGACGCGCGCGCTTCGCACCACGCGCGCGCCCGGGCGCGCAGCACCGCCTGACGTGCCTCGTGCTGCGCGGGGGGCAGCGCGGCCTCGCGCGCCAGCCGACCGGGCTCGTCGGCGGCGCGACGCGGATCGAAGAACGCGGATGGATCGTCGACGATGTCGTAGAGCGGCTCGCCGGTGTCGAGCAGGGCGCAGTTGCGCGTGCGCAGGTAGTCGACCATGCGCGGGAACGCTTCGACCGTCCACGGATAGGTGTCGTGCAACAGCACGATGGCGCTACTGCCCGGCCGGTCGCGTTCGAGCCTCGCCATCACGCGTGTCCACGTCTCGAGCACGGCTCGGGCGTCGGTCGGGCGCGCATCGGCCGCGCCCGCGTTCCACAGAACCGTCGTGTAGCCACGTGCCTCCACGAGGGCGTCGGTGCGGGGCGAGCGAGCCCCTCCGGGTGGCCGAAACAGCCACGGCCGGGCGCCGACAGTTTCGGCGATCAGCGCCTCGGCGCGATCGAGCTGGCGCTCGACCTCGGCGCTCGAGACGAGTGGGAGCTGCACGTGATCGAGGGTGTGGCTGCCCACGAGGTGTCCGCGCGCGGCGATCTCGCGGACCAGGGCGCGGTGGCGACGCGCCCATGGCGTAGGGCCCTCCAGACGACTCGCCGTCACGAAGAAGACGGCGCGAATCCCCGCGGCATCCAGTTCCTCGAGCAGCGCGGGCGTGTACCGCAGATCGGGGCCGTCGTCGAACGTGAACAGCACGAGCCGTTGCGTGCCGTGCCCCGTGATCACGCGACCACCGGCAAAGCGCGCCCCCGTCGGATCCCACGAATTTTTCGCTTCACTCGGATCGCGCGTGCTGGCAGGGCTGCTCGCGTGCTCGACGCGGCCGTCGTCCCCGTTCAGGGAGAGGGAGCCGCGGCTGCGCGCCAACGGCTCGCGTCGCACGGAGCCGCGGCTCGGCCGTGCGGGCGCCGGGGCTGGAGCATCCCGCCGGATGGCCGGGGCGGCAGCCGCGAGCCGGCCACCCTCGGTCCATCGCGCCAGAACAGCCCCGGCCCCGATCGCCGCCAGGCACGTCAGCGCGCGAAGCAGCACGCGTACGGGGCGCACGCGACGGATCGTACGAAACCTCATCGCCGAACCGAAAGAAACGCGCTCGCCTGCGCTCGCTCTCGCGCGCGGCGTTCCGCATGGGCTCTCGACAGCTGGGCGCGACGGGCGTACGCCGCAGCTCGTGGCCGCGCTCCTGCCGGCACTTCGACTGGGGCCGCTCCGGATCGACCCCCCGGTGGTGCTGGCGCCGATGGCGGGCGTCACCAACGCGCCGTTCCGGGCTCTTTGCCGCCGGTTCGGAGCCGGGCTGTTCGTTTGCGAAATGGTCGCGGCTCGTCCGCTCGCCGAGGGCCGCGCGCACGCAGCTCGACTCGCGGGCTTCTACCCCGACGAATCACCGAGGTCGCTGCAACTGTATGCGACGAGCCCTCGGGATGCGGCAGAGGCGATCCGACGTCTGGTGGGCGAGGGACGCGTCGATCATGTCGATCTGAACTTCGGCTGCCCGGTTCCCAAGGTCACGCGCAAGGGGGGCGGGGCCGCCATTCCGGCCAGGCCTAGGCTCCTGGCCGCAATCGTCCGTGCGGCCGTGCAGGCTGCAGGAAGCATTCCCGTCACCATCAAGTTCCGCATTGGGCTCGACGACGAACGGATCACGTTCCTTGAGACCGGGCGCATCGCCGAGGCCGAGGGCTGCGCCGCCGTCACCCTGCACGCGCGTACGGCGGCCCAGCTCTACGACGGTTCGGCGCGCTGGGAAGCCATCGCGGCGCTCAAGGACGTCGTCCGTTCGATTCCCGTGCTCGGCAACGGAGACGTCTGGGAAGCCGCCGACGCGCTCCGCATGGTTCGGATGACCGGCTGCGACGGCATCGTCGTCGGCCGCGGGTGTCTCGGTCGCCCCTGGCTCTTCGCGGAGCTCGCCGCGGCCTTCGAGGGCCGACCGTTGCCGCCCCCGCCGCGACTCGGTGAGGTGTGCCGGATCATGATCGAGCACGCCGAGCGCCTGTGCGATTGGCTCGGGCCGCGCGAAGGAATCGCCTCGTTCCGTAAGCACGCGGGCTGGTACACGAAGGGCTTCACCGGGTCCGCCGCGGTCCGCGACCGACTCATGCGCATCACGACGCTCGACGAGCTGCGCGCGGTCCTCGAGGCGCTCGACCCCAACGAGCCGTTTCCGCCCGGCGCCGCCCGACTGCCACGCGGCAAGCGCGCGGGGACGCAGAAAGTGGCGCTGCCGCCGGGATTCCTCGACGCACCGGAATCGTGCGCAGAACCCGAGCCGCACGAGATGGTCGACGGCGGTTGAGCCCCGAGGCCGACTCGGACTCGGGCTCGGACTTGGACTCGCCACGTCGGTCCGTACCGTCGACCAACCCGCTCGGCGCTGTCCGGTGACCCTCAGCGCTGTCCGAGGAGCGCCCCGAAGGGAATGCGCATCACGTACAGCGGCACGACACCCGTCAGCGTGATGATCACGGCCTGCGTCGCGTACATGAGCAGGATGTACGCCGCGCCGATCGAGCCGACGACCGATTCGGCGAAGTAGACCTTGAGCGCCGTGGCGACGGCGAGCTGGAAGTTGCCGAACAGACCGGGCCCGGCGGGCAGCAGGATTCCGATCGCGAGGATTCCCATGACGGCGACCGCGTGCCCGAAGTCCATCGGCAAGCCGCATCCCCAGCCGAGCAGCCACATCCCCGCCGCGTTCGTGCCCCAGTAGAGCACCGTTTCGGCAAGAAATCCGCCGAGGAGCCGCGGCTCGGCGATGGAGCGAAGCCCGTCGGCGAGCGTGCCCACCTTCGCGGCGAGCAGGGTGCCGAATGCCGGACTGACCAGCCCTACGGTCGAGGCGACCAGGCGCGCGGCCAGCCGCCGCTGCCACAAGAACAGAGCGATCGCCACGAGCGCTACGGCGAAGACGGCGACCGAGAGCACGCCATAGAACGGAAGCGCCCGGGCGATGGGGTCGTCGCTCGGACGCATCGGCAGCGCGAACAACGCCCACAACACGCACAGGCTCGTCACGAGCCCATCGACCACGCGCTCGACGGCGACCGTCCCGAAGCCGGCCGACAGCGGAACCCCGCAGCGCAGCTTCGAGAGCGCGGGCCGGGCCAGCTCGCCCAGGCGCAAGGGCAGCGCGAAGATGGCGAAGAAGCCGATCCAGTTGAGGGCGACGACGTCGCCGAACGGAAGAGGCCGCACGGGCCGCACGAGGAAACGCCAGCGGCTCGCGCGGAACAGGTGGGTGACGATCACGCAGACGGCGTAGGCCGGGACCGTCCACCACTGGACCGAGGCGAACGCCTCGGGTCCTGGCACGAGCGGCACGCCCCCGCGCAGCACGAGCCACGCGAACAGCGCCCCGAGCAGGACGGACAGGACGAGCTTCGGAACGACCCGCCGCGTGAGTCCGGTTCCGCTCGCCGACGGCGGCTGCTCCGACGCGTCCGGGGCGATCGAGCTCGTCACGCCGCGTCGACCTCCGCAAGCAGCGCACGCGGCCCGTGCGAGAGCAACCGTCGGGTCGCCTCACCGCCCCACTCCCTCGTCAAGCGCTCGAGCGCCTGTTCGACGGTGGCGACGTCCGCGGCCCGATGGCAGTCGGTGCACGCCGCCTCGTAGAGTCCCTCGTCGAGCATGCGCTCGGCCGCGCGACGCGCACGCTCCCCGTATCGGCCCGTCAGGCTCATCAGGTCCAGCAGAGCGCACGCTCCGGCGTCCAGCAGCGGCAGCAGCGGCTCGCTGCGGCTCCACAAAGGAGCGTAGCGCTCGGGGTGCGCGAGAACCGGCCGAACGCCACGCGCGCTCATGCGGAAGAGCCGATCGGCGAGTCCCACCGGAAACGCCTCGACCGGAAACTCGACGAGAACGGCCTGCCCCCCCGGATACGGCAGCGCCTCGCCGCGCTCGAACAACGCCCAGAAGACCTCGTCGAACCAGTGCTCGGCCGCGAGCCCGCGTGCGGGCAGCGGCCCAGCCGCCGACAGCGCATCCTCGAGCGCGGCCGCTGCGTGCTGCAGGCCGGGCCGGCGATTGTCGAACATGCCGGTCCGGACGTGCGGCGTGGCGACCACGCGCTCCCAGCCGAGCGCAGCCAGGCCACGAAGGAGGGCGATCGCGTCCTCGACCGAACGCACCCCGTCGTCGACCCCCGGCAGGTAGTGGCAATGAAGATCGACCCAGCCGCTCACGAGCCACCTTCCCGCAGTCGCGCGTCGAGCTCCGGCAACAGCGCGAGCAACCGCTGTCGCTCGTTGAGCTCGGGCTCCTCGAGCACGCGTTCGAGCAGGGCACGCAACACGAGACCGACCGTCGGACCCGGTCCGATGCCCAGCGCCTCCATCACGTCGCGCCCGTCGATAGCGAGGTCGGCGGTGCGCGCAACGAGCCCCCTCGTGCCGAGCTCAGCGATGCGCGCGCGGAGCGTCTCTAGCCCCCGCAGCTCGTCGTCGACCGGACGGCCCCGCGCGGTGACGTCCGCGCGCGCCAGCGCGAGCAGGGGCTCGACGTGGTCGGGACCGACGCGCGCGACGAAGCGCCGCACGGCGGCATCGGACCAGGAGGGCTCGTAGCGAATCAGATGATGACGCACCAGGTGCACGATGCGCTCGCGCTCGTCGTTCGAGAACCGGTAGTCACGCAGCCATGCGTCGGCGATCTCCGCACCCACTCGCTCGTGACCGTGGAAGGTCCAGTCGCCGCGCGCCTCGCTCCACGCCCGTGTCGGCGGCTTGCCGACGTCGTGCAGCAGGGCCGCCATCCGGATCACCGCGTCGCGGGGTGCGGCGTCGAGCACCACGAGCGTATGACGCCACACGTCGTACGCGTGCCAACGGTTCTGCGCGCACCCTGACGTCGCGGCCAGCTCCGGGAAGCTGACGCCGAGCAAACCCGTGCGCTGCATCACGTCGAACGCGCGGGACGGTCGATCCGCCTGCAAGGCCTTGAGCCACTCGTCGCGCACGCGCTCGTGGCTGACCTTGCGGAACGTGTCCAGGGAGCCTGCAATGGCCCGCTCCGTCGCCGGATCGAGCTCCATCTCCAGCGTAGCGACGAAGCGCGCGGCGCGCAGCGGACGCAACCCGTCCTCGGCGAAGCGCGCCGCCGGATCCCCGACGGCGCGGAGCGTGCGACGCGCCAGGTCAGCGCGACCGTCGAACGGATCGATGAGCCGCCCGGTGGCAGGATCGCACGCGATCGCGTTGATCGTGAAGTCGCGCCGCGCCAGGTCCTCTTCGATGTCGTTGACGAATCGGACCTCGTCGGGCCGCCGCCCGTCGCGGTAGCCGCGCTCGGCGCGCAGCGTCGTCACCTCGCAGCGCATCCCGCCCTCGAGCAGGACCGTGACGGTGCCGTGACGGATGCCCGTCGGCACGACGCGGTCGAAGAGCCGCCGCACCTCGGACGGACGCGCGCTCGTCGCGACGTCCCAGTCCCCTCCGCTCGAGCGGCCGAGCAGCAGGTCGCGCACGCACCCGCCGACGATCCAGGCACCGTGACCGGCCCCGCGCAACCGCTCGCACAGCGCGCGCACCGGAGGCGGCAGCGTCTCGACGTCGAGACTCGTCGCGAGCACCACGACGCAGCCTAACCGTCACGTCGCGACTCGTCGACGCGCTGGGCGCGGCCACGCGCGGCGTCGGTGCGCGCGTTGACGTGCCGGGAGCCGCGTTTCTATAGTCGCCTCGCCGCGGGAGGGCGTGCGCGTCGCATGGACACCATCGGCATCGTTCTGTTCGCCGTCGCAGTCGCCGCGCTCGCGGGCTGGTGGTGGGTGCGCAGGACTGCCGCGCGCGCGCCGAGCCGCGTGCCGGCGCCGGTGGATGCGCCCGAGCCTCGTCCCAGCCCCGCCGATCCTCCCGCGCCGCGCGCGCCGACGGCGCCGCAAGGCGCCGATCACGCGCCATCGACCGCGCCCGAGCCGCGACGCGCATCGAACCGAGAGCCGGGGTCGGCAGCCGGGACGAGTCGAGCCGCGGCCAGCACCCCGCTCGGCGCCGTCGAGGCCCGGCCGCAAGCCGCGGCGCCTCAGTCCGCGCCGACTCCGGACGCGCCCGGCGCGGAAACGGCGCCGACGCCCGAGCCTGCAACCGCGTCCCCGCCCTCGACACCCCTGCCCCGCGCCGAACCGAGCCGGGAAGAGGTCGAGGCATTGCGCCGGGGGCTGGTGGGCACCCGAGGAGGGTTCGTCGCGCGGCTGGCGCGTCTGTTCGGCGGCGCTCGGCAGATCGATCCGGCGCTACTCGACGAGCTCGAGGAGGTGCTCCTGACGGCCGACGTGGGCGTCGGCACGACGCGCAAGCTGCTCGAGCGACTGCGTCAGCGGCTGACGCGCAACGAGCTCGGCGACGCGGACCGGGTCTGGCAGGCGCTGCGCGAGGAGGCTCTCGCCGTGCTCGGCGCACCCCCGCCGGAGCTGCGCGTCGCGGAACGGCCCTCCGTCATTCTCGTGGTCGGCGTCAACGGCGTCGGCAAGACGACCACCATCGGGAAACTGGCCGCGCTGCTTTCTCGACAGGGCCACAAAGTGCTCCTCGCCGCCGGGGACACGTTCCGGGCCGCCGCGGTACTGCAGCTCGAGGTGTGGGGGCGTCGAACCGGATGCGAGGTGGTCAAGGGCAAGGAGCGTGCGGACCCGGGCGCGGTGATTTTCGATGCCATTCGACGCGCGCAGAACACGGGCGCGGACGTCGTGATCGCGGACACCGCGGGTCGACTGCACACGCGAGCGCCGCTCATGGAGGAGCTCGCCAGGGTCGGCCGGACGGTGCAGAAGGCCCTCGGTGGACGCGGAGCCGACGAGGTCCTGCTCGTGCTCGACGCGACCAGCGGCCAGAACGCCGCTTCACAGGTCGCGATGTTCCGCGAGGCGCTTCCGCTCACTGGTCTCGTGTTGACCAAACTAGACGGAACCGCCAAAGGAGGGGTCATACTGGGCATCGTCGACGAGCACCGCATTCCGGTGCGCTTCGTGGGCGTCGGCGAGCGGGTCGAGGACTTGCGCGCGTTCGATCCGCGCGCATTCGTCGAGGCGCTGTTCGAAAAGCCCGAGGAGGCCTCCCGAGCCGCATGACGGTCAACGAGGCAGTGGAACCGAGAAATGGGAATGCGACTCGGGCGCACACCCTGGCTCGGCCTCGGGCTCCGACCCGGTCTCGGTCGCCGTCTCGGTCCCGGACTCGACGCGCACCCATCGGGCCTCGAGCCTCGCGCGGCGGCAATGCGGTGACCAGGGTCTGGCGCCGGCGGCGACGCGCCTCGGAGGGCCTCGTGTCGGGTGGCCTCTCGTCGTCGGACGACCCCCGGCACAGGCATGACAATCCACGTTGAATTGCGGAGCGCCTTGTTGTTATAGTCGCGGCGCCCCGTCGGAGGATCTGCACTTTTTAAATGATATCCGGCCCTTAGGACGCTACGTTCCGAAGCGTTCGTTCCACTTCTTCCAGCGTGCAGGAAACCACGATGACCATCGCATCGATCGCCGCGTGGACTTGGGTCGCCGCGACTTGGCCCGACGTCGCTCGCGCCCAAGACATGGTGTTCACCGAAGAGGACGTCGAAGCGGCTGAGCAAGGGCAACAGCAAGGAGACACGAGCGGAGGCGACGTCATCGGGGAGCTGACTCAGGGCGGAACCGCGGCGACCGGCGCCGCCGAGGCTCCGACCGGCCCCATCACCGAGACGCGAGAGGAGATCTACGCGGTCCAGCAGATCTACGCGCTGCGGATCAACCGCGTCGAGCTCGCCCCCTCGGCAGGATTCACCGTCAACGACCCCTACGTGTCGCATCCGGCGGCCGCACTGGGGCTCAACTACTGGTGGACCAACGTGCTGGCCGTGGGGGTCAACTTCCTCTGGTATCAGGGACTCGAGAACGAGTCCGACCTCGGTTTCCACGTGCGCCGCAGCACGCGCCTCGCGGTTCCGATCACCGAGTACCAGCTCGGCGCCCATCTGAACTTCACGTACGTGCCACTGTACGGGAAGTTCGCGATGTTCAACGAATACATCTTCCAGTGGGACGCATATGTGGTCGGGGGCGTCGGCATGATGCGCACGCGGCCCGTGCCCATCGTCGATCCCCAGGTGCGCCGGTTCGAGTTCGACTGGCGCATCGCGTTCAATGCGGGACTCGGCCTGCGCATCTTCCTGACGCGGTTCCTGGCCGTCTTCGCCGAGCTGCGCGACTACGCGTACCTCGAGCGCCTCGAGAACCTCGAGGTCGCCCTCGGCGAGGATCGCAACGACCCGGAGACGTGGCTCGCCGAAAGTCCGTCGCTGACGAACAACGTGACCGCCCACGTCGGAATCACCCTGTTCGTGCCGTTCCGCTTCGAGTATCGCCTGCCCAAGTGACGGAGCTACGCCCATGAACCGTTCGAGGCTCACGCTGCCGATCGCGGCGCTGCCGCTCGCGGTCGCTCTGGGCGCCGCGGTCCCACGCGCGGCGCTCGCCCAGGAAGTCCAGGTCACCGGCCCGCTGGCCGGCGCGCCTGCCTGTCGACGCTGTCGCATCTACCGCGAGGGGCGCATCCAGCTGCAGCCGTTCGTCGGATTCACGCTGCAGGACGAGTTCTCGCGGACCATCTTCGCCGGCGCACAGGCCAACTACCACCTCACGGATTGGCTCGGGATCGGCGTTTGGGGTGGCGCAGGGGTGCTCCATCTCGACACGGGACTCACCGACCAGATCGCCGATCGCGGCGTGTCCACCGCGCGCAACCGAGTCAGTCTCCCCTCGGCCGACGGTTTTCCCGATCAGATCGGTCGCCTGCGGTGGGTCGCCGCGCTGCAAGCGAGCTTCATCCCACTGCGCGGCAAACTGGCGTTGTTCCAGAAACTGTTCCTGGACACCGACTTCTACTTTTTCCTCGGCGGCGCCGCCATCGGCGTCGAGGAACGGGCCGCGACCGACGTCGACACGTGTCCCCGGCCGGCCAATCCCCAGGAGCCCAACTGCCTCGAGAGTCAGGCGGCGAGGGCCTCACGGGTCGCCGTGGCGCCGACGCTGGGCCTCGGGCTGATGCTGTACGCCGCAGGAATGGTGGGCATCTCGGTCGAATGGCGGTTCTTGCCGTTCGCCTGGAACACCTCCGGAACCGACGAGCGCGGCGGGGGCCCCGAAGGCCAGTTCCCAGACGGGGTCGTCGACGCCGAAGACCAGATCTTCCACGTCAACCACATGATCAACGTCGGCGCGGCCATCTACCTGCCGGCGGAGCCGCGCATCGGGGACTGAGCGCAGAATCCGGGGCCGCGTCCGGCGGCCCGCCCCTGTGGAGACGTCGGGACGTCATGGGACTGCTCGAGCGACTCGGCCTGCGGGGCTCCTTCGCGCGGCACGCCGCACGCGTCGCCAATCGGCGCGCGCTCGCGCCGGACCGATGGGACTCGATCCAGGCCCTGGCGCGAATGGGAACTCCCGACGCAGCGAGGGCCCTGCTCGCGCGTTTCACGTACCGGATCGACCCGTCGATCACCGATCAGGAAGAGAAAGAAGCGGCGTTCGAAGCGGTCGTCTCGGTCGGCGCGCCCATCGTGCCCGACGTCCGCGCGCTGCTGCGAACGTGTCCCTCGGTGAGCTGGCCGCTCAAGATCCTCGATCGACTGCTGCCCGCCGAGGAGGTCGTCACCGAAATCCTCGCGCTGCTCGAGAGCATGGGCACCGAGTACGAGCGCAATCCGGACCGCAAGGTCGAGCTCATCGCCCACCTCCGAGACCGACGCGATCCTCGCATCGCGCCCGCGACGATCCGCTTCCTGGAGGATGCCAACGAAACGGTGCGCTTCCACGCGCTCGCGACGGTCCTCGCCCAGGACGACGTCGAAGCGCACTGCGACACGCTGATCGAGCGCCTGCTCGTCGAGGACAGCGTTCGCGTCCGCATCCTCCTGCTGGAGTCGCTTCGCGACCGGAACTGGGCCCTTCCCGAGGACCGGCGCGAGGCCCTACGCGCTCGGCTGCCCACGGGCTGGGCGCTTGACGCGCACGGCGTGCCGCGCGGAGCGTGACCCGTCGGCCCGCGGCGCCCGTGCAGCGGCGTGCGCGTGCCGTTGCGCACGAACGCGGCCATCAGCGATGATCATGGCGTGTCGAGCGACCTTGAGCGACTCGCGGCCGAGCTCGAGCGGGAGCGCGCCCGCACCGCCGCGCTTCGCGAAGTGGGCCTCGCCCTGGGCTCGACGCTCGACCTCGACGAGCTGCTCGGCCTCGTCGTCGACCGCGTTTCCCGGCTGATGGGCGCCGATCGCTCGACGCTGTACCTGCTGGACGAAACCGGCCAGTGGCTCGTCTCGCGCGTCGCGCAGGGCGACCGGGTCCAACGCATCGAGCTCCGGGTCGGCGAAGGGATCGCGGGCTGGGTGGCGCAGCACGGCCTCGCGCAGCGCGTGACCGACGCCTACCTCGACGCGCGGTTCGATCCGGAGTGGGACCGACGGACCGGCTACACCACGCGCAGCGTGCTGTGCGTCCCGATGCGAACACCCGACGGTCGCATCATCGGCGTACTGCAGTGTCTCAACAAGCAAACGGGCGCATTCGACGCCGAGGACGAGGAGCTCCTGGGCGCGCTGGCCGCCCAGGCAGCCGTCTCGGTCCAGAATTCGCGGTTGCTGCTCGCCGCCATCGAGCGCAACGAGGAGCTGCTGCGGACCCAGGAGCAGCTCGAGCGGCGGGTGCGCGAGCTCGACGTGCTGTTCGAGATCGCCCGCGTCGCCGCGAGCAGCGCCGACCTGGACGAGCTGCTCGAAGGGCTGCTCGACCGGACCATGCGCGCCGTCGACGCCGAAGCCGCCGCCATCCTGTTGCGCGACGAGTCGACCGGGGAGCTACGCTTTCGCGCCGCGGCCGGGGGCGAGCCCGATGCCGTGCGATCGGTGCGCATCCCCGTCGGCCAGGGAATCTGTGGCTGGGTCGCCGCCCACGGCGAGCCGCAGGTGGTCAACGACGTCGACGCCGACCCACGTCACCGCCGCGACGTCGCCGATCGCGTGGGCTACCATCCGCGCTCCGTCCTCGCCGTGCCGCTATCGTGCGAGGGTGGCGCCGGGGGCGTGCTCGAGCTGCTCAACAAGGCCGGCGGGCGCGAGCCGTTCACCGACGACGACCTGCGGCTGGCGACCGTCATCGCGGGGCACGTCTCGAGCGCCATCGAGCTCGGTCGCGCGCGCGAGCAGCGACGGCGGCAGGACCGGCTCTCGACGGTCGGTCAGTTCCTCTCCGGCGTGCTGCACGATCTGCGATCGCCGCTCACCGTCATCCGGGGCTATGTCCAGCTGCTGGCGGAGGAACCGGACCCGGAGATCCGCGCGCGCCATGCCGCGCTCGTGCTGCGCCAGGTCGACCGCATCCACGCGATGACGCGGCAGACGCTCGCGTTCGCGCGCGGCGAGCGAACGCTGTGGCTGCGCCGGGTGTACCTGCACCGATTCTTCGAAGAGCTCGTCGAGGACTTGCGACGCGACCTCGACGATCGAGGCGTGCGGGTCGAGCTCGAGCTCGCCGACCGCGGCACGGCGGTCTTCGATCCCGCCGCGATGCAACGTGCGGTCACCAACCTCGCGCGCAACGCAGCCGAGGCGATCGGAGACCGCGGCGGCACCTTTCGCATTCGCGTCACGCGAGACGACGCCGGACGCCTCGTGCTCGAGTTCACGGACGACGGTCCCGGCATTCCGGACGCGATCCGCGGGCGGCTCTTCGAATCGTTCGCCACCCATGGAAAACGCCAAGGGACCGGGCTCGGGCTCGCCGTGGTGCGTGCGATCGTCGAGGAGCATCGCGGTCGCATCGACGTCGAGAGCCGGCCGGGACGCACCACGTTCCGCATCGTGCTTCCGCCCATCGAAGGCACCGAGGCGGACCGCTCCGAGTCCGGGATGTCCGAGCGATCCGGCACTTCCGGCGAGGCCGATCGCCCCTCGTCGCCCTGATCGCACGGCTCGCCGTGATCGTCGTGCCCGCCATCGACTTGCTCGACGGACGCGTGGTGCGTCTGCGTCAAGGGAACTACGACGCGCCCCGCTGGATCGACGACGATCCGGGCCGGCTCGCCCGGCGCTTCGCGCAGGCCGGGGCGAGCCGCTTGCACGTGGTCGACCTGGACGGCGCGCGCGACGGTAGGCCGAGCAACCTCGAAGCCGTCCGTCGGATCCTCGATGCGGCCTCGGGCCTGCTCGTGCAACTCGGTGGTGGAATTCGAACGGCTGAGGTGGCCCGCCAGTGGTGGGAGCACGGCGTCGAGCGCGTCGTGCTCGGCACCGCGGCCGTCGAGCGCCCGGACCTGGTACGCGCGCTCGTCGGGGAACGGCCCCACGGCGTCGTCGTCGCGGTCGATGGACGCGCCGGGCGCGTGGCGACCGCCGGATGGCGTCGGCAGAGCGAGAAGCCCATCGAAGCGCTCGCGCGCGAAGCGGACGGTTGGGGGGTCGCGGCCATCCTGTACACGTGCATCGATCGGGACGGCGAAGCGAACGGCCCCGACGTCGAGACAACGGCCGCGCTGCAGCGGGAGGTGCGCGCGACCGTCATCGCCTCCGGCGGAATTCGGAACGAGGAGGATCTGCGCCGCTTGCGCGACGCGGGCATCCGTGAAGCCATCGTCGGGCGCGCCCTGTACGACGGAACGATGACGCTCGACGCAATCGGTCGGTTCGCCGCGGGGCGACCGTAACGGCGCACCCGTACCTCGAGGAAACGGGCGCACACGCTCGCGCTCGGGCTTCGATCCCCCTCGAAGGCGGAACCGGAGTCGGACTCGCGCTCGGACTCCGGCTCGTCCGGGCCACGCGAGAGCCGGCTCGACGCGGCGCTCGGCGACGCCATCGACCCGGTCCGGCGACCGCGCTACGCTGCGACGCCCCGATGATGGCCTCGCTGCCGGCACGCCTGACGCCGACGGCACTGTTGCTCGGCAGCCTCGGAGCGAGCTGCGGTGGGGGACGCGAGCTCGAGCGTCGCGGCCAGCGCAACGACGAGCCACCGGAGCGGATCGAGTCGCTCGATGGCTTCGACACGAGCACGCTGACGGCGAACGAGCGCCGTCTCTGGGTGCGACTCGTCAACGAGCAACTCGCGCCGTGTGGCGAGCCCATCGCCGTCGCCCGTTGCATCGCCGAACGGCGGGCATGCCGCGGTTGCGTCGGCGCGGCACGCTACCTGCTTCGCCTCGTCACCGAGGGCTACGGCGCCGAGGAGATCGCAGAAGCGTATCGGCGTCGGTACGGACCCGACGGGGCGGTGCGGTTCGAGCTCGACCATGCGCCGGTGCGCGGCGATCCGACAGCCGCGGTGACGCTCGTCGTCTTCAGCGACTTCGAGTGCCCCTACTGCGCCGCCGCGCACCCCGTCCTGCAGCGCCTGCTGCGCGAGCACGACGGCCAGGTCCGGCTCGCGTTCCTGCACTACCCGCTGGAGGGCCATCCCCATGCGCGAGCAGCGGCGCGCGCGGCGGTCGCGGCCCACATCCAGGGCAAGTTCTGGGCCATGCACGACCGGCTTTTCGAGAACCAGGATCGTCTGACCGACTCCGATCTGCGCGAGCACGCGCGCGCCATCGGGCTCGACATGGCGCGATTCGAACGAGACTTCCTCGACCCGGCGACGGCCGAACGCATCGAGGCCGACCGCGCGCAGGGACGACGCGCGGCGATCCGGGGAACCCCCACGATTTTCGTCAACGGGAGGCGCTTCGACGAGCCCCTCGAGGCGCTCGAACCGTACGTGCGCGAGGAGCTGCTGCCGTGAGCGCACCGCTCCCCTTGAATGCGCGGCTCTGCGGCCCGTCGAAGCCCGTGCGTATGCCTCTCCGCGCGTGGTTCGTCGCGGTCGCGATCGGCGGCGCGCTGCTCGCACCGACGGCCGTCCACGCCGTCGGCGTCGGTGCACGCGCCCCGGAGATCGGTCTGTCCGACCTGCGCGGACGTCCCGTCCGGATCGCCGATCTGCGAGGCAAGGTCGTTCTCGTCGACTTCTGGGCGAGCTGGTGCGAGCCGTGCCGCGCGGAGTTCCCCTTCCTCAACCGGTTGCACGAGCGTTACGCGCGCCGCGGGCTGGTGATCGTCGGAGTTAGCGTCGACGAGCGACTCGACGCGGTCCGCAATTTCCTGCGGCGCACGCCCGCGCTCTTCCGCATCGTCCACGATCCGGGACACGTCGTGGCCAACCGGTACGCACCGCCGCGCATGCCGTCGTCGTACCTGATCGATCGACGCGGCATCGTCCGGCACGTGCACGGCGGCTTCCGCGCGTCCGACGAACCGGCCATCGAACGCCGCGTCCGCGAGCTGGTGGAGAGACCCTGACGTCGCCGGGGCTCGGTCCGGCGACGGTGAGCGGCACTCGCACTGCGTCGGTCGGGCGGCTGGATCTCGGGCACGGTTTCCTTTTCGCACCGCGTGTCGGATTCGGGCTCGAGCTCGCGCCCCGCGTCGGGCTCCGCGACCCGGGCTCCAGGCTCCGGCTCCGACTCGGACTCGGTCTCGATCTCGCGCTCCGAGTCGGGATCGGGCCGGGCTCGGAGTCGCAACGGCCAACCAACCCATCGACCGACCCGATGAGCCGTGGCTCGTGGTCGTATCGAGAGGCCGCAGCCGGTGGTCGCCTCGCCGCGAGCCGTTCGGCCAGCATCGTGGCAACCTCATCGGCGAGCGAACGCGCCGCCGCGAGTTGACTCCGGCGCAGCTGGTCGACGAGCACGCTGAAGGCCACGGCCTCATCCGGATCATCGCCGAGCACGTAGCCGGACAACGCCACCACGCCGGCCAGGGTCCCGGTCTTGGCCCGGACGACCGTGCCGGCGGGCAGCGCGCGCAGCCGGCGCGCGAGCGTTCCGTCGACACCGCCGATCGCGAGCTGAGCCAGGAAATCGGGACGAAGGCGCGAATCGCGGTGTACGTGGACGAGCAGGGCGACGAGATGGTCGGGCGCGAGCCGATTGCCCGCGTACAGGCCCGAGCCATTGACGAGCTCGTATGCCGACTCCGGCACGCCCGCACGTGCCATCAGCTCGCGCGCGAGGCGCAGGCCCGCCTCGGTGCTCCCCTCTCCGGTACGTTCCGCCGCGACTGCGCGCAGCAGGGTCTCGGCGGCGAAGTTGTCGCTGTGCTTGCCGAGCGCGTGCAACAGTTGCGCGAGCGGTGCCGATCGGTGCGACGCGAGCAGTGCGGTGCCTTCGGTCCTCGTCTCGAGAACGACGGGCTCGTGTGCGACGGACACGCCGGCCTCTCGCAGCAGTTGCGCGAGCACCTGACCGGCGTGGTGCAGCGGGTGCTCGACACGTCGTCGTTCGACGTGCACGGAGCCCGCGACGAGCCGACCGCGAACCTCGAGCCGCATGCGCGCGCCGAGATCGACCTGGCCGATCCGCAGCGAAGTCGAGCCCGACTCGACGGTCTGCACGTCGGCGACGAGGTCGAAGTAGCCCGGTGGCCACGTCTCGACGCGCGCCGGCGCCCCGGCTTGCGATCCGGCGCGCACGCGCAGCCAGAAACTTGCCCCGTCGACCGCCACCGCGCCGACGGGCGCGCGGAACGCCGCAGCCTCGTCGGGACGCTGATCGTACGCCGGCGGCAGCACCGACGGCTCGAACCACGTGCCGTCCACCGCGACCCGTCCCACCGAGCGCAGCCCATCTCGTACGAGGCGACGGACGAGCTCGGCAAGGTCGGCGGTGCGCAACGACGGATCGCCGCGCCCGCGCAACACGAGGGTCTCCACGTGTCCGTCGCGCATCGAGCCGTGGAGCGTCGTCTCGAACGCGTGCGCCGGTCCCAGAACGTCGAGCACGAGCGCGGCGGTCACGAGCTTTACGTTCGAGGCGGGGTTGAGCGGAACGTCTCCGGCGTGACGGAACCAGGGCTGGCCAGTCGCCGCATCGGCGACGGCGATACCGACCCTGGCGCCCCGCGGGGCCGAGGCCACCAGGCGTTCGAGCCGGCGCGCCAGCCCCTCGTCGGTCCAGTCCGGGCCCTGTGCCACGGCGGAAGCGGACAGGACGACGATCCAGGCGGCCGGCGACACGCGCATCTGGTAGCACGCGCGTGGCGGCCCACGGCTTCCGCGTCGCACGGCCCCGACTCGCTGCTTCCGAGCCGACGAAACCGGCGTCGAGCCCGAGGCGGATCGCAACCGGCTTCGGAGTCCGATCCCCCGTCGGCCTCGAGCCCCGGTCCGAGGCCGAGACCGGATCGGAACGAGAGACGGCTCCCGAGTCACAGCGCCGGTCCGATTGGTCGATCGTGTCTTCTACTGGAGCTCGGTCTCGGACTCGGTCTCGGTCTCGGACTCGGACTCGATTCTCCAAGTCGGTCTCGGACTCGGTCTCGGGCTCCGACTCGGTCTCGGACTCGATTCTCCGAGTCGGTCTCGGGCTCGGGCTCGCAACACCCCTCTGTCACGTCACGCACCGTAGCCACCGCCGTCAGTGCCCGACGGCGTTCCTGGTCCGCGTCGACGAGGGCGAGTCCGGCGTGCGATCGATCCGCGAGATCGGAGCCGTGAGACACTTCCCGTCGTGCCCGCGCACCCCATCATCGTCGCGATCGTGGCGAGCGGGCTCGTCGCGTCGGTCGGTTGCGACGCGAACCCGGCTGCGACGCCTCGGGGCATCGACGAGCCGCTGCGCGTGCTCATCCCGCGTGACGTCGAGCAACTCGACCCCCGCCACGTCGCCGACGCTTGGAGTCTGCGAACCACGCGCCTGCTCTTCGCCTCGCTTGTCGCGATGGACGGCGACCGGCTCGAGCCCTACCCCGATCTCGCCGAGACGATCGACTCCATCGATTCGCGGCGCTGGAGGATCCGCCTGCGGCCGGGACTGCGGTTCTCCGACGGATCGACCCTCGACGCCGCGGACGTCGTCGCGACCTACCGAAGCGTGATCGACCCCGCGCTCGGCTCCCGCTACGCGGGCACCTATCGACGCATCGTCCGGATCGCGGCCGAGGACGATCGCACCGTCCTGTTCGAGCTGGACGGTCCGCACGCGACGTTCGTGACCGATCTCGAGCTTCCCATCGTGCGCGCCGAGGATGCCGCCCGGCGCATCGGAACAGGCACAAGCCCCGTGATCGGCGCCGGTCCTTTCGTCCTCGTCTCCCGTCGGCCCGGTCGGATCGAGCTCGCCGCGAACCCTCGGTGGCACGGCGGTCGTCCCCTCGTCGCCCGCGTCGTGCTCGAGGCCGTCCGCGACGACAATACGCGCGCCCTGCGTCTGCTCGCCGACCGCGGCGATCTCGTCGTCGGCGCGCTTCCGCCGCTGCTCGTACCCCTGTTCGAGACGCGACCCGGTTTCCGCGTGCGTACAGCGCCCGGCATCGGCACGACGTATCTGGGCTTCAATCTCGACGCACCGGTGCTCTCCGACGTGCGCGTTCGACGCGCCATCGCCCATGCGCTCGACCGCCATGCGCTCGTTGACGCCGAGCTCGCCGCCCGGGGCCGTCCCGCACGGGGTCTGCTTCCTCCGGGACACTGGGCGGCGATCGACGATCTGCCCGTACCGGAATACGACCCGGCCGCCGCACGCGCGCTGCTGCAACGGACCGGGGCCCTGCACGCCGAGCTGACCTTGCGCTGCGCGTCGGATCGCACGCGCGTCTCGACGGCGCGCGCGATCGCCGCGATGCTCGCGCGCGTAGGGCTGCGCATCCGCGTGCGTCCCTCGGACGGCGCGACCCTGATCGCCGAGATGGACCGGGGGCGTTTCGAGATTGCGCTGCTCAGCCTGCCCGAGATGTACGAGCCGCATCTGCTCTCATGGTTCTTCGGCTCGGACCGCATCCCGGCTCCGGGGCGCGCGGGCGCCAACCGCTGGCGGCTGCGCGATCCAGTAATCGACGAGTCACTCGAACGCGGACGGATTGGCCTCGAGCGCGACGAGCGCCGCGCCGCCTACGCGATCGTGCAGCGCCGGCTCGTCGAGCAGCTTCCCGTCGTTCCTCTCTGGCACGAAGACGTCGTGCTCGTCGCGCGCGAACCTCACGCGCACCTGATGCCCCCGCGCGACGGGCGTCTGTCGTTCCTCGCGCGCCGAGGCGCCGATCCGCCGCCCGAAGTGCCCTGACGCCTGCGCCCCCGTCGACCGAAGCGAAACGTCGGGCCCGGATTCGGCCCCGGCAGTCGGACGCGGACTCGGGCTCGGACTCGGTCTCCGTCTCGAACTCGGTCTCGGACTCGGGCTCGGGCTCCGGCTCGGACTCGGTCTCGGACTCGGACTCAGTCTCGGACTCAGGCTAGGACTCGGACTCGGTCTCGCCGCTCTCGAGGTCCGACGCGGACCTGAGCTCGTCGCCGACGAGCGAAACGGCTCCGCGGGGTGCGTCGTATCCGCCAGCGTCGCGAAATGCCGAGGGCCGGCGGGCTCACACCCGACCGGCCCTCGTACGCGCTTGCAGCCGTGACGCGACGCCGTCCGCTCAGAAGTCGGCGCCGTGGTCGTGGTGGTGCGCCGACTTCTTTTCCTCCTTCGGCGCCTCGGCGACCAGGGCCTCCGTGGTCAGCATCAGGCCCGCGACCGACGCGGCGTTCTGCAAGGCCGTGCGCACGACCTTGGTCGGGTCGATCACACCCGCCTCGATGAGGTCCTCGTACTTCTCGGTCTGGGCGTTGAAGCCCCACGCGCCCTTGCCCTGGCGCACCTCGTTGACGACGACGCTCGGCTCCCAGCCCGCGTTGGCGGCGATCATGCGCAGCGGCTCCTCGATGGCCCGCCGCACGATGTTGACGCCGACGCGCTGCTCGTCGGGCACCTCCAGCTTCTCAAGGCCTGCCGCCGCCCGGATGAGCGCAACGCCGCCACCCGGCACGATGCCCTCCTCGACCGCCGCACGGGTCGCGTTCAGCGCGTCCTCGACACGCGCCTTCTTCTCCTTCATCTCGACCTCGGTCGCCGCGCCGACCTTAACCACGGCGACGCCGCCGACGAGCTTGGCGAGCCGCTCCTGCAGCTTCTCGCGGTCGTAGTCGCTCGTCGTTTCCTCGATCTGCTTGCGGATGGTCTCGATGCGAGCCTTGATGTCCGCCTTGGCGCCCAGGCCGTCGACGATCGTCGTGTTGTCCTTGTCAACGGTGATGCGCTTGGCGCGACCCAGGTCGTTGAGCGTGACGTTCTCGAGCTTGATGCCGAGGTCCTCGCTGATGACCTGTCCGCCCGTCAGGATTGCGATGTCCTTGAGCATCTCCTTGCGGCGGTCACCGAAGCCCGGCGCCTTGACCGCGCAGCACTGCAGCGTGCCGCGCAGCTTGTTGACGACGAGCGTCGCCAGCGCCTCGCCCTCGACCTCCTCGGCGATCACGAGCAGCGGCTTCTGCTGCCGCGCGATGGCCTCGAGGACGGGCAGCAGATCCTTCATCACCGAGATCTTCTTCTCGCAGATGAGAAGGTACGCGTCCTCGAGGACGGCCTCCATCCGCTCGGCGTCGGTGACGAAGTACGGGGAGAGGTAGCCGCGGTCGAACTGCATGCCCTCGACGACCTCGAGCGTCGTCTCCAGGCCCTTGTTTTCCTCGACCGTGATGACGCCCTCCTTGCCGACCTTCTCCATCGCGTCGGCGATGATCTTGCCGATCGCGGCCTCCCCGTTGGCGCTGATCGTGCCGACCTGCGCGATCTCCTTCGGATCCTTGGTCGACTTGCTCAGCTTACCGAGCTTCTCGACGACGTACTCGACGGCCTTGTCGATCCCGCGCTTGATCTCCATCGGGTTGTGCCCCGCGGCGACCATGCGCACACCCTCGCGGTAGATCGCCTGCGCGAGCACCGTCGCGGTGGTCGTTCCGTCCCCGGCCACGTCGGAGGTCTTGCTGGCGACCTCGCGCACCATCTGCGCGCCCATGTTCTCGAACTTGTCGGCGAGCTCGATCTCCTTGGCGACCGTGACGCCGTCCTTGGTCACGGTCGGCGCGCCGAAGCTCTTCTCGATGACGACGTTGCGCCCCTTGGGCCCCAACGTCACCTTGACCGCGTTGGCGAGCTGATTGACGCCCGACAGGATGCGGTCCCGCGCGGTGCTGTCGTAAAGGATGTCCTTCGCTGCCATCGTCGACCTCCTGGTGAATCAACCCTCGATCACGGCGAGGATGTCCTCCTCGCGCAGCACCAGGTGCTCCTCGCCGTCGATCTTCACCTCGGTGCCGCTGTACTTGCCGAACAGGACGCGGTCGCCGACCTTGACGTCCAGCGGCCGCACGGTGCCGTTGTCGAGCACCTTGCCGTTGCCGACGGCCACCACCTTCCCTTCGATGGGCTTCTCCTTGGCCGTGTCGGGGATGATGATGCCGCCGCGCGTCTTCTCCTCCTCAGCCATGCGCTTGACGAGAACGCGGTCCTGAAGCGGTCGGAACGCCATCGAACACCTCCTCGGATCGGGCGGAAACCGGTTGTTGGCACTCTCGCCTTGCGAGTGCCAGCCCGCCTTCGGGCGCGGAAGCTAATCCGCGTTCGCCGCTCGTCAAGAGGCGTTCGTGTCGTTGGCAGTC